>JAZTYX010000077.1:0-23149 GCA_045637095.1 Clostridia bacterium | reverse complement strand
CTTCATAATTATATTACAAACAACATGTAAATTACAATAATATAAATAAAAGGTATAACTTAAACATTAATTTAAGTTATACCTTTTATTCATTTTAGTCTCTTATAAAGTTTTGCCATGTCTTTTACAAGATTTTTTCTTTTTTCCGAAAGCTCATATGCAGAATCTTTTACTTCATTTGGAGATACCCAACCTTTATATTCTGGTCTAAATGGTCTTGTATCAAAAGTATGAAGCACAACTCTCATTTGAAGCGTTTCAGAAAATCCCAAAAAGTTCTTGTACTCATCTGTAAGCGGTGTAAAGTCAAATATAATATTCTCCTTACACTCTCCATTAGGAAATACTACATCCGCTTGTATACACTTCTCAGATGATTTGTCCTGGCGCCAGTTAAATGCTATGGCACCTCTTTCGTTACTGTGAATTTCGTTAAGATACATCATGTATAACGGATGAGCTGTATAAAAAGGATAAAATCTTCCGCTGGACGTTATTACTCCTCTTTTAGTTACTTTAACCACAGGATGTCTGCTGGTTTCAATATCATAAAGATGAGAATTTATTTGTCCAACTATAATGCAATCGCTTGTTAAAGGTTCTTTGCTAAAAACATCTACAAACCACCGTCTTTCGCTTTTTGTTGCAACCCACCAGTTATATATAAATGCCTTCTTCCTAAACATGCCTAAACCTCCTTCGTAATTACTCGGATAAGAAATTTATATTAACGTACACATTATACCACTTTTTATGTAAATTTACAACAAAAAACGCCTTCAACTTTCGTTGTTGGCGTGTTATTATTTACTCTAATTATTTTGCAAGTTCAACTGCTCTTGTTTCACGAATTACATTTACTTTGATTTGTCCTGGGTAATTCATTTCTGCTTCAATTTGTTTAGCAATATTTCTTGCCATTATTGTTGCAGCTGAATCATCAACTTGTTCTGGTTTAACAATTATTCTTACTTCTCTACCTGCTTGGATAGCATAAGATTTATCTACACCTTTATATCCATCACAAATTTCTTCAAGTTTTTGTAATCTCTTGATATATGTATCTACAGTTTCACGTCTTGCACCAGGTCTTGATGCAGATACTGCATCTGCTGCTTGAATTAATACAGCTTCCATTGTAGTTGGTTCTGTGTCACCGTGGTGAGCATGAACTGCATTAATAACTGCGTCAGATTCTTTGTATCTCTTAAGTATTTCTACACCTAATTCTACGTGTGTTCCTTCTGCTTCATGGTCTACTGATTTACCAATATCATGAAGAAGTCCTGCACGTTTTGCTAAAGCTACATCTAGTCCTAATTCTGATGCTAGAAGACCAGCTATATGTGCTACTTCTATAGAGTGGTTAAGAACATTTTGTCCATAACTTGTTCTATATCTTAATTTACCTAATAATTGAATTAAGTCTGGATGAAGATTAATAACTCCTGTTTCATAAAGAGCTCTTTCACCTTCTTCTTTAACTGTATTAGCTACTTCTACTTTAGCTTTTTCTATTGTTTCTTCAATCTTACCTGGATGTATTCTTCCGTCTGCAATTAATCTTTCAATTGCCAAACGAGCTACTTCTCTACGGATTGGATCAAAGCTAGATAATACTATTACATCTGGAGTATCATCTATTATGATATCTATTCCTGTTAATGTTTCAATAGATTTAATGTTTCTACCTTCTCTTCCTATTATTCTACCTTTCATATCATCACTTGGTAGATTTACAACTGATATAGTTGCTTCAGAAGTATGGTCAGCAGCGCATCTTTGAATTGCTCCAACTAACATTTGTTTAGCTTTTTTGTCTACTTCAAATTTAGCTTTAGCTTGAGCGTCTACTATGTAGTTTGCCATTTCTGTTTTCATGTCATCTTCCAGTCTAGCCATTAACTCACGTTTAGCTTCTTCAACTGAAAGTCTAGAGATTCTAACTAGTTCCTCTTCTTCTTTTTTGAATGAGTTTTCTAATTCTTTTTCTTTTTTCTCTAATGCTTGTTGCTTCATAGAAAAGCTTATTTCTTTTTCCTCGATTAAATCAAATCTTTTATCTACTAAGTCTTGTCTTTGATTTACTCTTTGTTCTGCTTTTTCTATTTCGGCTTTCTTTTGTTTAATCTCTCTGTCTGCTTCTTCTTTTTGCTTAATTACCTCATCTTTAGCCTCAATCATTGCGTCTTTTTTGATTCTTTCAGCTTCTTGTTTAGCATCTTCGATCATTTTCTTTGATCTGTTTTCCGCACTTTCTAAGTCACGAACATCTTGTTTTTTCTTTTGCGAACTTGTTACTAAAACAGATGTAGGTATTGAAACAACAAGTGTAGCGACAATTGCTATAATTATACCTGTCATTTTGTTACCTCCATATTAAATTTTCAAAGTACAATATCTAATCTATATAACTTTTATCTATATTAATTTTGACATTGTTTATACAATTTCTGTCAAATTACATTTTGCCTAACCATATTATATAATTTATTAAGTCCAATTGCAAGTAAATGAAGATAAAAAAACAAATTAGGCCAAATTCCGGCATTATTCGTACATTCTGTCTATAATATTTCCTAAGCATCTAACTCCGTAATATGCCTCTTCTAATGTATTTCCTGTTGCTCCCACTTCTATTAATATACTGCCATCTTCTATATGTTGATTATATCTAGAATCTCTTACTAAAATATGTCTAAACAACCCCGGATACATAGCCTCTCCTATCTTTGCTATTTTAAGCGCCGCCGCCAAATTCTCTTTCCAATATTTATTTTCCAAGCTTTGATATCCTACTCCTATTACTATCATAAGCTTTGCTGTATCTTTCCCGTTAATTTTAACTTTAGGTCCAAATGTTAAATCTGAAGAAGCATCTCTATGTACATCTATAACAAGACCAAAGTGAGAATGTTCTTTTAGATTTTTATTTAATGTATTCATAGAATTTTTATATGCACTGTTGTATGAGGTATAATCATGAGAAGTTTTATCCATAACAGTTGTTATACCTTTTTCCTTTAATGTTTCGTTTAATATATGCATAACAGATAACATATTATATTTAGCATCCTTACTTCTAAAATTGCTAGAATATTTAAATTTATACAACTCACTATTAGTATAACTTTCTGATGTATGTGTAGAATACATTAGTATTTTATCCTCTGCCTTCTTTAATTTAACTTCCATATTCATTAATTCTTCATAATCTATTTTCTTTGTAGAATAATCTAATATGGTAACCCCATCTATATCTATTCTTGTATATGTTTTTGTACTTTTCTTAGTCATTTCTGTTTCTTTAAGAACAACATTCTCAGTATTAACATCTACGATAGATGCATCAAAAAAGCTTGTATCTAGTGATTGTACAACGTCTTTCGGAGTCTCTTTTTCTTTTTCCACAACGGGAGTGGTTTCTGCTTTTGCTACTATATAATTGTCCACATTAAGCACAGGATATGCCTTAAGAAACGCTGTTATATCTAAGTTTTTCTCCGTTTTTTCTCTTACATTTGTAGCAAACACAAAAAGCCCATCAAATATTTTAGGTGTTCTTAAAATTGTAACACCTAAAATTACAAATATACTAGCACCAAATGTTAAACCAGTTCCTCTTTTCAACATTACTAATAACTTTTCTTTTGCATTCTTTACTTTATACAAAACGGCATTAAAAAAACTAACCGTATTTTTCATAGACCATCACCTTACTCTATGTTATTACGGTTAGTTTTATTTTATGATTAAATTATTCTAAAAGATCTGACATTGCTGTATTATATTTTTCTAGAACACTTATTGTTCTTTCTTTTAATCCGATTACTTCTTTTTTAATATCTAATAATTTTTCTTTTTCAGCTTCAATTAAAGCTTCAATTCTATTTTTTTCGCTAATAGCTTCTTGTCTTGCACTTTCAACTATTGCTTTAGATTGATCTTCAGCAGTTATTAAAGCATTAGCAACTTTTTCTTGTTTTTGTAGATACTCACTATCATATCTTTCAAGTTTCTTTCTTATGATAGTTATTTCATTAGATAGTCTATTTACTTCTGCCTTCTCTACTTGCAATCTACCTTCGTAATCTGACTTTAGTTCTTTTATATATTCCTCTACTTCTTTCTTAGCATATCCAAACATTTCAGAAGTGAACTTCTTATCATTCTCCATTTAATACTCCCTCCATACTACGACGGAGTTATTATATCAAAGTTTTTGACATTTTTCAATATTGATTTACATTATTTTTTAACTAGTTCTAATACTGCCTTAAAGTATGCAATATGGCTTCTTTCATCCTCTATTATTCTTTCTACAATTTCTTTTAAGTTTTCGTTATCTGTCATTTGTATAAGTTCTAAATAACTATTTATTCCCGCTTGTTCAAGCATAATGTCTTTCTCAAACATACCTATAAAATCTCTTGTATAATTTACATAGCTTGCTTTCCAATAATCACAAATATCTATATTGTTATCTATGTATACACAACTTCTTGGATCAACACCGCAGCTTACCAATATTTTAGCGAGTATTTCATAATGTTCCATTTCCTTTATAGCTATCTCTTCCATAGCGTGAGATACATTATCTAAACCTTCAGCAGAACCAAGTATAAAATGTTGATAAATATACTGAATAACACTAGTCATTTCACTTCTAGTATCTGCATATAGTCTTTTAATTTTAGCTATAACCTCAAACGGCAAACTCGCTACCGTTATTTCTGGATATTCTTTATTAACCTTAAACTCTTTTTCAAAATCTAATTTATTTGCTAATTCATAATTCATATAATCACCTAATACATACTATGCGGCAAATATATATTTATGTAGACTTATTGCTAAATCTATGGTATAATATCTTCGTTGTTAAATTTAATTAACCATTAACTATGTGGTTATATTGTACTAATTAGCTAAAAGGAGGTTAAAATGGCTACTAGATTAGTTAAATACAACGGCGGTACTGCTACATACCAAACTTGCAGTTCTCCCACTATCCTTAAAGAAGGAGAATTTTACGAAGTAGTATCTAAAGACGTCGGAGAATGTCAGACCAATTATACTTTAAAAGGAGTGGACGGCTATTTTAACTCCGTTTGGTTTGATGATGTTAAAGTCGGACTTGTAATTGCAACCAAACCACCTAAGGTAGGCGAACGGTTTTTATGCTATGAGCAATTACCCGATGGAAATAAATACTCACGTACCACAGTACTCACTTCTCGTGTTAGAAGCGTAGAACAAATTAACAATAAGGGTTATAAAATCTACACCCTTAACAGTTGTTATATTGTTCACATTATCTAACAAAAACCAGTCTTGAAACTATCAAGACTGGTTTTTTGTTATTTTGTTTCTTCTTCCTGCTTATTCTTTTTTGCTTTGCGCTCTGCTTGAAGTCTTACAATAATATCCGAACAGTAGTATCCAAGAATGGGCACTGTAGGAATAAACATGAACAGCGTTGCAGGTGCCCTAAGCCACAATACTTCATGGCCTACCAGAGTCTCTGCTATCCACATTGCAAGGCCAAATGCACAACCAAGCATCAAGAAAATAAACATCATGAGTTCTACTTTAGTTACTTTTTTCATTTTCTCCCCTTCTTAATTAAGATAAGATTTTTTGTTTTTATGTAAGTATTTTAGCATAAAAACAGCTATTTTACAACATTTATTTGACATCCCTTGTTTTTGTGATATAATTAATACAGTTTTGAATATATAAAACCTAAGACAAAGCAAAGTAAGTTTAAGAGAATATATTTTAGAGAATGCAGGTCACCGGCTGTAAGCCTGCTAATATACTTAAACCGAAATTTCACTTTCGAGGTGCTCTTTTGAAATACCAGTAGATTGAGTCGGCTAAGGCCCGTTATAGCTTGTTAAGTGCGTTACAATGTAACGAATTTAGGTGGTACCACGGAAGCAAAGTCATTTCGTCCTAATCAGGATGAGATGACTTTTTTATTATGTATTAATTAAGGAGGAAATAAATAATGGATATATTACAAAACATGGATAATATTCTTAGTTCAGGTTTAGAACAAATTGAAAACTCAAAAACAGTTGAAGAATTACAAGATGTTCGTCGTGATTTAACTGGTAAGAAAAGTCCTTTAAGTGAAGTATCTAAATCTATGGGTAGTTTAGATGCTGAAGCTAGAAAACAAGTTGGTATGAAAATTAGTGAGATAAAAACTACATTTGAAACTAAGCTTAATGAAAAGGAAGCAGCACTAATTGCTTCAAAAAGCGTTCTTGATGAACCACTAGATTTAACATTACCTGGAACTAAGGTAAGCGGTGGTGCACTTCACCCTATTACTCAAATGTGCTATGACTTAAACGATGCATTCACATCTTTAGGATTTGAAGTATATAGTGAAGATGATATCTCAAGCGAAAAGTATGCTTTTGATAACCTTAACTTTGCTGATGACCATCCAGCTCGTCAATCTATGGATACATATTGGATTGAAGGAACTGAAGAAAAATCAGGTACTGAAAGACTATGTCTAAGACCACACTTAACTGGTGGTTCAGTAAGATACCTACTAAAACACGGTGCTCCTGCAAGATTTGTATATCCAGGTAGAGTATATAGAAATGAATCTACTGACGCTAGACACGAAAGAGCATTCTTCCAATACGAAGCGTTAATAGTAGATAAGAATATATCTTTCTCTTCTGGTATGGTTATGATACAAACAATACTAGAAAAGGTGTTTGGTAGAAAGATTAATGTTAGAATGCGTGAAGGTTTCTTCCCATTCACTGAACCAGGATATGAAATAGATATGGAATGTCTAGTTTGTGGTGGTAAAGGTTGTAAAGTATGTAACCACAATGGTTGGATTGAAGTAATGCCTGGCGGTGTTATACATCCAAACGTGCTTAAATCTGCAAACCTTGATCCAAATGAATGGACTGGTTTCTACATTAACATTGGATTAGATAGATTAGTAATGATGCGCTATGGTGTAGATGATGTAAGACTATTCCACAGCGGAGATTTAAGATTCTTAAATCAATTCAAATAGAAAGGAGAAAACAATGAAAGTATCTTTAAATTGGATTAAAAAATATATAGATTTACCAGACACAATATCTCCAAAACAAATTGCTTACGATTTAACTTTAAGAACAGTTGAAGTTGAAGGCGTAGAAAATACTGCAGAAAAGTTTCATGATATTGTTGTAGGTAAAATTTTAGAAATAAAAGCACATCCTAATGCAGATGCATTAAGAATATGTATAGTAGATATTGGTGCTTCTGAACCTGTTCAAATTGTATGTGGTGGTTCAAACCTATACGAAGGCCAACTTGTTGTAGTATCTAAACCAGGTGCTGAAGTTGTATGGCACGGTGAAGGCGAACCAGTTGTAATCAAAGAAACTAAAATGCGTGGCGAATACTCTTATGGTATGATATGTGGCGCTGAAGAAGTTTATCTTGACAAACTATTCCCACCAGAAAACGATCATGCAATAGTTGACCTTAAAGGTGTAGATTGCAAACCTGGAGACAATATAGCTGATGCAATTTGTATGAATGATACAGTTATTGAAATAGATAACAAATCTTTAACAAACAGACCTGACCTATGGGGACACTATGGTATGGCAAGAGAATTATCTTGCATATATGATATACCATTAAAAGAATTAGACGCTGTAGAAATAGATACTACATTACCTAAATACAATGTAGAAATATTAGAACCTACAAAATGTGGGAGATATGTTGGTGTTGAAATAGAAAATGTATATGAAAAAGAATCTCCTATGTGGATGAAAGCTGCATTAATAAACGCTGGTATGAGACCAATTAACGCAATAGTAGATATAACAAACTATGTTATGCTTGCAGTAGGTCAACCAACTCACGCTTTTGATAGAACACATGTTAAAGGTGAAAAAATAGTTGTAAGAAATGCCAAACAAGGTGAACAATTACTTCTTTTAGACGATAACTTTATAGACCTAACAGAAGATGATTTAGTAATCTCAGATACAGAATCTGCATTAGCTTTAGCTGGTATCCGTGGTGGTAAGAAAGATTCAATACTTCCTGAAACTACTGGAGTATTACTTGAAGTTGCAAACTTCACAGCTAAAACAATTAGAAAAACTGGTAAGAGATTTGATGAAAAAACAGATTCATCTATTAGATATGAAAAGAACATCGACACTGAACGTGTAGATTTAGGTCGTGATATGGCTTTAATATTATTTAAAGAATTATTCCCTGAATCTAAAGTAGTAGCATATAACGATGTATACCCTGTTAAAACAGAAAGAGAAAAAATTGATGTAGAACAAGAATTCTTAGATGTTAGACTTGGTAAAGTTATTCCAAGCGAAACAATTATTAAAGTTTTAACAGCTGTAGGATATGATATAGACTTTGATGGTAGCGTATACCATGTAACAGTTCCTGTATGGAGATCTACTGGTGATGTTTCACTTAAAGATGACGTTATGGGAGATATAGCAAGACTACTTAGCTTTGAATCTTTCGAAGCAAAACCACTTCCAGTAAACTTCGAACATGCTGTTCATCAAAACACTGCACTACTTGAAAGAAGACTTAGAGAATATCTAGCATATAGATGTGGAATGAATGAAATATTCACATATCCTTGGATAGAAGATAAATACATTTATGCAGCTAAAATATACACTTCAAAATCTATTAGATTAGCTACTCCACCTTCTCCAGAAAGTGCAATTCTTAGAAGTTCACTTGTTCCTGGAATGTTAGAAGCTATCTCTAAAAACCTTAGATATATGACTAACTTCAAGATGTTTGAAATGGCTCAAGTATTTGAAAAAGGTGAATATCATCCTTCTTCTGAGCAAGAAACATTACCTGTACACAAGAAATACTTAACAGGTTCTGTAGTTGGTAAAGATGCTAAGGCTATATTCTATGAAGCTAAAGGTATAATAGAAAATATGGCAGAATACACTCATATGGAAGGACTACACTTTGTAAAAGGCGAAAGACCTTCATGGGCAGATGTTAATGCATACTTAGATATTATGCGTGGCGAAGAAAAGGTTGGTACGTTATCTTTAGTATCAGTTCAAACAATGATGGATAGCAAAATTAAACGTACTAATGTAGCAGTATTTGAATTAGACTTTGGACTACTTGTTCCATTTGCTTCTAGAACAAATGAATTTGAACATTTACCAGTATTGCCTCTAGTAGAAAAAGACTTATCTTTACTAGTAGATGAAGCTACAACGTGGGCAGACATCCACTCTACAATTAAAGCTAAAGTTAAAGAAGTAGAATTCATTGAAGAATATAGAGGTAACCAAATTCCTGAAGGAAAGAAATCTATAGTATTAAGACTTAGACTTTCTAATGATGATGGAATGCTTACTTCTGAACAAATTAATAGCAAAGTAGATTCAATTGTTAAATCTTTAAACAATAGATTTGGAATTACTGTTAGAGCAGAATAATATACACTATTATTCAAATGTTTTAATTAAATAAAAGAAAACAGACAACATTATATAAATGTTGTCTGTTTTTAATTTAACTTGCGTTTAATATATAAGATCTCGAATCTTTCCACCTATAACAGGTAAAAACTCGCTGGGCCTTGGCGTTTCCTTAAGAGGTGCAATACCAGTATGAGCAAACAGTACTTCATACTTAAGTGCATTTCTCTCATAGCTGTATTTGATGAGATCTTTTGCATTTTTTGCAACGGTTGCAGGGCTTATACCAAACTCTTTAGCACACTCAGGATAAACCACATCACATACCTGATTCATGCAATATGTATCATCTTGTACATACTTTTTAAGCATGTACTTCAAAAGGTCATATCCTTTTGCATTTTTGCGAATTCCTACCGCTTCGAAGAACCCGTCTATGATTTTATCCGTAAGTACTTCTTTGCTTTTGTATTCAGGAAATAATCCTTGCATGGTCACAGTTTCATAAACCTTTGCTCCGTCTATCAAAGCAATTATTGCTATACCACGATTTACAGTAGTTACCAAGCCTTCATTGTTATATCTTGTAGCATTGATGCTATTAGGAATCATAAAGGCTGTAGTTCCAAGTTTACCGATGTAGTCTTTAATTCTACCGTTGTTGATTAAAAGAATGTACATTTCTCCTCCAGTATTTCATCTTCTTGTAATTTGTACATTAAAAGGCACCCAAGACTGGGTGCCTTTCGTTTGCGTAGTTTATTTTGGTTTTTGCTTTTGCTGTTATACAGCTGCAACCGGTTGGTGAATATGCTGACTCATCATGCTGATGAATTCGCTGTTCGTAGGCTGCTCATCCAGGTCTCTTCTGAAAATCTGGAAATATCTTTCCGGGACATCCTGGAAACTTCTTTCGAGTGCATGGCGAATAGCACGTTCAACTCTGGAAGGAGTTGTTTCGAATTCTTTCGCGCACTCAGGATAGATGATCTTGGTCATGCTCTTGTGGTGGTATTTGGAATCAACCGCACACTTGGTCATGATATGCTTGATGTAATCGTAACCCTTAAGATTGGGTTTGATTGCAAGCGAATTCATGAGGTTGATAACCTTCATCTCTCCTTCGCCGTATGCTACGGCTTCGAATTTTGTTGTCGGCGTTGCCAACTGAGCGTCTTCATAAACGTTCGCTCCTCTTTTTTTTGCCTCCTCGGCCAGTGCTTTGTTGGTAGTGACAATTATGTACATCTACACATCCTCCGTATTTAATTATAAATTTTGTAAACTCGCGTCTACATTTACTATTATAACTTATTTTCCACCATTTGTCAATAGTTATGTTAACTTTAATCGTATCACATATTCTCACTTATTATATTTCTTGACATATCCCTTCTTAAAGTGTACAATGGTACTGTTACAAAACACGGAGGATAACTTAAGTGATAGGGTATTATAATTACACTGTAATTTTAACATATATGGGCCTAATTTCTGGCCTACTTGGAATATTTGCATCAATAGAAGGGCATCCAATATTTGCACTAGGTACATTAATGTTTGCAGGTTTTTGCGATATGTTTGATGGACTAGTTGCAAGAACTAAAAAAGATAGAACAGATAAAGAAAAGAAATTTGGAATACAACTAGATTCTCTAGCAGACTTTGTATGCTACGGAATACTACCAGTAGTAATAGTATATACAACTGGTGTAAAAGAATGGTATGCATTAATTGCTTACGCAATCTTCTCACTAGCAGCTTTAATTAGACTGGCGTACTTTAATGTTATGGAAGATGAACGTCAAGAACAAACAACAGAAGTTAGAAAAAGTTATGAAGGATTACCAGTTACATCTGTAGCTTTAATTCTTCCATTACTATTTCCAATAATATCTCGTATTGAAATAGCCTCTAGCATACTTTTTAGCGTACTTTTCCTTGTAATAGCATTCTTTTTCATATTCAAGTTTAAAGTGCCTAAATTCAAGCTTAAAGGCATGTCAGTGCTAGTTGCAATTGGTGTAGTAATTTACATACTAATGCTACTTAGAAATGTGATTTATAGATTTTAATTAGATAATTAAATACAAAACTAAAAATAACGGTATGACAAGCTCATACCGTTATTTTTTTTAATTACATACAAAATCCAAAAACAATTCCCAAAACATCGTTCGCCCTTGTAGCTGAAGTTGAACCACACATTTTGCCACTTTCCTCAACAAAACTAAACCCTTTTCCACTATTCGAAAATCCTGTACTAGAACGCAACCACCAAGGTAGTGGTAATCCATTATACTTTTTCATTCTTATTTTATTACTTGTAAAATAGCTACTATAATCTACTCCCGAAGCTTCACGATAAGCACCTGTATCAGTTTCTTCACTAAACACTTCGTGACGAGATGGAAGCCATAGAGAATCCAAACAAGATAATGTAGAGCGAGTATCAAAATCATAATATGTCTTATCTACTAACACAATAGAACTTGTTACCTCACTTGGTAAAATAGCATAAAAATCATTCTGTAGCCAATTACGCATTTCACTATCTTTCCAACCACCTACAACTGTATCTGTTGAATTCATCGAACCAGTGTTTACTATATTTTTTGTCATCCATGTAATTGACGCCTTTGTCCCATCGGCTTTAGCATCTGCATCAAATGCTACAATTTCCACTAAAATGGTTCGACCATCTAAACATTTAATTCCTTTCGTATCTCCCAACTTATAATGTGATTTATAAGTCCCATTATCAACATATGTTTTGATTTCACTCCATGAATCTGTTATTGTTTCTTCATAGATTCCACTTTGGATATTTAATGATAAATTAACATCTTGGCCTTCTAAATTTCCACCCGCATCTGCCACATAAATTCCCGATTCCTCGAAAACGATTCCTCCAAATTGTTGACATACAGCTCCAGCTTTTTCGACAACAAACAGTATTAATTGGTATGTAGATGTTTCATCAAGAGCCGCATAAACATTTATGTTCTCTTCATTAAAATACGGTGCGCAAATAATACTAACCGATGACATAGATATTACAGCCCCTGCCATCTGGCCTTCAGTTGGCATTACATCAGATACTTTGTATAGCATTCCGCCTCCAATATCTATTGAAATATTATTTGTAATTTCCGCCATGTTCCAAGTAATTGGCCACTCAGATTCTTTCTTAGTAGTAACAGATACTCCTGTCCCAGATACTACTATATCCCAATTTTCATCAGTTATACCTTGATCTGCTAATTTATCTTTAACTACTTTTTCAATCGAATCCGTTCTTGATTCATCTAGATATACCTCTGCCCAAATCATCGAAGCTAAATCTTGCACTTGTCTTTCGTTAGATAAATCTACTGCTTGACTTGCTCTATCTATTATTCCTGTATTGCTAAGTGTTATAACTACACTTGCTGCTAATATTATCATTACTATTATAGTTATTACTAATACTATTAAAGATATTCCTTTTTTCATTTGTTTCTCCCCTTTTCTTTTACCATATATCTATACTATTACATATTCTCTTTTTTATCAATATTTTTAACTTTATTTATATAACAAAACCACCATACACATTTATGTATGGTGGTTACTACTTGCTATATACTTCCACATCCACTATTTTATTTAGACATAAAAAAAGACATTGTTTAATGTCTTAGTGGAGCGGGAAACGGGGCTCAAACCCGCGACCTTCGCGTTGGCAACGCGACGCTCTATCAACTGAGCTATTCCCGCATTGGTGGCCAGAGACGGGATCGAACCGCCGACACGGGGATTTTCAGTCCCCTGCTCTACCAACTGAGCTATCTGGCCGTATATAAAAAAATGGCGACCTGGATGGGACTCGAACCCACGACCTCCGCCGTGACAGGGCGGCGTTCTAACCAACTGAACTACCAGGCCAAAAAAAGTGGTGGGCACAATAGGGCTCGAACCTATGACCCCCTGCTTGTAAGGCAGATGCTCTCCCAACTGAGCTATGCGCCCACTCTTGCTGACAACTAGTATTATAATATTAAAAAGGTGTTTTGTCAACACCTTTTTAATATTTTTTATACTTTTTTTATATTTTTTTGATAGCTATTTTTTACTTAACACTTTCATTACTTCTTCCTTTAAGAAAGGTAATAATTTATCACTTTCTATAACGCTTGCAAGGTAATTTCCTTGTACCATGTCTACCTTTAATTTAAGCACTTTTTGAAGTGTATTTTCATCTTCAATTCTTGTTATTACCACTTGGTATCCAAGATCTTTAGAAAGTGTAACTATATCTTTTAATACGCTCTCTTTAAATATGCTATTTGAATCTAAGAAGCTTGCGCTTACTTTTACTTCATCAACATTTAATCTATGGAACATATCTAATACTTCATGTTTTATTTCTAAGTTAGATACAGAAATTCTCACTCCATATTTTCTTAGTTTCTCAAACATTACTTTATAGTTTTCTATCTTTTCTATTTTTATATTACTTGTAAGTTGAAGCATTATACATTTTGCTTCATCCTTATAGTTTTCAAACATTGCGCATAGTCTTTCTATAAAGTCATTTCTTTGGAAATGTCTTAAAGATATGTTTATTGCCATGTTTACATTTGTAAGTCCAACTGCACGTATTTCTTTTAGTTTTTGAAGTGATTGTTCTATCATTATTTCATCTATTCCAATGATAAGGCCAATTGAATCTGCAAATTTTAAGAAATATTCCGCTTTTAACTTTCCTACTGTTGGATGGTTCCAGAACAAGAATGTTTCTAACCATATTTCTCTTGGATTTTTAAGATTTATTCTTGGTTGGAAATCTACACCAAACTCTTTATTTTGGTAAGCATCTTTAAGTTCTTTTTCCATTCTCTTCTTATTCTCTGTTTGAGCTCTTAAAGCAGGGTTATGGAAATAGTAATCGCTCTTACCACTCTTTTTAATATAATACATTGCAGAATCTGCAAAGTTTACCAATTGTACACTATCTTTAGAGTCATCTGGGAACATTGCTACACCCAAGCTATACTCAAGATTTACTTTTGTATCTCTTATATTAATTGGCATAGTAACATTTCTTTTTACTCTTTTTACAACTGTTTCTACTTCAAGTTTTGAATCTGCTTTAGTTATTATTAAAGCGTATTCATCTCCTCCAAGTCTAAACACTCTACCATGTTCTCCAAGGCTATCTACAAGTCTCTTACCAAGTTCTATTAAAAGTTCATCTCCCGCATCATGTCCCATATTATCGTTTATATGTTTGAAATCATCTAAATCCAAGAAACATAATGCAAATTTTTTATCTTCATGTTTTACCATTTCAGATATTACTTTATTAAACTTGTGCCTATTTTCAAGGCCTGTAAGGGCATCTATATATGCTGCTTGTTTAACATCAGCATGCTCTTTCATTTGTCCTTTTACAGCAAATCTATGTGCTGACATTCCAAGTAGGAATATAGCCAGTCCACTTAAAGTCAGTAGAATAACGGTTAATGTTTCTAACCCCATTTAACTTCCTCTCTTTCATCTTCTGTTCATTTTATATTTTCATTCTATCATTACACAACTATATTTGCAATCCTTCCAGGAACAATTATAGTCTTTTTAATTTCTTTACCATCTATGAATGGTTTTAATCTTTCATCAGCAAGAACTTGTTTAGTTAAATCTTCTGCGCTTATTCCTACTTCGTGAGCTAATATGAATTTAACTTTACCACATACTTGAACTGCGATTTCTACTGTATTAGTTTTAATCTTAGATTCGTCATATGTTGGCCAAGATGCATCTACTATCATAGATGTAGAATCTATGCATCTATTCCATAATTCTTCAGTTACATGTGGTGCAGTTGGGTTTAATATTATTAAGAATTTCTTAAGATCCTCTTTAGAAATTACACCTTTCTTATATACCACGTTTATAAATGTCATCATTTGAGCTATTGCTGTATTGTACTTCATAGCTTCATAGTCTTCTGTAACTTTCTTAATTGTTTTGTTTAATTCTCTTTCAAAGTCTGCGTCTACTGAATCATACTTATCTACTAATAATGTATCTAATCTCATAACTCTATCTAAGAATTTCTTAGCACCTTTAACGCCGTTATCGTTCCATGGAGCAGCTGCATCATATTCACCTATGAATAACATATATGTTCTAAGTGTATCTGCACCATATTCGTTTACTATATCATCTGGATTAATTACATTTCCTCTAGATTTAGACATCTTTTCACCGTCAGAACCTAATATTAATCCTTGAGTTGTTCTCTTAGCATATGGTTCTTTAGTTGGAACTACACCAATATCATATAAGAATCTATGCCAGAATCTCGAATAGATTAAGTGACGTGTTACGTGTTCCATACCACCATTATACCAATCTACTGGTAACCAGTATTTTAAGTTTTCCATACTTGCTAAAGATAAATCGTTTTTAGGATCAATATATCTTAAGAAATACCAGCTTGATCCTGCCCATTGTGGCATTGTATCTGTTTCACGTTTTGCGTGACCACCACAGCAAGGACAAGTTGTATTAACCCATTCTGTTGCTTCTACAAGTGGAGATTCTCCGTCTTGACCTGGTTTGAAGTTTTCAAGTTTTGGTAATGTAAGTGGTAAATCGCATTCTTTTACTGGAACCAATCCACACTTTTCACATTTAACAATAGGTACTGGTTCGCCCCAATATCTTTGTCTTGCAAAAGCCCAATCTTTCATAAAGTAATTTGTTTTAGCATGTCCAAATCCTTTAGATTCTACATATTCTATCATTGAGCTTATAGCTTCCTTTACAGATTTTCCATTTAAGAATTCTGAGTTCATCATTGTTCCGTTTGCTATATCTGTATAAGCTTCTTTTGATATATCTCCGCCTTCGATAACTTGGATTATATCTATTCCAAATTTCTTGGCAAATTCATAGTCTCTTGTATCATGAGCAGGTACTGCCATTATTGCTCCTGTACCATATCCCATCATAACATAGTCTGATACCCATACTGGAACTTCTTTACCATTTGCAGGATTTATTACAGTTATACCTTTAATTTCTACTCCTGTTTTATCCTTTGCAAGTTGTACTCTTTCAAACTCTGTTTTCTTCTTAGCATTAACTGCATAAGCTTCTATTTCTGCTAGGTTTTCTATTCTATCTGCATATTTTTTAATCATTGGATGTTCTGGTGCTATAACCATAAATGTTACACCAAACATTGTATCTGGTCTTGTTGTATATACAGTTAATTTGTCATCTAAGTCTTTTAACTTAAAGTCTACTTCTGCACCTGTAGATTTACCAATCCAGTTTTCTTGTTGCACTCTAACTCTTTCTGGGAAGTCTACTTCATCTAATCCTTCAAGTAATTTTTCTGCATAGTCTGTTATTTTTAACATCCATACTTCTTTTTCTTTTTGGATTACTTCTCCATCACATCTATCGCATTTTCCACCTTGTGATTCTTCGTTAGAAAGTACTACTTTACAATTTGGGCAGTAGTTAACTTCTGTTATATCTTTGTATGCTAATCCTTTTTCGAATAATTTTAAGAATATCCATTGAGTCCATTTGTAATAGTTTTCATCAGTTGTATCTATTTGTCTGTTAAAATCAAAAGAGAAACCAACTGTTTTTAATTGTTCTGTAAATCTCTTAATGTTGTTATCTGTAACAACTCTTGGATGTATTCCTGTTTTTATAGCATAGTTTTCTGTTGGAAGACCAAATGCGTCCCAACCTATTGGGAATAACACATTATATCCTTCTAATCTTTTCTTTCTAGCTACAACTTCAAGTCCAATATATGCTTTAACGTGTCCTATGTGTAGACCTATACCTGATGGGTATGGGAATTCTACAAGTCCATAGAATTTCTTTTTATCGCTATTATCTTTTGCACTAAAACAATCACTTGAATACCATTTATCTTGCCATTTTTTATCTATATTTTTATCGTACATTTAATTTTCCTTCTTTCTATTAACTTTTCTGTTTTTTACATAAACATATCTATACCTTTTTCCACACATTCAACATCAAATGGAAGCGTCGGGCCTTCATCGCCATCTGCATCTGTAGTAGCACATTTGCCTTCTACTAATGAGATTTTGAATTTCTTTTCTTTTATGTAAGCAACATTATCATTATTTACAAACTTACCATCTTCAAACTCACTTAATATCTTTAATGTTTCCGCCATCTTACCAGCTCTTAACATTACTATATCTAATAGTCCATCTTGTATACTTGAATTGTCTGAGAATAGGTCTATTCTTCCTACACTACTTCCGTTAAATATCATAACAACTACAACTGTTTCTTCAACAATACCATCTTCAGTTTCTATTCTAATCTTAAACGGTTTTTGTTCAAAAGGTTCTCTTGCTGCTGTTATAAAATACGAAGCATGACCGAGCATCTCTTTGAGTCGTTTATCTGTCTTATGAGATGTTCCCGAAAACATTCCAGCTGCTAAAATATTTACAAAGTATCTATCATTTACTTTACCTATATCTACGCCTTCAACATTTCCTTCTATTATTCTATCTACCGCTTTATCTATATCACCGTACACTCCAAGATGGAGGGCGAAATCATTTGATGTGCCAGCAGGAATAATTCCTAAAGGAACATTTATATTATGTTTTTTCATAAAGTTTACTGCTTTGTTTATAGTTCCATCTCCACCAGCTACAACTATTCCATATGTATCTTTTGGAGTATTAGCTATAAAATCTTCACAAGAGTTTTCTCTTGAAGCTCTAAATGCTGTTACTTCAAATCCATTTTCGCTTAATCTTCCGATTACTTCGCTTATTATTTCTCCACCCTTATTTTGTCCCGCAGATTTATTATATATTAGTCTTATTTTCTTCATAATTAAATCTCCAATTTAACGCTTCTATTATATTACAAAAGCCTACTATTTACAAGTATATTCTTAATCTTATTTAATAATACTCAAAAGAAAAGTAGGGAGTATTTAACTCCCCACTTTCTTACTTAAAATAATCCGTGTTTTTACAAATTCCCAAACACTTGTGAAGCCAGTGGATTTCATCCTTAAGCTTCGCAACTCTTGCTTCGTGTCTCTTTTTTTCTTCTTCCGTACGCTCGTCCATCATTTCAAAAATGGAAAGTTGATGTCCAGAAGAACCTGTGTCAATTTTAACAAGTTCCTCTTTAAGCTTATTCCGTTCCTTAACGATTCTTTCCTTAAGGCTGGTAACAGTTTTGCATCTGCTATACGGAGTATGCTTTATCATCTCAAGGAACTTTGCTCCATCAACGAGTTGGCGTTCGCTTCTTTCAGTAAGAGGTCTACTTCTTAACTTACTTAAAGCTTCTCTGATTTCTCTTTCCAGGTAATACACCCGAATGTTTGTATCACGAATATTACTCATACATTTACCTCCAAATAATTATTTTAGGTCGTGTTCTACTTTTGCTTATTCTATCATAAATATTTTTTAATTAGCAATACAAATTTGCCATATTTAATTTCTTTTTACACCGTTTTTACATTACCTAATCCAAATGTATTTGTAAGCTTAGTAATAAGTTCATTCGTCGGTGTTATCCACCACTGTCTTGCTAAAGCTTTTACTTCTTTAGTCTGTTCAAAATATGTATATACAGGTATGTCTCCAGTATGTTCTTTTAGTATTTCGAACAGTTTAGCTTTTTCTTTTTCATATTCTGTTTGTGGTGCAGTTATTTTAATATACAGCTTTTCTTCTTTAGATAATTCTTTTATACTATCTACTAAGATTTTTGGCTTTTCATTTTCTTTTAAGCTTATCTTTCCTTTAACTTCAACCACTTTTTCTGAATGTATTGTATTTGCATATTTTTCATATACATTTGGGAAGAATACTGCTTCTATATCTCCGAATAAATCTTCAAAAACAGAAAATGCCATTTGTCTATTACTCTTTGTATATATTTTCTTTATACTTGTAACCAAACCACACATAGTTGCTTCTTTTCCATCATACTGTTCTAGATTTATAGTTTCATCTACTTCGCTTTCAGTTTCTTCTGTATTTGTTTCTATATTCAAATCCTTTGATGTAAGAGTAGCTTTTCTTTGGATTATTTCCATAAACTCATCTAACGGATGCCCTGAAACATATAGCCCCATCATTTCTCTTTCCATATCTAAAAGCTCTCTTTTTGTTGGAACAGTTCCTGTTTTTAATATTTTTCTATTCGTTATTCCTGTTTCTTCTATTCCAAAACCTTCAAATATGCATACTTGCCCTTCACATGTGTTTCTCTTTTCTCCTGCTACAGAATCCATTATTGTTTCATAGCTTGCTAAAAGATCATAACGATTATATTCTGTTTCAAGCTCATCAAAAGCTCCCGCTTTTATTAGAGACTCAATACATTTTTTATTTACTCTTTCACCATGTACTCTTTCTATAAAGTCTACAAAGTTTGCATACTTACCATTTCTTTTTCTTTCTTCAGTAATTTGTTCTATTGCTCCTTCACCAACATTTTTTATTGATGCTAAAGCAAAACGTATATTACCATTTATTACTGCAAAACGTGCATAACTTTCGTTTATATCTGGTCTTAGTACATTTATTCCTAAACTTTTACACTCTGCTATATATTCTGGTACTTTATCTAAATTACCTAAGAAGCTATTCATTGTTGCTGCCATAAACTCTGCTGGATAATGCACTTTAAGCCACGCTGTTTGGTATGATACAACCGAATATGCTGCAGCATGAGATTTGTTAAACGCATACTTTGCAAACTCTGCCATTTCATCAAAGATTTTGTTCGCGCTAGCTTCATCTATTCCTCTATTTACCGCACCATCTATTACTCTTTTTCCATCTTCTACAAGACCATTAATGAATATTTCTCTTTCTTTATTCATTACATCTATCTTTTTCTTACCCATTGCTCTACGTACAAGGTCAGCTCTACCAAAGCTATATCCCGCAAGTTCTCTAAATATTTGCATAACTTGTTCTTGGTATACCATACAACCATTTGTTATCTTTAATATTGGTTCAAGCGCTGGATGAGTATATTCTATGTCTTCCGGATTATTCTTTGCTTTAATATATCTTGGAATTTGATCCATTGGTCCTGGTCTATATAACGATAGCATAACAGCTATATCTTCAATATTTGTAGGCTTTAATTCTTTCATCATTTGTTTAAAGCCACCACTTTCTAATTGGAATACTCCATTAGTTTTTCCTTCACCTAGCAATTTGTATACCCCAGGATCATCATAACTATCCCCAAAGTCCACATCTACGCCATGTATTTTCTTTACTAAATACTTAGCATCTGCAATAACTGTTAATGTTCTTAAACCTAAGAAGTCCATTTTAAGAAGTCCTAATTCTTCTAGAGTAGTCATTGTATACTGAGTAGATATTTGCTCTTGGTTTAGATAAAGTGGCACATATGTATCTACAGGATCTTTAGTAATAACCACACCGGCTGCGTGAGTTGAAGCGTGTCTTGGAAGTCCTTCTACTTTTTTAGATATGTCTATTATTTGTTTTGCTTCTTCATCATTTTCATAAAGAAGTTTTAATTCTTGGTTCATTTCAAGAGCTTTATCTATTGTTATCTTGAAATCGTTTGGTATCATCTTCGCTATTATATCTGCCTTTTGATAAGGGATATCCAAAGCTCTTGCAACATCACGAATT
The DNA here is from genome assembly GCA_045637095.1 of Clostridia bacterium. Classification (GTDB taxonomy): domain Bacteria; phylum Bacillota; class Clostridia; order TANB77; family CAG-465; genus UMGS1649. Next base: position 1,965 of record JAZTYX010000077.1, on the reverse strand, counting down.
GCAAGTTTAGCCTTCATTGTTCCAAACGTTATTATTTGTGCAACATGATCTCTGCCATATTTTCTTGCAACATATTCTATTACTTCTGGTCTTCTTTCAAAACAAAAATCTACGTCAAAATCTGGCATGCTTATTCTTTCTGGATTTAAGAATCTTTCAAAGATAAGGTCAAATTTAAGCGGATCTATATCTGTTATTCCACTGCAATATGCTGCAACAGAACCAGCTCCAGAACCTCTTCCTGGTCCTACTGGTATATTTTGTTCTTTGGCATATTTAATGAAATCTGACACTATTAAGAAGTAGTCTATAAATCCCATCTTTTCTATTACACTAAGTTCATATTCTAATCTTTCAGATACCTTTGTGTACATATCCTCTGGATATCTTCTTTTCATTCCATCATAACAGAAATTTCTAAAGAAATCATAATGCGAAATACCATCTGGAATATCAAAATTTGGAAGAATTGTATGTCCAAATTCAAACTCAACATTACATCTTTCAGCTATTCTAACTGTGTTTTCAATTGCTTCTGGTACATTCTTAAATGCTGATTTCATTTCTTCAGGAGATTTTACATAGAACTCATTTGTTTCAAATGTCATCCTATCTTCATCACTCATTTTCTTTTTAGTTTGCACACAAAGAAGAACTTCATGAGAATAATAATCTTCTTTAGTTAAATAGTGACAGTCGTTTGTAGCAACAAGCGGTATATCTAATTCTTTAGAAAATCCCATTAAGTTTTGGTTAATTACCATTTGCTCTCTATATTTGTTATCTTGTATTTCTAGATAATATCTATCACCAAAAATTTCTTTATATTTTAATGCAGTTTCTTTTGCCCCAGCTATATCTCCTTCTGCTATTTTTCTTGCTACTGCGCCAGCCATACAACCACTTAAAGCTATTAAGTCTTCAGAATATTCCTTTAACACTTCAAGGTCAATTCTTGGTTTGTAGTAAAAGCCTTCTGTATATGCAATAGATACTAATTTAATTAAATTTTGGTATCCTTTATTACTCATTGCAAGAAGTACTAAATGGTTAGGTTCTGAATCTACCTTCCCTTCTTTTTCAAATCTACTTCTTGGAGCTACATACATCTCACAACCAATTATTGCTTTTATACCTTGTTTCTTACATTCTTTATACAGTTCAACAGCGCCAAACATATTGCCATGGTCTGTTATTGCTACAGCATCCATGCCAAGTTCTTTGGTTTTAGCTACTAGTTCATTTATTTTATTTGCCCCATCTAATAAGCTATATTCTGTATGCATGTGTAAATGTACAAAGCTCATATTTACCTCCTATATACAAACAAGTACTTCAATGCAATACTGCAATTGAAGTACTCATATTACTTTCATTATATTATATTTTATTAAACAGCTTCTGCATCTGTATCTGTTTTTATTTCAGTTTCGTCAAACAAATCTTCTAAACCATCTAGTTCAAAATGTTCCTCAACGATTTCAACTGCGTTTGTAGTAACTTCTTCAGTAGTTCCATCAACATTTACAATCACATCTGTTTCTTCTGTTAATACAGGAACTGTTACTTCAGTAATCTCAGCCTTAATTTCTGTATTTGTTTCATCTGCAGAGTCTGTTACCATTACAACTTCTTCAGTTTCTGTTTCAGCCACTTCTTCTAATTCTTCAGGAGCCTTAAAGCGTTCTAATTCTTCTTCTATACTTGCTTTTACTTTTTCAGAGAATGTTGTAAGAATTGCTTGATTTAACATAAACCCCATTATTCCATCATCTTCATGAAGTTGTCTAGAATATTCTAAATACTCATCTTCTATTTTAATTGTTCTGTGTACATCATTAACCATAGTTTTAATTTTTGTATCATAGATTTCTTTATAGAAGTTAATATAGTCTGTCATATCTATATATCCAAGTTCGTAAGAATCATCATATATTTTTTGGATTTTTCCAAATACTTTATCTA
>JAZTYX010000076.1:0-22006 GCA_045637095.1 Clostridia bacterium | reverse complement strand
TATGACTGTAGCGTTTGTTACATTCTATTTAGGAATATATAACGATAACTTCCAAGATGCCACAAAAGATTCAAATACAGTCGGAATATGTGCACTTCTACTTCTTACAACATTATTTATAGTTAATACTGTATTACCATTAAAACTACCTATTAATAAAGATCCTGTAACAAAGACTTATGGGATATTTAAGATAAAGTAAAACACACCACTACTGTGATGTGTTTTTGTTTTATAACTCAAATTGTGAATTGTATAGTTCTGCATAGAATCCATTCTTTTCTATTAATGTTTCATGATTTCCTTGTTCTACTATGTTACCATCTCTCATAACTAAGATTAAATCTGCATTTTTAATTGTAGATAATCTATGTGCAATTATGAACGATGTTCTGTTTTCTGTTAATTTATCCATTGCTTTTTGAACAAGTTCTTCTGTTCTTGTATCTACATTAGAAGTTGCTTCATCTAATATTAAGAATGGTGCATCTTCTATCATACCACGAGCAATTGTAAGTAATTGCTTTTGACCTGCAGAGATACTTTCATTGTCTGCAAGAACTGTATCATAGTTTTTAGGTAATGTTTTAATAAAGTGATGTAATCCAACTTCACGACATACATCTTTTACTCTTTCTATATCTACATCGTCTCTATCATATACGATGTTTTCTTTTACAGTTCCTTCAAATAGCCAAGTATCTTGAAGTACCATAGTAAATAACTCGTGTATATTTTCTCTTGTTAATTTAGAAATATCTACTCCATCTATTTTAATCTTACCTGAATCTATTTCATAGAACTTCATAAGTAGATTTACCATAGTTGTTTTACCTGCACCAGTTGGACCAACTATTGCTATCTTTTGTCCTGGTTCTGCTGATGCTGTAAATCCTTTAATTGTTGGTTCTTCGTTTTCTTCATATTTGAACACAACATTTTCAAATTCTATTTTACCTTTAACCTTGTTCTTATCTAATTTCTTAGTAAACTCAGATTCATCTGCCATTTCTTTTTCATCTAAGAATTCGAATACTCTTTCACTTGCTGCGGCTGTTGTTTGAATTGATGTTAAGCTTTGAGCTATTTGTGAAAGTGGCGATGTAAACATTCTTACATAGCTAATAAACGCAACTATTATACCAAAGGAAATATATCCTTTCATTGTCATTAGCGCACCTACTATACATACTGCTACATATCCAAAGTTGCCAACAAAGTGCATTATTGGTTGCATAAGTCCAGATAAGAATTGACTCATTTTATTACATTTATATAATTTCTTATTTAACTCATCGAATGTTTCTGTTGCTTGCTTTTTACCATTATATGCTTTTACAACTAAAAGCCCTGAATATATTTCTTCTATATGACCATTTAGTTTACCTAGTTCTTCTTGACGCATTATGAAATACTTTTGAGACTTCTTAAGTATTGTACTCATAAGCACAAATCCAATTGCAGTTGTTGTTATTGCAACTAATGCTAATATCCAGTTCGTTACAAACATCATAAATAATGTTCCTACAAACATAACCGAACAATATACAAGAGTAGACAAAGATGTGTTCATAGATTGAGCTATTGTATCTACATCGTTTGTTACAATAGATAGTATGTCTCCTGTTTGGTGTTTATCAAAAAAGCTAAGTGGTAGTTTGTTTATCTTTTTAGATATTCTACTTCTTAAACTCTTTGCAAAGTAGTTAGCAACATGTGTCATTGAAATTGCTTCCAAAAATCCACAGAATGCACTTGTAAAATAAAGTGCTGCTATTGTAATAGTTATTTTTGTTACAGCTTCCATATTCATTGGAGCCATTAATCCTTTTTGGATTTCATTTGTTAAGCTCGCTAGTTTATCTGGTGCTGAAATAAATATTATAGAACTTATTATAGAAAACACTACACCTATTAGCATTAATATCTTCCATTTACCTAGTTCTTTCACAAGTCTTTTTACTGCTGACTTAAAATCTTTTGCTTTTTCGCCAGGTGCTCCTGGTGGGCCTCCTGGAGGTCCAAATCTTCTAGGAGGTCTACTTACTCTTTTTGTTTTATTATCCATTGCTTAATTCCTCCTCTGATAATTGTGAAAGTGCTATTTCTTTATACACTTCGCAGTTTTGTAATAATTCTTTGTGTGTGCCTTGCCCTACCATTACACCTTGGTCTAGAACTATTATCTTATCTGCATTCATTATTGTACCAATTCTTTGTGCAACTATTATTGAAGTTGCATCCTTTGTATATTCTTTAAGTGCTTTTCTAAGATTACTATCTGTCTTATAGTCTAGTGCTGAGAAGCTATCATCAAAGATGTATATTTCAGGATCACGAGCTATGGCTCTTGCTATAGATATTCTTTGTTTTTGTCCACCAGAAATATTTGTTCCACCTTGTGCTAATTCTGTTTCATAACCTTCATCCATATTTTCTACGAAGTCTTTTGCTTGTGCTACTTCAATAGCCTCTTTAATCTTTTTAGGTTTCTTTTCGCCTTTACCATTATCTCCATAAGATACATTAAAGTTTACAGAACCATCAAATATTACAGCTTTTTGTGAAACATATCCTATTTTGTTGTTTAGGAACTCCTGTGAGTATTTTTTAACATCCACACCATCTACTAACACAACACCTTCTGTTGCATCATAAAATCTTGGTATTAGGTTAATTAAAGTAGACTTACCACTACCAGTTGAACCAATAAATGCTACTGTTTCTCCTTTTTCTGCTCTAAATGAAATATCTTTAAGTAGATACTCATCAGCATCTGGATATTTGAAACATACATTTTTGAATTCTACTGTTCCTCTTTCTTTAGTAGTGTTTTCTGTAAGCTCACCATCTTTTACAGTTATCTCTGTATCTAATACTTCATTTATTCTCTTAGCTGAAACTGCTGCTCTTGGTAACATTACAAATGTTACAGTAAGCATTAAGAAAGACATTATTACTTGAGTTGCATATGTACCAAATACAACCATGTCTCCAAATATACCTATCTTTCCAGCTATAGGAGAATTCATAATTAACATTGCACCTATAAAATATATAGATAGAGTTACACCATGCATAACCATAGTCATAACTGGATCTAAGAATGCAAATGCTTTTTGGTTAGATAGTTGAAGATTTGTTAATTTTTTATTTACATCTTCAAACTTATCTTGTTGGTATTCTTCAGCATTAAATGCTCTAACAACTCTAATACCATTTAAGTTTTCTCTTGTTACTGAGTTAACTTTATCTATTAATTTTTGTACTACCTTAAATCTCGGAACTACTATAGCTATTAATATACCTATTGTTGTTAAAAGTATTGCAACTGCTACTGCTGTAGCTATACTCCATTCTGTACTCTTACCTAATATTTTAGATATTGCCCACGCAGCTGTAATTGGAGCTTTTACTATATGCATAAGTCCAATACCCACTAGCATTTGTACTTGACCAATATCGTTTGTTGTTCTAGTAATTAAACTACTAGTTGAAAATTCTTTTATTTCATTTATAGAAAGATTACATACTTTATTAAATAACTTCTTTCTAATTTTCATTGAAAATGTTGCTGCTAAACTAGATGTTTGGTATTTAGTAAATACCATAAACATTAAACTTCCTAATGCGCATGCAAGCATTAATGCACCATTTGTTAATATGTCTACCATCTTGCTACCCGCTGTTTGTACTAAAACAGTAACTTCAGACATATAGTCTGGCATTTTAAGATCTAAAAATACTTGACACACAACAAGCGCAATTATTAAAAATACACATATTAAATCTCTTTTATTCAAAACTTTTAATAATTTAAACATTTTTTACCCTTCCTCTTACTATTTTCAAATTATATGCTTTTAAGGTTAAAAAGTCAACGAAAACAATATGTTAAGACAATATTTCACATAATAGATATATATTTTATTGTCATATATATTTTTTCCTTGAAATACTAACCTTTTTGTAATATAATATACCTATGAATTTTAAGGAGGAAAGATTATGTTAGACATTAAATTCGTACGCGAAAATCCCGACATAGTTAGGGAAAACATTAAAAAGAAATTTCAAGATAAAAAATTACCTCTAGTTGATGAAGTAATTGAACTGGATAAACAAGTACGTTCCTTAAAACAACAAGGCGATGAATTAAGAACAAGAAGAAATACAATTAGCCAATCTATTGGTATGCTAATGAAAGAGAAAAAGGTTGAAGAAGCCGGCTTAAGAAAAGTTGAAGTTGTTAAGATTAACGAAGAACTTGTACATATCGAAGAAGAAGAGGCTAAAGTATCCGCTATATTAAAAGAAAAAATGATGGTTATACCAAACATTATAGATGCATCTGTACCTATTGGTAAAGATGACAGCGAAAATGTTGAAGTTGAAAAATATGGTGAACCTGTAGTTCCAGCTTATGAAATACCATACCATGCAGATATACTTGGTTACTTTGCAGGATTAGATAAAGAAGCTTCTGCAAGAACAAGTGGTAATGGATTCTATTATCTTATGGGAGATATGGCTAGACTACACTCTGCTATGATTTCTTATGCAAGAGACTTTATGATAAATAAAGGATTTACATACTGCATTCCACCATTTATGATTAAATCTGATGTTGTAACTGGTGTTATGAGCTTTGAAGAAATGGGTGCTATGATGTATAAAATTGAAGGTGAAGATTTATACTTAATTGGTACTTCTGAACACTCTATGATTGGTAAATTCAAAAACCAAACAATTGATGAAAAGAACTTACCACTTAACCTTACTTCTTATTCTCCATGTTTTAGAAAAGAAGTTGGAGCTCATGGTATTGAAGAAAGAGGCGTATATAGAGTACACCAATTCGAAAAGCAAGAAATGGTTGTTCTATGTTTACCAGAAGAATCTATGGATTGGTACAATAAAATGTGGAGCTATACAGTAGAATTCTTTAGAAATTTAGATATCCCTGTAAGAACTCTAGAATGTTGTAGTGGAGATTTAGCAGATCTTAAAGTTAAATCTTGTGATATTGAAGCTTGGTCACCAAGACAACAAAAATACTTTGAAGTTGGTTCTTGCTCTAACCTAACGGATGCACAAGCTAGACGTCTAGGAATTCGTGCTAGAGGTGAAAATGGAAACTACTTCTTACACACATTAAACAATACAGTACTTGCTACTCCACGTGGACTTATTGCATTTGTAGAAAACAACTACAACGAAGATGGTACTATATCTATCCCAGAAGCATTAAGACCATATATGGGTGGACAAGATAAAATTTATCCAAAGAATAAATAATAACAATAATAATTATACTAATATGTATTAAAGGAGATTTATGGAATACTTAAAAAATGTTGAGTTTGTAAAATCTGTATTTAATAAAGGTGATTTAATACGTGATGATTTACCTATCATTGCTATGGTAGGCAAATCTAACGTTGGTAAATCTTCATTTATTAATACCCTTACAAATAATAAAAATACAGCAAAAGTTGGTCAGACACCTGGTAAAACTAAATGTTTAAACTTTTTCTTAGTAGATAAGAAATTCTATTTAGTAGACCTTCCAGGATACGGCTACTCTACTATGTCTGAAAAAGAAAAAGAAAATATTAACAAGCTAACAAACTACTTTTTAGAGAATAATAAAAATATTAGACATATATTTTCTCTAATAGACATACGCCATCTTCCATCTAAAGATGATAGAGCTATGTATGATTGGTTAGTAGCTTTAGAAAAAGATTTTACAATAATATTAAATAAAGCAGATAAACTTTCAAATGCTAAAATTGAAGCAAGTATGAAAGATATGACTAAAGCATTATTTGCAAAAGAGACTTTGATTCCATTCTCTGCTGAAACTAAATTAAACTTAGATAAAGTATTAGATATAATTAAAGAAAAGATGAATTAGATATGTTAAAAGCAACGGATTATCCGTTGCTTTTTCTAATCTTATTTATTTGTTATTGTCCAATAACCTTCTGTTACTGGTGCTAATGTTGTATCTTTTTCTAACGCTACCACTGCTCTGACTCCAGTTGATATACCCGTACCATGTTCACCGCTATGCATTATATGTGCCCCGCCCATCGACACACTTGATGAAAATACAGCGTGTAGTCCATATCCAGCCATAACTGTATTAGATGGCGACACCAACACTCCGTAAGATGTTGTCGCTAACAAATATTCTCGATTTTCTACGAACAATTCGTATTCTGGAGTTCCTTCAGCAAATTCCATCATATAAACTTTGCCATATGTATTACTATGTAATACCGCCTTCTTTGTAGGATCGCTATCTGCAACAATTGGTCCAGCAACTTTATTATTTGTGCTCTTATACCATTTTCCTGTACTATCATCACGCCATACAAATTCCGTCCAGTTTTTAGTTTGTCCTAAATTATCCACTTTGTATTCTTGGTCTCCTATTTTACAAACAGGTATATCAGTACCATCCCAATAAAATGTAACTTCTGCTCCGTAATCTGCTATATTTATTCCTGATTGAGCTAATACAAATTCCGATCCAACAAATGTAGTTGGATCATATTTTGTTACCCTATTCAAATCCGAACCCGAAATTGACCTCACCCTTGCAGCTTTTTTTCCATTTCCGAAAGGCAAACAAAGTTTAGCAAGTTCGTTTTCAAAATTATCATAATACGCTTGTGCTTCAGCTAATGTGGTGATTTGAGTTTCTATTCCTTCAATTACATTTTTGTTAGAAACCAATAAAAGTTCTCCATTTTCTGCGCCTAATACTCTCCAACCATTTTCATCTTCATAGTCTTCTACTCCTGCTTCATAATCCACATAATCGCCTACATGTAATATATCCTTACCGTTTGTTACACTAGAACCATCTTGCTTCCATCCCTTATCACCTTTTAATGTAACTACTATACCTTTATTCGTCACATCAAATTCATATAAATCTTTATAATCTTCAAGTTCTTTTAATACATCTTCTTTTAATGTATCTCCTCTTTTACCATCTAAATATTCCTCAGACCACACAAGAGACGCTAAATTTTGTACTTGTTGCATATTTGTTTTATCTACTGCTTCCCCTGCTTTATTTATTACACCTGTATTGCTTAATGTTATAACAACACTAGCCGCTAAAATTATCATAACTATTATTGTTATTACTAATACTATTAAAGATATACCTTTTTTGTTTTTCATACATTTCTCCTTTGTTATATACAATTATATTATTATGTTATTATATTTTTATTTTTTTAGCAATATATTTTCTAAAAAATGACACTCATTCATACGAATAAGTGTCATTCCTAATTTAAGTTAAGTAGACATTCAACGACCAAATCGAATGTTCTCTATTATTCTATGTGTTTCTACTTTATATACACATATAAACATAATGAGATTATTTTGTCAAATGTATATTTTAACCTCTTATTTATTATAAATTTATCGTACCCATTGAAAGCTTTTCATAACATTCCCTGCATACAGGCATGTACCCTGCTTCTCCAACAAGAATGTCTGAATCTTTTGGTCCAGAATAATATGTGTATATTGCTTCTTCACACTTACATACTTCACATACCGAAGTCATAAGCTCAATTTTATCTGCCATACACATTACTTCTCCCATTCTTCCAAATGGTTTTCTATCTGATGTTAGGTTAAGTCCAGATATATATATTCTTTTGTCTTTATTTGCTAATCTGTTTATTGCTTCTAGATCTCCATCTAAGAATTGGAACTCATCTATTACATAAACATCCGCATCATAATTTTCTATATCTTCTATGCAAGATATGTTTAATGTATCTAACTCTTTTCCCGACCTTGTTACTATTTTGTTATCTGCAAATCTATTATCTATACCAGGTTTAAATACCATTATGTCTTTGCCTCTAATCTTTTGTATTGTTGCTGCTTCTATAGCTCTTTTAGTTTTGCCACACTTCATAGGTCCTGTAAATACATTAATACTTCCCATATTATTAACCTTCCATATCCTTATTTATATTATATTCTGTAAGTACTTCGTAGCCATTTTCTTTATCTAATCTTAAATCATATATTTTAAGCGCACTTGTTGCAAATCTTAATTCTGCCATCTTCTTATACGTTAAGTTTTGCATTCTCTTTGAAATTAATTTAAGAGGATTTGCATGCGTAACAACAAGTATCGTCTTCTTTTCGTTAGCAGGAACTAGTATTTCATCTAGAAATTCATTAAGTCTTTTTTCTACATCTAAAATACTTTCTGAACGTGGAATTATATTCTCTAACTTCTTAATAGTTAGTCCTAACTTTTCTGAATACTCATTTAATGTTGCGCAACGTCTTAAATCATTTTCTGGAACAAGTCTATTTTCTAAATCTATCTTCTTCTCAGATAATGTATTGTATTCTGGGAATGATTTAGCATCTACTCTTTTCATACCTTGAAACATACCATAATGGCGCTCATTAAGTCTTAAATCTCTTACTATTTTGCCTTTATAGTTTAGAGCATCTGCAAAAATTTTACCTGTATCATATGTTCTAGATAAATATGATGTATATACCTTATCTATCTTGACTGCGCCAAGTAACATTTGTATATCTTTAGCTGCAATAAGTGGCTCTTTTCTTCCTTTAGCTGTTAAAGGATAGTCTCTCCAGCCATTTATTATTCCCTCTTTAATACCTTTGCAATCCGCATGTCTCATGAATATTAATCTCACGTTTTTTCCTCCTTATATTATAGAGTCCACAAATTCCTTTGCATCAAATTCCTTTATATCGTCTATTTTCTCCCCTATACCAATATACTTGATTGGTATATTTAATTCGTTTATTATTGAAAATACTACGCCACCTTTTGCAGTTGAATCTAGTTTTGTAAGTATTATTCCATCTACACTTGTCTTATCGTAAAAAGCTTTTACTTGCTCTACAGCGTTTTGTCCTGTAGTAGCATCTATTACCATTAATACTTCCGTATCAATGCCTTCGATATTTCTATCTATAGTTTTCTTTATCTTTTCTATTTCATCCATTAGATTTTTCTTGTTATGAAGTCTTCCCGCAGTATCACAAATTAATGTATCATATCCACCATCTGTATACTTTTTAGAAGCATCAAACACAACTGATGCCGGATCTTGTCCATCTTTTCCTGATACACAATCCACTCCAACATTTCTTGCCCAAATCTCTAATTGTTCTATCGCACCAGCTCTAAATGTATCTCCTGCTGCTAATAAAACTTTGTTACCAATCTTCTTGTATAAATTAGATATCTTTGCTATTGAAGTTGTTTTGCCAACACCATTAACACCAACAACTAATATTACATTCTTGTTTTTATCAAATTCTTTAGTCTCATCTAATGTTAAAATATTTATCATTTTCTCTTTCAAAAGTTCCATAACATGTTCTTTTGATGTATCATCTTCTTTTTGTAAATCTTTTCTTAATTCATTACAAATTTCTGATGTAGTTTTCATTCCTACATCAGAAAGTATTAATAGTTCTTCTATTTCATCTATGATTTCATCAATATCTTCATGTGATTTAAATATATTTGATATTCCTTTTGAAAAAGCCTCTTTAATCTTTGAAAATATCATTTTTGCTCCTTATATTATTCTGTTTATTTTGCTTTTTTAGTCTCTTCAAATTTGTATCCACATTTAGTACAGAAGTTAACATCTACACCATGTACAGCTTTACATTCTGGACATACTTTTTCTGTTATAACTTCTTCTACCTTTTCCTCAGGTATTCTTACTTTCTTTTGCTTAGCTCCACAATGAGGACAGAATTTGTTTTCTATTCCTATTGTTTCCTTACATTCTTCACAAACTCTTAAATCTTTAAGATATAGTGTTTTTACATCTATTTTATCTATATCTTTATACATTTTTTCTATTCTCTTACATTCTTTTGCAAGTTCTGGTGCTACTTTTTCACCACTTTTATATTTTTCGTATACCATTACACCGATTTCGCCAAGAGTCGCTGTTATTTCATCTTCTATATCGCTTGCTTTAATTTTAAGCTTAGCTTCTTCCATAAATTTAGAAGATTTATCTGCTACAGTTTTATATATTTTTTCTGCTCCATCTCCTGCTTTATCTAATACGTCTTTTACTTTATCTTTAAATTCCATAATTAAACCTCCAATTATACCTTGTTTATATCACAAAAGTTATACAAGTTCAATGATTTTCGAAACTATATTTTCAAATTTCATTCCCCTTGATGCTTTAGCTGCAATTAGCGAATCTGACACTAAAAATCTTTCTATATGATCATAGAATATTTCCTTAGTTTTATACCAATTTACATTTAATTGTTCCTTTTCATCTAGACTATTAAATGCTTGTTCCATATGTTCGCCTATAACTATAACATGTGTTATTCCTTTTTCTATAGCATACTCTATACATGACTTATGACCATTTAAAGTTTCATCTCCAAGTTCATACATATCTCCCATTATTATTGTCTTACATTCTCTATTTGAAGCAGCCACTGTATCTATTAAAGATTTCATAGATACTGGATTTGCGTTATATGTATCATCTATTAAAAGAATATTGTCTCCTACTTTCTTAACATCCATTCTCATCTTAAAGCCTTTATATGACTCTACACCTTTTATTATTTCTTCTATAGTCATATTGTATCTTAATCCAACAGCTATACCTGTTAAAGCTGCATATACAAGATGTTTGCTAAGTCCTGGTATTCTTAATTCATATAAATTACCATCTATTAAGACTTCTGCTTTAACTACACCTTCGGTATAATCTACTACTGAATCTATAGCTTTAATGTCTGCAGTTTCACTATATCCATACCAAACTTTTTCTATTGGATTTGTTATTGTAACTAACATATCATCATCTGCATTAAGAATAGCTACTCCATCTTCAGGCATATTAGCAAAAACTTCTGTTTTAGCCTTTAATATATTTTCGCGAGTCTTTAGGTATTCTATATGTGCAACACCTATATTAGAAATTACTGCAGTGTCTGGTTTTACAATCTTGCTTATACTATCTATTTGACCTAGATGATCCATTCCCATTTCTATTACTGCAATTTCATGAGCACTATTAAGTCCTAATACTGTAACCGGTGCTCCTATTTCGCTATTTAAATTACCAGCAGTTTTTAACACATTATATTTTACACTTAAAACTGAAGCTATCATTTCCTTAGTAGTTGTTTTGCCAACACTACCTGTAATAGCTACAACTGGTATATTGAATTTTGTTCTGTACCAAGTAGCTAAAGATTTTAATGCTTCTAATGTATTCTCTACAAGAATATATACAATTCCTTCTTCATAATTATCTAATTCTTTTTCTATAACCGCAGCTACAGCTCCATTTTCTTTTGCCATAGATATATAATTATGGCCATCTGTATTTTCCCCTACAATAGCAAAAAATAGCCCATTAGTAGAACTCACTCTACTATCTGTGACTACTTCTTGTACATAGGAGTTAAGGATAGTAGTTTTACCTACTACCTTACCACAAGTTTCATTTACTACGTCTAACAATGATACTTTTTCCATTGTTCCTCCTACTTTATTAATATTATATTTATTGAACTTTTCCGCTATATTTTTTTAATGATATTTCTATTATCTTTTCGCATAAATCTCCATATTCAATTCCAGCAGCTCTCGCTTCTTGTGGAAGTAAGCTTGTTGGAGTCATGCCTGGTAATGTATTTGCTTCTAGACAATATGGTAAATTATCTACACTAGATAGCATAAAATCTATTCTAGCATAAACACTTAATTCTAAAGCTTTATATGCTTTTTCTGCTTCTCTTTGCATTAATGTTGTTATGAATGGATTTAAGTTGGCAGGACATATTTCATCAGTCATACCTGCTTGATATTTATTCTTATAATCATAGAAACCAAGTTTAGGTATTATTTCTATAATTGGAAGTGCGTTCCCTTCCATAACACCCACTGAAAATTCTCTACCACGAATATATTCTTCTACTACTACAGTATCGTCATATTCTCTAGCAGTTCTTACAGCAGCTCTTAACTCATCCATATCTGTTGCAATTGTTACACCAACACTTGAACCACCATTAGAAGGTTTTACAACTGCAGGAACAAACAAATCCATTTTTACATCATCAAATACTTGTTCTTTAGTTATTGTTAAACCTTTAGCCATTCTAACGCCTCTTGGTATTAACATTTTACGAGTAAGGTCTTTACTCATAGCTATCATACTACCTTCATAACCAGTACCAGTATATTTTATTCCAAGTAAATCAAATGCAGCTTGAACTTTACCATTCTCACCATTTTCACCATGTAATGCCATAAATACTATATCTGATGCCTTACAAATGTTTAATACATTTGGACCAAAGAACATTTCAGGATCTTCTCTTAGAAGTTTTATTTCTTCTATATTAGCTATTTGTTCTCCAACAACCGCTTTTCTATATAGTCCAGCTTCGCCAAGTGTAAATACTGTATCCATATCTACATCTTTTATACCTAAAAACACATCTAATAATATTACTTGATGTCCCTTTTCTTTTAATGCTTTGCATATTAAGCTACCAGATGTTAATGAAACATCTCTTTCTGTACTTGTTCCACCACATAAAACTGTTATTTTCATAATTATTTACTCTCCTTTGATATATTTTACATATATCCACATCATTATATCACTATATATTTTATATTTCTACTATTTAACCAATAATTTCTAGTGTTGTACCAGTTATTATTAATCTTTTCATTCCGGCTGTTTCAAATTTAATTTCTGCAACCTTCATATCTGAATCTTCTGTAAGAGTCGTTACAATACCAACACCAAACTTTTTGTGTCTTACTTTATCTCCCTCTTTAACATCTGCACCTTTGTTATTATCTTTAGCTACAACTTTTCCGATGTTTACATTCTTCAAGAAACTTGATGCATCAATTCCAATTTTAGAAGGAGCACGTCTTGGAGAATATCCTCCCATAGATTCACTTTCATTAATTTCATTAAATGTACTAGATAACCAACTTTCAACTCTAGAATATTCACGGTCAAGATATGTTTCTTGTTTCATCTTAGCTTTTTCTAAGTTTTCTTTAGCAGCTTCATCTAAATATTCCTTTGGTACTTCTTCGGTAAATCTAGATGGTATTGTATATGTTGTCGTACCATACATTGTTCTTTGTTTTGCATTAGTTAAGAATAACTCTTTCTTTGCTCTTGTTATACCAACATAACAAAGTCTTCTTTCTTCTTCTATTCCATTATCCTCATCAATGCTTCTTTTTGATGGGAATAATCCTTCTTCCATACCTACTAAGAATACTACAGGATACTCTAATCCCTTAGCATTATGCATAGTCATAAGAATAACTGCTTCAGCATCTTCTTCCAAATTATCTACATCTGCAACAAGTGCAATGCTATCTAAGAAGTCTGTTAAAGAATTATCTGCGTTTTCTTCTTCAAATTCTTTAGCAACACCAAGTAACTCGTAAAGGTTTTCTAGTCTAGATTCATTTTCTTGGTTCTTTTCCTTCATAAGTTCTGCTTCATAACCAGTAACTTCAAGTATTCTTTTCATAAGTTCTGATGGAAGCATTGTATCTTTTACAGCATTTAAGTCTAGTATTAATTCTTTAAAGTTTGAAAGAGCTCCACTACATCTAAGTTCTGCTATATTTGCTGGTTCTGTAATATACTCAAATGCGCTAATTCCCATAGACTCTGCTTTTTCTTTTATTCTATCTACTGAAGTATCTCCTATACCACGTTTAGGTTCGTTTATTATTCTTGTAAACGATACATTATCTTTAAGATTATTTACTAGCTTAGTATATGCAAGTAGATCTTTAATTTCTTTTCTAGCATAGAACTTTGTTCCACCAATTAATCTATATGGTGTTCCAGCTTTCATAAACACATCTTCAATTACACGGCTTTGTGCGTTTGTTCTATAAAGAAGTGCAAAATCTCCGTATTTGAATTTACCAGTTCTACACATAGAATCTATCTTATCTACTATATATTCCACTTCATCATATTCATTTTTAGCTGTATAATATTTAACTTTTTCTCCTTCGTCATTTTCTGTCCAAAGGTTCTTTTCTATTTTAGAAGTGTTGTTGTTTATTACTGCATTTGCTACATTTAATATTGTTTTAGTACTTCTATAGTTTTGTTCTAGTTTTACTATTTTAGCACCATCATATTCTTTTTCAAAATCTAGTATGTTAGATATATCTGCTCCTCTAAATGCATATATACTTTGTGATTCATCACCAACAACACACACATTTCCATGCATTGCAGCAAGCATACTTATTAGCATAAATTGTACATGGTTTGTATCTTGATACTCATCTACTAATATATGCTTAAATTTATTTTGATAGTAGCTTAATCTATCTGGATTTTTCTTAAATAGCTCTACCGTATGATTTAAGATATCATCAAAGTCTAAAGAGTTATTTAGCTTTAATGTTTTTTGGTATTCTTCATAAATTTTAGCTATTGTCTCTTTACGATAATCTCCTGTTGCTTCTTTCATATATTTTTCTGGAGTCTTCATAAGATTTTTTGCACCACTTATTTCATTTACTAAACTAGAAACAGAGTAGTTCTTTTCATCTATTTCAAACTTCTTAAGTAACTCTTTTAACACCTTTTGTTTATCTAGTTCATCTAAGATATTAAAATCTCTAGTATATCCTAAAGCTTCTATTTCTCTTTTTAGTATTCTTACGCAAATTCCATGGAAAGTGCCAAGCCACATATCTTTAGCTTCATCACCAACAAGACCTGTTACTCTTTCTTTCATTTCCTTTGCCGCTTTGTTTGTAAATGTAATTGCAAGTATCTCCCAAGGTTTAGCTAACCCTTGTTCTAAAAGATATGCAATTCTATATGTTAAAACTCTAGTTTTTCCACTTCCTGCACCTGCTAATATTAGAAGCGGACCATCTGTATATGACGCAGCTTCTCTTTGCACAGGATTTAACCCACTTAATAGTTCACTCATTATATATTAACCTCTATTACTCCACCATAATCTACTACATCTAAATTCTCAAAATGATGGAATTTTAACCCTTTCTTCTCTATAAAAGCTTTTATTTTATTGCCATTTACCAAATTATTTACATCTCCAAATAGCACAACTGTATCTCCCAAACGAGCCATAGCTCCGCCAATAAAACCTTGCATATCTGACTCCTTAAATGACATTTGATTTTGCTTTACGAACATTTTGTTAGTTCTTGTTTTAAGTTTAACATCTGGTTCGCTTACATACAAAACTTCTAGTCCAGCATCCATTAATGCTCTAGCCACACCGATATCTGATGTAATGCATGAATTGTCATCTACTGGGAAAGTACTACATCTAGCATAACCTTGTCCAACATCTATTAATCTATATCCACTGTTTATTAAATATGTTTTAATCACTTCATCTGTATATTTAAAGTTGTGAATTGCGTTATTCCCTACAATACACACATTATATGGCACATCTAATGGATATTCGCCTCCAACATGTGTTATGCCTGTTGTAGCTGCAAAAGGAAGTAACTCCTCCTTTTCTGGCGCTGCAAATAACACTCTACCAACCTTTAAATAATATATATCTACGTGTGCAGATATCTCATCATACACATCTAAATTAAAGTTATTTTCTATTAATTCGTAGCCTAAAGATTTAATATATTCTTTCTCTACGTTTCTCATTCTAAAGTCTATGATTGCATATTTCATAAAGTAAAATCACCTGCTAAAAGTATACCTTCAAGCAGGTGATTTGTCAATTGAAAATGACTATGTGAGAAGTATTTCATTAACTATTTTTTGCACAACATAATAGTCATATCCAGCCGCTGTTAATTTATCTTTTCTAGCCTTTCCATTTCCCCATAATCCACGGATTACTTCCTTAGCTAATTCGTTATTTGTTTTCTTTTTTGCAACTTCTTTTTCTTCTGCTTCGTTAATCTCATTAGCTTTAGAAATTATATAGTCCAACTTACTTAAAATATATTTACCAGGGCATGCAGTAGCTGTAAACATACTGTGCCAAGTTAAATTTTCTCCTTTAACAAGCTTTCCTAAATTATTTCTTTTAGCTATGTCTGCAACTAATATTATTAACTTATCTAACGCCTTATCTGATACTGGATATTCTCCACCAACTCTGCTATTAGACACTTCTATTGTTACAGATTCCGTATTAGACTTAAAGTTACTGTTTGTATATGCAGTATCTTTCTCATTCACATACAAGCCCACTCTACCATCGCTGCCAATACCATAATGACTAGATGCGTTTCTATTTTTACCTCTAAAGTAGTTACCACATTCTTCTATTGTTAACACAGCCGCCATATGATGAATCGTTACCGTTTTAATTTTATTTCCGTTTCTTCCTTTTGTATAATTTGTTTTATCTGCAAGTATTGTTTTATCTATTAATTTTGAATTACTCATATTACACCCCATATATTATATGGGTGTATTTAATATTCTGTTTATTTTATATTATTTTTTCTATAGAAAAAGACACACGTATATTTTAACGTGTGCCTTTTTTAATTAGCCATTCTTCTTTTTGCCATATTTAGCTTTTGTAGACTGGCCACCTCTTATTGAACGTTCGGTAACATTCTTTTCTACAAGAGCTGCTACTTTATGAGCAAGTTCTGTATCTCGTGTGTACCGATCGCATCTGAAATCTGCGAGTGCTCTGTGAACGTAAGACTTAGGAATACCAAAATGTGACGCTGTTTTTCTAATCGTGCTATTTTCGTACACATAATATTCTGCTATCTGTTGTCTTTTTTTCCGTCCTATCCTGTACTTTGACTTAAACATTTTTTACCTCCATAAATTTATTTTGGTCTTTGTTTCAACCATATATATTATATAATTTTTTAGGTAAAAAGTAAAGTAAATGTCTGCTTTTTCGCTACATTTCAACATATTTCAACAAATTTAGTATTAAAACTTCTGTTGGATCTTTTATTAATGATTCTCTTTGTTTCTTCATATACTTTGGTATTTTCTTTTTGAACTCTGATAGTAATTCTTCAAAAGTATAAAATTTGAATTCATCCTTTTCTTCTGACATAACATATTCTATCATAGAAACTATAGTTCTTTGGTATGTTAATGTATCTGCAGATTTTAACTTAGAAGATAAGTTAGGAAGTATCTTTTCAAACAATATTTTCTTTGGTTCCATATTATCTTCGACTCCACTTATCTTAACTTTCTTAGTTATTAATTCTATTTGTTCATCCGTAATATTTATTAATGCATTAAACACTTTGCTATCTTCTGTTGGTATAACATAAAATTTGTCTCCTATGTACCCTTTAAGAACACGCATTGCATCGTAATATCCCATTTCCATATCTCTACGAACAGATTTATTATCGCTTATTGCAATGCCACTTAAAACCTTTTTACTTGGCTCTATAACTATAATGTTTAAGCCTTTTTTGTTAACCCATTTAGTAACACCAATTGCATTCGTTCTTATCTCTATAAAATCTATATAACCCTTATCTATTAACAGTGAGATTGGACGGTTATCAAAAAATCCACCATCAATATATGTCTTTTTATCTTTTAATAAATCTCCTTGCTTAAAGAAAGGAAGATATGAACTTGCTAAAACATATGATGCAACTTCTCCATCTGGAATATCCTCTTTATACATGTATACCGGTTTCATATCTGTTAAGGATACTGTAACCATACCATAATCTATTTTAGATTTTCTAAGTTTCTTTTCATCTATATATGTACTATATAACTTCTTTAATTTTGTAGAATCTACACCTTTATTAGACATATTTTCTTTAAGGAAATTCATCCAATATTTAATAGATTTCATACTCACTTTTTTATCTACTAATTTTTCTATTTCTTTTTCATCTACATCTAAACCAAGTGTTGATGAACCTCTATACCACGCATCGTAAAGTCTTTCAAAATCTCCCTGTGCAAGTACTGCCGCATTAAATGAACCAATAGATGTTCCTACATATCCACCTACTTTATATCCGCATTCATAAACAGCTTTCATCGCTCCTAAGTGGTAACTACCCTTAAGGCCTCCACCTTCTAGTACTACTCCATACATTTTTATATCACCTATAAAAATTATATGCCAAAAAAATATTAAAAGCAATAATATTTATTACATAGTAAGGATTCCACCTGGAGTTTCCAATATTAACAGAACATTTTCTTCTCTACCATCTTTAGCATTAATGTATATTAGTACATCATGGTTATCTATTTTGCCTTTTATCTCGTATGTTAAAACTTCCTCTTTAGATTCTTTTGGAATAACTGCAAGTCTTATACTTTTTGTTTCCACTCCTTTATTTATTTTATTCTTTGCTTCATTTTCTGTAATGGTAGGTGTTATATTTGTTCTTGATGTATGGTTATATATATATCCGCTGCATTCTACAGAGCAAATATCCCCATTATCCATAGCAACTTTAACCTTAATTAAATCTGGATAAAGAAGTACTCCATCTTGTACCGCCGCATAATTTATCGTAACCATATTATTATCTACTAAATAATATGTAGGATCAAAATTCTTAAGTCCTAACGCTTTTAAGTATTCATCACCTATTTGCTTACATTCTTCTATATCTAATTTCTTTTCTTTAACAGCTCTATCACTAAGTATTAAAAGTAGTTTACCATCTTGCTTAGTTATTTGCACATCTATTTCTATTTTTTCTTCTTCGTTATTATTTCTTATACATTTTACATTGAAATCATAAAGTGGAATATTTCCGTTTATCTCTCCATTATATTTTATGTCTTTTATTTCGTATTTTTCTTTTCTACCCAAATTTATTACACATTCTTTTACTTTCTCTACTGCATCGTCTACTGTTACATTCTTACCAGTTAAATTCTTAGCTTTATTACTTACTATATGTTCAGAGAAAGCACCATCATATATTAGTCCTTCATAATCTTCTAAGACCGATGCTATGTTGTTTACACCTTCTAAATTAAGTTCCGCCTTATCTTTAGTAAGTTCTTCTGATGCAACTTTTTCTACTTCATCCCATTTAATTCTACCTTCTGTAAGTCTTGTATATATGTCTGATAGTGTCTCATTTAATTTGTCTGCAACATTTCCAATTTTGTCTATATTCTTGTAATCCTTTTCATCTAAATTAGCTTCTTTAGCAATTAACGTCTCAGAAAAAGATATGACTTGTGTGAAAAATTTAGACACATTGTTAAGAGCACTTTGATTTACGGGAAGAGCCGAAAGATTATCTTTTGCTCTACTTGCTTCTGCCATTATTTTAGATAAAACAGGTAGGTTATATTCACTAGTTTTAGTTATTTTTACTTTAGTAACTAATACGTCTATATTGTTTACACTTGTTATTATTTCATACATATTTCTATTGTTTGTATCTGTATTTTCTTGTTTTTCTCTACCATAAATATTTATACTATTCATCATAAGTAGCGTAACTACTCCAAACACAAAGAATGCTGCTACTCCTATTACTTTAGGATTTTGTTTCTTCTTAAATTGTTTAATTTTTTCTTCTATCTTGCCTAACATATTCCACCTACTTTGTAAACCTATGTTTTCCTATTGTAGTTACAGTAGGCCTACTAAATATCCATTTATTTGTACTTGTTTTAGGGTTATAGAAAAAAAGGCATCCATTAGTTGGATCTGCTCCGTTGTATGCTTCTCTTGCTGCTTTATATACAGTTGAATCTTTAGAAATTGGTTTATCGAACTGTCCATCCTTAACACAAGAAAATTGATTCTTTTGATAAATTACCCCTGAAATAGTATTTGGAAATTCCGAACTTTTTACCCTATTCATAACAACAGCTCCAACTGCAACTTGACCTTTATACGGTTCACCTCTTGCTTCACCATTTATAAGTCTTGCAAGCAAATCCACCATATCTCCATTATTAGATACAGAACTTTGATCCGTTTTCTTTTTACTATTTGTTGAGCTTTGATCTTTAACTGCGGCAATAACTTCCGGGAAAAGCTTTATTTCATTGTGATTTAATGTTATATATAACATTACAAAAAGTGTCATTAAAATGACTATTATTACTCCAAAATTAAATACATTTTTCATAAATACCTCTCTTTAATTTTGTTAATATTTTGAGTTAATAACAAAAAAATATGCATATATTTAATATGCATATTTTAATTAATATTTTTAATTTTCTTTTATTACATAGTTTTCAAGAGAGTTTATTATTTCCATAAACGTTTGATCATCCGCAAATTTATATCTATGAAATTCTCTAAATATATCTCCGGCATCATTTGCACCTTTACTTATTATTTCTTTTACTAGTTCTATTTGTTCCTTAGGCGCTATTTCTAAACTTATTCTACCAGCATCTGAATACTTTTTAGCCCACAAAATACACTCTAGTTTATCTATAAGATAAGCAAACATGGCTTCTTTAGTCTCACGTTTTTCAAACTCATCTACATATCTTTTAATGTATTCTCCATTTTTTATTTTACTTGTTATATTTGTTACTGCCTTGCTACCTAAAGTTCTTTTTTCTTCTTCAGTTACACCATCAAATGGAGTTATATCTCCTATTTCTACTTCCTCTGTTTCATGATGTGCAAGCATAGTTGTAACCTTATCTATATTTAAATCTAAATCATATTCTAAGTATATAGCCATAGCTAATAGTTGTGTTCCATATATATGCTCTGCAACTCTTTCCACCGGACCAGTTCTAAGTATGTTCCAATCTACCCAACCGCTTCTTTCTATTTCTTTTAATTTACACATTTTATAATAAAAATCTAATACATTTTCTGCTTTATTCATATTATCCCCTCGCGAACCTATTATACCATAAAAATATATTTTTGCACATTATTTTACTAGTATATTTACAAAGTATTTTTAAGTGTATATAATATGCATATAGTGTTAGTATCAATACCTGTAGAATACAAAATTCGACAAAAAAATAAATTTGACAACCACTATACATTAGTGTATCCTATATCTCCAAAGGAGGAATAGCTATGATTAAAAACAAAGAGAATTCATATAAAAACACTACATTATGTGTAAACGAAAACATATCTAAACGATATGATGAAAACTTAATTATTGATAAAGTAATTAATATGTATGAGAATGGTGAGTTTAAAGATTCAGATTTTATACCTTGGGAAGAATCCAAACGAAGATTAATGGAGTTGTTTTAATGAAATACAATGTTGAAACCACAAAATTAGCTCATATTACCAATGAATATAATCTTATGTTTCTATACGCATTTAACCCTATTTTTTCATTAAAAATGCGTAAACATATAATTGACGCGATTGACTCTCTTTCTATATTTCCTAATTCTCATACAATTTATAAACAAGCAATAAACAAAACCTATAGGAAATTAATCGTAAACGATTTATATCATATTATTTATTTTGTTTCTAAAAATACTGTTAGAATTTTATATGTTATTGATGCAAGAAAAGAATTCGACGAATACTATTATTATCTTACTTAAAGGAGGAATATATATGATTAAAAACAACAAAGAAAAATATACTAATACTTTATGTGTAAGTGAAAATCTTAACAATCTAAATAACGAAAA
This sequence comes from Clostridia bacterium, assembly GCA_045637095.1. GTDB lineage: Bacteria > Bacillota > Clostridia > TANB77 > CAG-465 > UMGS1649. The sequence goes on along the minus strand of JAZTYX010000076.1, from coordinate 317 downwards.
CGCTGTTATAGATAGAGTTATTGAACTATATGAAAGTGGAGCTTTTACTAAAAAAGATTTCATTTCGTTAGATGAATTTGAAAAAAGAATCAGGGGTGTTATTTATTGATATATAAAGTAAATATAACTAATCTCTCAACCATTACAACAGAATACAATTTAAATTTTCTAAAAATATTTAATTCAAAATATGCTGAAAAGGTTGGTAATAGAATAATTGCCGAAACAAGAGCACTTGCACTCTTTCCACATTCACATCCGATATACAAGAAAACACCATCAAATATATATCGCAAACTATTAATAAATGAATTTTT
>JAZTYX010000075.1:0-5929 GCA_045637095.1 Clostridia bacterium | reverse complement strand
GGGGGTGCAAGAGTGAAGAAACTTATTTCAAATCACTTCTTTTCTAATTTCTGAAGCCACTCTACTGGCAAAACATATTCTTTACCATCAATAGAAATCGAATATGCCAAATCGTTATATGAGGTAACGTCCATTCGGACTACTAAATTGGGTTCTTCTGCAAAGAATCCGTAGACTGCACCATAAACATAACAGTTTTCCAACATTCCATCCAGTTTCTTAATTAAATCGTATAAGCCTGCCTCGTGAGGATTTTTTTGTGAACGGACATCGGACAAGAACTCTGCAATTTCCGATGCTTCAACTATTCCATCACCGCAAGTTGTGTGAGTTACATCGCTTTCCGTATTTCCTATACCGGAAACAAATTCAAATCGAATGCAATTATCTACAACAAAGTCGAATGACGGCAACGAGGTCTTGCGGTAAATACTAAACCATTCATTATCGGGAGCATATCTGATCAGGATGTTGTCATTGTCAGCATCTTTTATAGCAAACATCCCTGTTTGGTACGAAAGACCCAAGTGTTGAGATATTTTTTCTTCTCCTTGTATGCTGCCGATAAAATCCAAGTCACCCAAATAGTAAAGGATTCCTTCGTTTGCCAAGTGGGTGTACTCAACTCCCGAATTACTGACTATGTTCCCATTCTTATTTTTTGTAAATGTATTTTCTTTTGTAGGAGAACAACCGCACAAAAGTATAAGTGTTACGACGATTAAACATAATACTTTTTTCATATACTTAACTCCCTTCACTTATCTTTTTAATAATTAACTTAAATTAATATTAATTAAATACATAAAAACATCTAAACATTTTTTGTGTTTAGATGTTTTCTTTAACTCATTTTATATTTAATTATATTTCATATCTGTTCTTAAACTCTATATAGTCTATTACTTCTACACCAAGTTCATTTGCTTTATCTAGTTTAGAACCCGCGTTTTCTCCTGCTATTACTAAGCTTGTTTTCTTAGAAACAGAACCAGATACCTTACCAGAGTGAGATTCAATTAATTTAGATAAATCGTTTCTAGATATTTCATCAAAAGAACCAGTTACAACTATTGTCATGCCTTCCAGTTTATCTGATGCTTTTTCTTCTTTAATTCCTTTTAGATTCACGCCCGCTTTATCTAATCTTTCGATTATCTCCATAGTCTTTGTTTTAGAGAAGAATTCTACAACACTATCTGCCATCTTTTCTCCGACCTCATCAATCTTATATAAATCTTCTGATGTCATATGAGTAAAATCATATATTGTATCTACATGTTCTGCAAGCACTTTAGCTGCTTTCTTTCCTATATGACGTATTCCAAGACCAAATATTAGTTTATCTAACGAATTCTTTTTACTTTCATTTATTGCATCTATTAAGTTCTTAGAAGATTTTTCTTTGAACTTATCTAGTCCTTTTACTTGATCATAAGTTAAATAATATATATCTGCCACATCAGATACTAAACCATTGTCTAAAAGTTGTTCTACAATAGCTTCGCCAAGACCGTCTATATCCATAGCATCACGAGATGCAAAATGTTCTATAGCTCTATATGTTTGAGCCCCACATTCACTGTTTGTACATCTTAAAGCAACTTGGCCATCTTCTTTTTCAAGTTCTTCTCCACATACAGGACATACAGTTGGTACAACATATTCTTGTTGCTTATCTCTTTTAGACATAACTACAGTTGCAATTTCTGGAATTACATCTCCTGCTTTTCTAATTTTAACTGTGTCTCCAACACGTATATCTTTTTCTTTGATGTAATCAAAATTGTGTAATGTACATTTAGAAATTGTTGAACCAGCAACTCTTACTGGAGTAACTATCGCAAGTGGAGTTACTTGACCAGTACGACCTACTTGAAGTTTTATTTCTTCAATAACTGTTTCTTTTTCTTCAGGTGGATACTTGTATGCTACAGCCCATTTAGGAACTTTAGTTGTTGTTCCTAATGTTTCTCTTAAAGAAAGGTTATTTACCTTAACAACTGCACCATCTATATCATAAGGTAGAGAATCTCTAAGATTACCTATTTCTGTTATATATTCTAAAACTTGCTCTATTCCAACAGCAACTTTAGAGTATGCTATTGTTGTTATACCAATGCTTTTGGCATAAGCAATAGATTCACTGTGTGTTTCAAATTTCTTTTCAGATTTTTGTATATTAAATACAAATATGCTAAGGCCTCTCTCTTTTACAACATTACTATCTAATTGTCTTAGAGTACCTGCTGCTGCATTTCTAGAGTTAGCCATTAAAGGTTTACCTGCCTTTTCTAATTCATCATTTAACTCATCAAATCTTGCACGAGATAAATATACTTCTCCTCTAACTTCTATAGTATCGTTTGTATTTAATTTTTCATTTATTTCGTCTAATTGTAGAAGGTTTTCTGTAATTTCTTCTCCAACAAGTCCATTTCCTCTTGTAGAGCCTTTTTTAAGCACTCCATCTACATATTCTAAAGATACAGAAAGTCCGTCTATTTTTGTTTCTACAACAAATTCTGTGTTTTCTCCATATTCTTCAGTTACTTTTCTTACGAATTCTTCTACTTCTGCATATGAAAAGACATCGTTTAAGCTTTGCATAGGCACGGCATGTGCCGCTTCGCTAAAGCCTGCTTTGTTAGCTCCACCTACTCTCCTAGTAGGTGATGACTTAGTAATAAGCATTGGAAACTTTGTCTCCAATGCTTTCAGTCTTTTCATTAACATATCGAATTCGTAATCTGATATCTCTGGTTCATCCTTAGTGTAGTAAAGCTCGGAATGGTAATTAATTTCTTTTCTTAGCTTTGAAATTTCTTTCTTAGCCTCTTTTAATTCATTATCATCTACTTCTGCTATTGGTTCACCAAAAAGATTAAACAAATCACTCATATTTTACCTCTTATAACAACCATAAATATTATTGTCTAATATCTATATATTTTCCACATTTTCTTACATAGTCTATTGTAGACCAAACTGTAAATATTACTGCACCAATTAATGAAATGCTAAATCCTACGTTTAGTAGTAATTCTCCAAATCCCATTAATCTTCCTTGTGTAGACATAAACTTAAATAGTCCATTAGTATCTAATAGTCCTAAAGTTATTGTTACCATTTGGAATGCAGTTTTAATCTTTCCAAATACACCAGCTGAAATTGTAATGCCTGCTTCTGTACCGAACATTCTTATTGTATTTAATAAGAAGTCTCTACATACTACTAAAACTGTTACCCAGGCTGGAACTACACCTAAACCTGTTAACATTATAAATCCTGATGCAACTAATATCTTATCTGCTAATGGATCCATAAGTTTTCCAAATCTAGTTACTATATTTTTCTTTCTAGCTATCTTTCCATCAACCCAGTCAGTTAATGATGCAAGAACAAATATTGCTAGTGCTATGTATCTTAATCCTACCCATAAATCTTCTAATACTAGTAATAACACAAATACTGGTACTAAACATATTCTAACTACTGTAAGTAAGTTTGGTAGATTTATTTTTTCTTTCTTTACTTTTTCTTTCTTCTCTTTTTTAGATTTCTTTTCTACCTTAACTTCTTCTTTAACCTCAGCTGCTACTTCCTCTACTGCTTCAACTTTTACTTCTTCTTTTACTTCTTTGATTTCTACCTTTAATTCTTTTTCCTTTTTTGCTGATTTTTTCATTTTAAATCTCCCTCTCTAATGCAAATATTATATTACAATACACTATACTTTTCAAGATTTTATTATATCTTTTATACATATCCCTCTTTTTTCTCAATTATATCATCGCTTTCCACAATTTTTCAACTTAGCAGCACTACTATTCCGTTCAACCTTCAGTTGTGTTTGATATTAAAATAATAAGCCATCCAAGAAATGTTTCTTTGATAGCTTATTATTTTAACATATGAGTTTAATTAATTTGCATAAAGCACATTGTACATTTTCCATCTGAAACAGACGAATGGTTACAAACATATCCGCATAATGAACACACACCATTTTCAAATACACATGGTTCTCTGTCTCCAGGATCCCAAAAATCACAATTTACACAATAATCCCACTTAAAATGCTTTCCTTGTTCAGACATATCAGGTTCCCAGTCTCCAGTATCCATATTCATATTATAACAGTAGTCTATATATTGATTACATTTATCGCAGTCTCCTGTGCCAGATATATTATGTATATAATATACAGTTTCTGTTTCTATATGGTTACAATTAGAACACGCTCTTTCCTTAGTTCCGTTAGTTGAAGTACTACAACTTGCCTCCACTTTAGTTACCCATTCGCCAAAAGCATGTCCTGATACACATGAACTTTTAGAGTTTACACTAACTCCTGTATCTGTTACTGTTATATTCCATTTGTCTGCAGTTACTCCTTGTTCACCTAATTTTGTTGTTACTTCACTTACTAGTTCTGTCCCTCTTTTATTGTTCATGTAAGCATCTGCCCAAATTAATGCAGCCATGTCTTGAACAGCAGCTTCATTTGTTAGACCTACAGCTTCACTTGCTCTATTAATTATGCCAGTGTTAGATAATGTTATTACCACACTTGCTGCAAGTATTATCATCACTATTATTGTAATGACTAGTACTATTAAGGATATACCTTGTTTCTTTTGCATTTTTCCATTCCTCCTTTTTTTTGCATGCAAAAAGCAAAGCAGCACATACCTTATTTAGTATATGTTACTTTGCTAGTTTCTAATTTGATTTGAGGCACAAAAAACGCTTCTAATGTTTGTTCATTAGAAATGATTGTGTGTACAGCTACAAGTTTTTCAGCGTTTTTTATCATTTGTTCACCCTCTTATGTATCTATATTATACCATATTTTTTCTTTTTTCAACATTTCATAACAAAAAAGTGATCTATCTACATGCAGCTATTATATGTAATATTTTATTACCATAAAATATTACTCTAACGTGCCCAACATAGCTAGCACTCTCGCATTTAACCACAACTATCAGCCGCTCGTAGGAGGAATAAGTTTCTCTTCCCTACTTTAGAAAGACTAGAATAGATAATGTGCCTTCTTATTTATTATACTTTAATTTAGTTCATTACAAATAACTGTAAATATATTTTATCTACTATATATATAAATATCTAGTAATTTATTTTAATATGGTATATAATTTCAAGTAAATAATGAGGTAAATAAAATGGAATACATATATTTTGGAATATATTTTTTAATAATTAACATCATAGGTTTTGTTATGATGTATAGTGATAAACAAAAAGCAAAAAAAGATCAATATAGAACGTGTGAAAAATCTTTCTTTGTTGTTTCTTTACTTTTAGGAGCAATTGGAACATATATTGGTATGTATAAATTTAGGCACAAAACACGTCACAACCTATTTACTATAGGAATTCCTGTTATGATAGTAATAAACATAGTAAGTATATATTTTATCCTTACAAAAGGATACCTTTTCTATATAGCTGAAATAATTAAAACAATGTAAAGAAAATATATAAAAAAGAAATAATAAAATCACTTGTTATACATAATATATAACAGGTGATTCTTTTGTTTAATTTAACATATAAAAATATAATTAAAATCGGATATGTAATATGCTTAATAGCTGGCTTTCTTCTACACTTCGCATATAACTTCTTTAACGACAACTTTATTATTGGGCTATTTACTCCAGTAAATGAAAGTGTATCTGAACATCTAAAGTTAATATTTTTGCCATTTACGTTATTTACAATATTCTTCTACTTCTACTCTAAAAAGAAGTTAACAAATATATTTCTAACATCCTTCATAGCAAATATATTAGGTATGATTGCAACAACAATTTCATTTTATATAGGAATACAATTCTTAGGAATATACAACACTATCTTTAACATAGGCACATATGTACTTGGTATGACTGTAGCGTTT
>JAZTYX010000074.1:0-3351 GCA_045637095.1 Clostridia bacterium | reverse complement strand
ACTAATTCCAGAAGTTAAAATTACACATTTAGAATTTATCTTAAATCTATTACTTGTTGTACATTCTACGCCTTCTTCCTTTGCGTTTAATTTTTCTATATATGTATTTTCATATATCTCTACATTACTCTTCTTAGATAAATACATATATATTAATGCTGTTAGAACATACGGATTTACAACTAATCCTTCTTTAGGAATTAAAACTGCACTTCTTAAATTAAGAAGTGGATCTTGTTCTAGATATTCTACATTACTATTCTTTTCACCGAGTTTTTCAAAAAGTTTATATATATATAATTTATTAGTCAATTTATTAGAATAATACATTACATCCATTTCTTTAAGTCCTAACAAACTAATATATTTTTTACAATCTTCATCTTCAGATATTTCGCTTATTATATTTAATATATTTTCCATAGCATTACTACAAAGCTTATTGTATTTAACTAGCTTGCCATCATCAATATTTTTCTTTCTTGCCTGCGTCAAATCCATTTCTTTTAGAAGTACTCCATCTGTTTTTAAAGTTGCGCCATACCCTAATATGTTTTTATCCACTACAATAACATGTGCACCAGATTTCGCTTGCATATATGCCGTCAAAGCTCCCGTTATCCCTCCACCGATAACCAACGTATCGCACTTTCTATTAGTTGCTAAATATTCATATTTTTTAATTATTCCAGTTTCCATATTCCAAAGAAAATTTCCTTCATGTATATTCATTTGTTACACCTCAAATATATTATTTTGCATAGTCTCACAATATATACATTATTTTTTCCAAAATTTAGTTCTAAAAACATATGCTTGTACATACATATATATTGGAGGTTATACATATGAAGAAAATAATTAAATTTTTAAGCATATTCTTTCTATTTACATTAATTCTAACAATATTTAGTACAAATGTATTTGCAATATCTGTATCTAACTACAAACCTAAATATGGTAAAACTAGTACAAGCGTAAACTTTAGAGCAATAGCTTCTACTAGCAAAGGGAAACTTGGTACACTTGCTAAAAATACAGCCGTTAAAATTTTAGCTACAACAGGCGAATTTTATATTGTACAAACCGGTAATAACGAAATAGGTGCTATTAGCAAAAACTATGTTAAAACAGCTTCTAGCGCGCCTAAAGGTGCTAAAACATATACAATGGTTACCAAGACTACAAAAATCACTAGCGGGAATACAATTTTACGCAGTGGTCCCGGAACAAACTTTGCAAAAAGAATGACATTAGCTAAAAATACAAAAGTAACTGTAATTGGATACATTTCTAATTGGTATATTGTTATAACAGATAACGGCAATGTTGGTTGCATACGAAAAGACTTGTTAAAAAGTACATCTACAAGTAACTCTAACTCCAATACAACTACATCGCAAAGTTCAAACTCATCGACTACATCTAATGTATCTATGAGCGAAAGCGAACAAACTGTTTTTGATTTAATAAATAACGCTAGAACTAAAAAAGGACTTAAAAAATTAAGTGCTGGAGTTACCCTAACTAAACTGGCTGGATTAAAATCTGATGAAATGGTAAGTAAAGAATATTTTTCTCACTCTTCCCCTACTTACGGAGATCCATTTAAGATGCTTACAAATAACAAAGTAGAATACAAAACAGCTGGAGAAAACATTGCAGGAAATCCTGATTTGGAAGACGCAGTAACTGCATGGTTAGACTCTGAAACACATAGGCAAAATATTTATTCCAACTCATACAACTATATTGGTATAGGAGTAACTAAAAGTCCTGTGTATGGATACATAATTGTAGCTATGTTTGTAGGGCAATAAAAAAATACCCCGACGGGGTATTTTTGTTATTACCTAATTATATATGAAACTTTGCTAAAATTATTCTACCGAATTTCTTAGTATTAAGAAATAATTTTACATTTTCTTTTATTCCTGCTTTTATAGCTCCTCTTACAGCTTTCTTTACTTTTCTTTTATCCTTCTTTGTTGTTTTTATATTAGTTGGATACATTTATTAAATCATTCCCTTCTATCCTATTTGTTATATTTCTTTCTTTTAATAATTCTTTGAATTTGTTTTCTACTAAATTTTCTTTAAGGACAGTTGAAAAAGTAACAACTATATCCTCACCATAAGAAACTATACCACATTTAATCTTTTCTGCCCAATCTGGTGAAAGTATTACAAAATATCCATCTATATACGGTTTATACTTATCTTCAACGCTTACAATACCTATATTAGAAAATGATGTTGTAAACTTTCTTTTAACCTGCATAGAACCTATTCTAAATGCTAGTTTCTTTAATACTAAAGGTACTATTCTTACAAATATATTATTAGTACTTCCTGCATCTTTTGTTATTGTGGAAAGTATTTTATCTAATATTAATTTCTTTTCAAATTCTTTTTTTAGTAAATTTAAGATCTCATTAAAAGTATATACTTTCTTTTCTTTTAACGCAATACTTACTTGCATATATGAAAAGAAATTTGAAATAGTTTCTGTTTTAATATATTTTTTTAGATTTATTGGTACAGAAATATTTATTGGTCTTTTACCGTTATATATTCTGTAATTTGTTTCATAAATTGAATATGCAATTAAAGCTACAAGATATTCCGAAAGGCTACAACCTTCAGATTTAGCATAGTCTTTTAATTCTTTAAGATTAATAATGTTATGTGTTATTCCATACTCACCTTTATCTAGTTCTTCACCTTGAAGCATATATGCACGCTTTATTTTCTTTATTTTAGCTCTTTTCTTTACATAGCTTTTCTTATACGCATCTTCTGTATCTTCAGCCATTCTTCTAAATTCTTTTTTATGTTCTGGCAACTCATTTGGATACTTCATCTCAAGATATCTATAGATGATATCATTTAAGAATAATATTGCACCATTTCCATCAGTTAAAGCATGAAATACTTCTAAGTTAATCTTCTTATGGAAATATGTTACCTTAAATAAATATTCATTATTTGCTTTATCATTTATCTTTTTGAATGGATAATCCACTTCTTCTGATACAATTGGCATAAGCTCGTTTTCTTCAAAGTAGTACCAAAACAAACCAAATTTAAGTCTTACCTTAAAAGCTCTGTATTTAGTAATAGCCATCTCTGTGGCTTTTTGAAGCAACGACTCATCTATATTCTCTTTTAATAATACAGATAATCTATATATTGAGCTATATTTTTTGTTTGAAGCTAAAGTAAAAACCTTAGCTTGATCATCAAGTTTTCTCCAATACAATCTTTTTATTATTTTTTTCTTCATTTTATATTACTTTTATTCCCTTTAATACGAGTATTATATAACAAAAAAACATAATTAGCAACTGG
>JAZTYX010000073.1:0-12494 GCA_045637095.1 Clostridia bacterium | reverse complement strand
AGAAAACGGATACAATTATCCTTTAACTATTCATATAGGTAATATTAAATATGGCGATAAAACATATAACGATATTGAAATGACTAAAGGAACATACAATTCATTAAGGTTAGTTATAGGTAATGGGTTAGGAAATAATTGGTGGTCTTTACTCTATCCTAGTTTGCCAGAAAACTTAACAATTGATGAAGTATTAGAAAATGAAAACATTAAATTTGAATCTAAAATATTTGAATGGCTAAAAGATTTATTTAGTGAGTAAATAGATATAAAAAAAGAATATCAATTTTTAATTGATATTCTTTTTTATTTTAATTATTAAAATATATCTGCTGGAAGTGAAATACCAATGCTATACTCACGTCTATTTATAAGCGTACTACCTCTAATATTCTTATCTTCTGCATGTATAATATAAGTATATCCTGATGCCAGAGTTCCTCCGTTTGTTATCTCAGAAGTCAGACTCTTGCACACCCATTTATTAGAATTATTATAAATACTATTAGTCCATTCATACCAATTCATTCCTGATTTTGCATAAAAATCAGTTGATGATATTGAAAACTTTATTATACCATACTCAATTGAATCCGAGTATTTTCCATCTACACTTGCAGTTCTTACATATACAGTCCATTGTGGACCAGTAGTTAAAGTAGGCGTTGTATAACTAGCACCCTCAATTATTGTTTCTGACCAATTAGTTCCATCCATACTATATTGATAGCCTGCTATTTCTCCATTTTCAATTGTTCCACCTATAGCCTGTACTTTTACTGTATCTGTCCCAACCTCTACTGCCGATACATTTGTTGGTACAGTTGGAAGTATAACTTTAACTGTTACTTCTATACCTGTATTAGATATATTCATATCCCATTTATCTTCTTTTATGCCTTGTTGTTCTAATTTGTTTGTTACTTCATCTATTAAATCTTGTCCTCTTTTATTATCCATATAAGCATCTGCCCATACTAATGCTGCAAAATCTTGCACTTGAGCTTCATTTGTTAAATCCACCGCTTCGCTTGCTCTATTTATCACACCTGTATTAGATAATGTTATTACCACGCTTGCTGCTAAGATTATCATTACTATTATTGTTATAACTAATACTATCAAAGATATTCCTTTTTTCATTTGTTTTTCTCCCTTTTCTTTTATACATCAATACTATTACATATTTAGTTTATTTTCAAGTGTTTATTATTTAAATAAATTAGAGTTGTACAATAATGTACAACTCTTTACTTTTAATTATATGTTATGCTACTAGCATTTCTCTTAATAAACCATAATATGCTAAGCTTTGTGTCGTTCCACCTTGTTCTCCAGTTCCAGGTGTTGTTGGAGTCTCAGGAGTTGTTCCTGGATTCTCTGGTGTTGGAGTTGTTGGAGTCTCAGGTGTAGTTCCAGGATTTTCTGGTGTTGGAGTTGTTGGTGTCTCAGGTGTAGTTCCAGGATTCTCTGGTGTTGGAGTTGTTGGAGTCTCAGGTTCTGTTGGAACTTCTGGAACTTCAGGTTCTACAACCGGAGCACTTGTATGTAATTCACAAGTTTGAGTTGGAGCTATATATTTCTTGTCATTAGTCTTAGTATTTGGTTTTTCTCTAGTTATTGTAGAGATTTCTACTAATTCTTCATATAATTCACAGAACTCTGTTGGTAATAACTTAGATGTTTTACAAACTTTTACTAATTTGTGTACTTGACACTCTGCTGTTGGTACTGTGCCTGATGCAAATATTTCAGATTTAACTACATTTCTTTCGTCAGCTTTACATGCATCTGTTGCAACTAATCCAGATAAAGTACATACCGTAGCTTTAACTATTCCCTTAGGTTTACTAAATGACGCTGCTTTAAGTCCTGAGTGTATTTCTTTCATTACATTTGTCCATACTGCAGTAGCTGTATATGGATATGTTCCTAAAGTTTTTCTAGAACCAATTGTCGTTGGATTGTCGTAACCATTCCATGCAACTGCTGTATAGTATGGTGTATATCCAGCAAACCATTGGTCTTTATCATCGTTTGTGTTACCAGTTTTACCTGCTATTTGTATTTTAGTAGAGAATTTAGCAGAATTACCTGTACCACTTGATACAACACTTCTTAAACAGTCTGTTAGCATATATGCAGTTGTTTCACTCATTACTTTAGTAAATTTAACTTCGTTAGTTAATATTTCTTTACCATCATGATCTAAAACTTTTGTATATAATTTAGGTTCTGTATAAACACCACCATTTGCCATTGTAGCATATGCTGCTGCCATGTCTATTACCTTAACGTTAGCTGAACCTAATGCTAAAGATAAGTTTTTGTTTGCTTTTTCTGTTAATGTCGTTATACCCATGCTTTGTGCAAATCTTAAAGCGTATCCTAAATCTATAGATTTTAATGTCTTAACCGCAGGTATATTCATTGATTGGTTTATAGCTTCTCTTACAGAAACATAACCATAATAATATCCATACCAGTTAGTTGGTTTATATCCACTAAAGTTTACTGGAACGTCATCTATACCCATTCCTGGATAAGATTCACCAAGTTCAAAAGCTGGTCCGTATGCTGCTATTGGTTTAAATGTAGAACCAGGTTGTAATTTAGATTCAGTTGCTCTGTTATAATCTAATCCTGTTTTTTCTCCTACACCACCAAGCATACCTACAACATTACCTGTTTTGTTATCTAAAACAATCATAGCACATTGCATCATACCTTTTTTCTTATCGTTGTAGAAATATTTATCGTTTTTAGCTTGTTTATCTATTGCTGCTTGTACAGTTGGATCTATTGTTGCATATATTGTATAACCGTTAGATGCAACCATATCTCTTGCCGCTTGATATGTAATGTTCATTGCTTCTGCTAAATCTTCTGCAACTGCTTTCCAAACAGCATCTCTTGCATAAGATTGAACTGCAGATGTTGAAGCTATCTTACCTTTCTTAAATTCCAATTCATAAGCCACAGCTTCATCGTATTCAGCTTGAGTTATCTTTCCAATAGATAACATTTTGTTTAATACTATTTTTTGTCTCTCTATTAATTTTTCTTTATTTTTATCTCCATTATATGGGTTTGTTACTTCTGGTAATTGTATAGAAGCTGCTAAGCAAGCTGACTCTGCTAAATTAAGTTCGCTTACTGTTTTTGAAAAGAATGTTTGAGCTGCCATTTCTATTCCATTAGCACCTTCACCAAAGTATATCTTGTTAAGATACGCTTCAAGTATATCTTCTTTTTCTAGGTTTTGTTCAAGCATTATTGAACGATACCATTCTCTTATTTTTCTTTTCCAGCTACCCTCATTATCTTCAGTTATATTTTTAACTAATTGTTGAGTAATTGTACTTCCACCAAAAGATGAAGAACCTCTATTAAGTACAAATGTAACTACCGCTGCACCTGTTCTCTTAATATCTACACCAAAGTGCGTCCAGAATCTTTCGTCTTCTATTGCTACTACTGCATCTACTAAATGCTTAGGTAAATCTTCATAGTCTGCCATAAGTCTGTTTTCACCAGCATTTACAGTTCCTAACTGATTCCCCTTACTATCTAATATTGTAGTTGTTAATTTTAGATTCTTAAGTTGAGAATAATCTACTGTTGATGTTTCGCTTATTATATCGTTTAATACATATAATACGACACCACAGCCTATTACAAATAACGCAAGTCCTACAAAGAAAAATATTTTAAATATTTTCCAAAATATTTTTTTCTTCTTTTTTGGTTCTTTTTCTTTCTTAGTTTTTTTACCTTTACTTGCTTTTTTCTCTAATTTAGCTTTTTTCTTTTCTTCTTTTTCTTTAGCTTTATCTCTATCTAATTTTACTCTTTTTAATTTCACTTTTTTACCTTTTTCGGGTTTTATTAAATTGTCCATTTCATTATCTGACAACATTATCACCTCGATATATATTTTACTACAAATACATACAATTTACAAGTAAAAAACATAAAAAGGATACCACTAATAAGTGGTATCCTTCCTTAGCCCCAGATATGATTTCTATAGGCTCGCCTGATATACGACTTAGACAATTTCATCTCATCGATATAAATCATCTCATCACAATGTTCGCAACGCGTATAGAAAGAAATCCGACCTTTATAGCCAGTGCTCATCGTTCCCAAGCCATCGCATTCTGTATCATACGAAGCTCCACACTTGCAGCTAACATTTACCGTCTCTTTCTTAGGCTCTTTTTTCTTTTTGTTCCAAAACGCCATACATATACCTCCTTAATTAATTTGGCATTATTCTCACTCTGATCACATTATATAACAAAAGGACATATTTTTCAACAAATTAAGCATAAAAAAGACCGCTTGTCAGCGGTTCTTATTTAATTACACCATTTATGATCATTATATACTTTCTTCACAAATCTTCTAGATAATTTAGATTCATCAAAGTACACTATTCTGTCACAAATTTTGCAATAGGTATAGAAGCAAAGCTTTCTTTTTTCACAGGTCTCGCTAGTAAATATACTTGCGTAATCTATCTTATGCTTTGCTCCACATTTGCAAATTACTTTTGCCGTCTTTTCCTTTCTAAAAATTTTACTTAAAAAAGTCATGATTACCTCCATAGTCATATTGGTATGTTTTTTATTTCTTCTACCATTATACTATAAATCATGACTTTTTTCAAATATTACATAATATTGTATCTTATACTATATTTATTTCTTATATTTTCCGGATATTTTCTCTTGTTTCTAACTATCTCAGTTATACAATCTGTATTATCTGGAACTATGTTATATTTCTTATTATATGTATCTTCAATATAATATTTTCCTTGTTTACATGCAGCCTTACATTCATCTTTTTCTTCTGCGTTAGATACAAAACTTGCTAACATACAATATCTAGTTGTCATAGCCGTAGCAAGCCCTTCTACAAGCTCTATATTCTTAATTTTAGCTATTTTTTCTATATCTGCGTCTTCTGTTTCAAATATCGGTGTAACAACGTCTAAATCTTCAAAATAAGAGGCAGAAAAGCTATTAAATACATTTAATGTATACTCCCCAATTAACTCTATATTGTATTTTTCTTTAAGCTCTTTAGCAAGTGATAAATAACCTACATTACCAATTACTAAGCCGCTTAGCCCCGCTTTAACAAGTCTTTCTACATTGTCTCTAATATACTTATCCAAATTCTTAAGCACAACATTTGGTATATGCATATATACTTTTGTTTTACCTACATATTTTAATATATCTTTTTCATATTCCTTAAATGCTCTAGCTGGAACATATAACTTATCTAGATTTGTTTCATATCTTGATTTGCATAAAGCTATATAATCTTCCTCTGAATTATATCTATACATAAATATAGCCGTTGTTTTAGAAGAATTCTTTTTATTAGATATAGTTTGCAAATCTTTTTCTTTAACAATTACTTTTTCTCTTTTTACAAGTCTATTTTCTTCTATTTTTTCCACCAAGCATCTTCTTAATTCATTTAATTTAGATACAGGCACAAATAATTTATCATCTAAATCTACTTTGATATCTACAAATATTGTTGCTGTATCTTCAGTTTTAGCAAAAGTTTCGTTTACTTTTTCTTTTGTTACGCCAACGCTTTTGCTTATCTCTGGAACATACTCTAGTTCTACAGATATATCTTTATCTAAAGATTTTGCAGAAATGTTTGTATCTTTTTTTATAACTACAACTATACGTTCTTCTACTCTTTTTTGTTTATCTTTTTTATCCAAATACTCTCTAGCTTCTTTATTTAATTTATTTTCAGATGTTTTGTATACAATATCTTTTGCTTCTACTTTCCCCTTAACATCTCCAAGATAAACTATGCTTCCTTTTTCTATGTTTGTATTTAGGATATTACCTTTTTCATCTTTAATACAAGTAACTACAAAAGATACCTGCCCTTCACTTGTTGCTACTTCTACCCCATCATGAAGATCTATATTTTCTTCTAGTTTAAGTTTAATAAACTTATCTTTCTTAGCTAAAACTTGTCCTAAGTATAACCCAGTGTTTTTAGGAGTAACGTCTGAAATACTTCTTTTATATCTTACTCCGTTTAGATATCCATCGCATTTACCGCTTCTATTAAATAACTGTAATAATTCTTTTTCCGTATTATTTTCTACAACATAATTATTATCTACAGCTTTTCTATATCTACTTACAACGCCAGCTGTATATTCTACCGTTCTATTTCTTCCTTCGATCTTAAAAGATTTTACTCCTGCTTTAGCAAGTGCTTCTAATGTATCTAATCCATATATATCCTTCTTACTTAGAATGTATCTATCTTTAACAATAGCTTCTTTTTTAGCCTCGTTATATAATGAATATTTCATTCTACAAGGTTGTGCACAACTTCCTCTGTTAGCACTTCTTTCTCCTATTAGAGAACTTGCCATACATTGACCAGATACAGAAACGCATAATGCACCATGTACAAATATTTCTACTTCCAGAGATATATTTTTAGTTATATATTCTATTTCTCCTACACTTAGTTCTCTACCTAATACCACCCTAGAAAAGCCTAAAGACTCAATATATTTTGCTTGTTCTAGATTTAACACACTCATTTGTGTACTTGCATGAAGTGGTAGGTCTGGCATTATTTTATGTATTAATGTAGCGATACCTATGTCTTGTACAATTACCGCATCAAGTCCCTCTTTATACAAAGTACAAACTATATCTAGAGCTTCATTTATTTCGCTATCTAAAAGAAGCGTATTAAGCGTTAAATATACCTTTACATCTCTTTTATGTGCGTAGTCTATAGCATTAATATATTCTTCTATTGTTAAATTATTTGCCATAGTACGTGCATTAAATTTATTTACACCCATATATATGGCATGAGCTCCAGCATTAACCGCAGCTACGAATGCTTCGTAGCTACCTGCCGGAGCTAATATTTCTATTTCATTATCCATATTATTTTTCATACCCATTCCCCTTTATTTACTCTTTATTTGTTTATTAAATAAATAAAGTGTTTTATTATTTAATTCATCTGTTACAACGCTATAACAAATACCTTCTTCGTATATCTTTTTGCCTGCATCTGTCTTTTCTATTCTAGAATTTGTAAACACAGTCGGTTTAGAATTTGTAAACATCATGTAATCTACACCAAAAAGGCATCCCCATAAAAGCACTACAACAACTAATATAATTGCTATTGTTGCAAAGACTACTTTAATTTTTTCTCTTTTTTCATATTGATCTAATAACATACAATCTCCTCTATATTAATTAAATTTTGCTATTAATTTATATATAGGTCCATTTACCATAAATTTTGCTTCGTATTCTGTCATTATGTTTGACTCTTCATTATCTAATTTACCCGCATCTATGTCTGCATGTAAATTTAATGTTAAATACTCAAATGACATTTTATATTTATTCATATTCTTTAACGAATACTCAAATAGGCTTCTATTATCTGTCTTAAATTCTATTACAGAACCTTCTTTTAATATTTCTTTATATACATCTAAAAACGCATCAGAAGTAAGTCTTCTTTTTTCGTGTTTCTTCTTAGGCCAAGGATCGCTAAAGTTTAGATATATTTTATCTACTTCATGTTCACCAAATAGTTCTTTTAATTCTAATGCATTAAAATCTAAAACTTTAAGATTATCTAGTTTCTTACCAATCTCTTCTTCGTATCTTGAAATCTTTTTAGTAGCTAAAGATACAACTCCTTTATTTAGTTCTATACCTATGTATAAATTTTCAGGATGGCGATTAGCGCATTCTGCTATAAATGCACCCTTACCGATACCTATTTCTAAACATACATTTTCATATTTACTTTTATCTAAAGATTTTATATCTCTTAAATATTTATCTGATGATGCTAAAATTTCATCACAGTTTTTAACATTTCTTTGTCTCATAATTTCTCCTGTTATACAAGTAAAGATTTAACAAGTGATGCTCCCAGTTGAAGCACACATAATATCACAGTAGCATTTACTATTTGGAATAAATCTAAATCTTTTTTCTTGTTTTCTAGTTCTTTGATTTTCTCTTTTCTCTTCTTTTCTATAGCTTTTACTTTATCTTTTTTATTTGTAGCTTCAAATATAGCAAGACCTAAATCCATTGAGTTTTTGCTTTGCACACTCTTTATTCTTTGAGAAAGCGTTGCGTTGCGACATATATAAAACCCTATAGCTGTAACAATAGCTAAGAATAACAAGTTTAATAACATCGGTAATATATATATAAGCGTTCCTTTCATCCTGCCTACTGTTAGAACGTAGTTTGCAAAATACATGCATTCTACAGATATACCTGCTGCAAGACCAACTACAGGAATATACATATATGGAACAATTCCCGCAAAGACAATAATTGCTAAGACTTGTATTCTTTCAAACCAATCACTTACAAATGTTACATCTGGCTTGTCATATTTGAATGATGCTGGTGAATACAGTACTGATCCAATAGATAGTAATGTTATTGCTAATATTATTAATGTAGTTTTTAGCAAATTATTTTTTACAAATTCATATGTTTCTTTAAGATATGATTTAAATGTCATACCAGAAAATCTTGCCTTAAATAATTCCTTAAAGCTTTTACTTTCTTTTCTATCTTTTTTTATCTTCATATTATCCCCTACTTAAACAAAAATCTATTTGTTTTGTGTGTTCATCAGCTCTTGCAACAATTACTTTTACTTTTCCGCCAATTTCATATTTTTTGCCTGTTCTTTCGCCGATTAATACCATTTCTTTTTCATGATAAATATAGTAGTCATCATCTAGGTTAGACATTGTAACCAAACCTTCGATTGTATTATCTAATTTAACATAGATACCAAATCCAGTTACTGAAGATATTACACCTTCATATTCATCTCCTAAATGTTTCTTCATATATTTTGCCATAAACAAATCATCAAAATCTCTTTCAATTTGCGTAGCTGTTTTTTCACATTCACTACTAGATATGGCATATTTTTCTGCTTTGTATTGTAATTTTTCTAATCTCTTACTATCTAATACATAACCATTTTCTATATATTCAGATATTACTCTATGTATAAATAAATCTGGATATCTTCTAATTGGTGATGTAAAATGACAATAATCCTTAAAGTTAAGTCCAAAATGTCCTAAGCACTCTTCTGAGTATTTAGCAAGTTTAAGCGATCTTAAAAGCATTTTAGATACTATCATATACTTTTTCTCATCATCAGCAAATGTTTCTAATGCTGTTGCTAAAGCTCTTGGATGTATTTTATTTATACCTTTAATACTTGAACCCATATTCTTAAGCATTTCGTTTAATTCTCTTAATTTCTCTAAGTCTGGAGTTTCATGTATTCTATATATAAACGGAGCTTCTAAATCTCTAAATGTCTTTGCTACAACTTTATTTGTAACAAGCATAAATTCTTCTATTATGCTGTTAGATACTCCAATTGTATATGGCATTACATCTATAGGCTCGTTATTTTCATCTAAAACAAAGTGTGTTTCTGGTATATCAAAATTAATACTACCATTTGCTACTCTCTTTTTATTTAGAATTTCATATAGCTCTTTCATAAGCATAATGTCTGCTGTATATGGAGCATATTCTTTTAATGTTTCTTCATTCTCTCCATTTAATACTTCTTCTACGTTGTGGTAAGACATTCTCTTTTTAGAACATATTACAGATTTATATATTGTGCTAAATATAACTTTAGCATCTTTGTTAATTATCATATCAACAGAAAGAGCAAGTCTATCCTCGCCTTCTGTTAAGCTACATATCCCGTTAGATAATGTTCTTGGAAGCATTGGTATAACCTTACCAGGTGTATATATGCTTGTCCCTCTTTTTATAGCTTCTTTATCTATTTCGCTACCTTCAGTTACATAATGACTTACATCAGCAATATGTACAGATAATTTATATTCTTCATCAGAAATCTTTTCAACACAAATAGCATCATCAAGATCTTTTGCGTCATCACCATCTATTGTGTAAATGTTTTTATCTCTTAAATCCACTCTTGATACAATATCCTCATCAGTAATAACAGAATTTTGTTCCGCTTCATTTATTACTGCTTTAGGGAATTTTTCATCAATTCCGTGACTCTTAAGTATTACTGCTTGTTCAATGTCTCTATCTGATTCATGACCAATTACTTCAATAATTTTACCTTCAGCCTTTCTGTTTGCTGTTGGGTATTTAGTTATTTTAATAACTACTCTATCTTTATTTTGTACTCCTTGAAGCAGCTTGTATGGTACATAAACATCTTCAATTACTCTTCCTTCTACGCTAACAAAACCAAAAGAATCTGTTTTTTCCACAGTACCAACAAAAGTAGCTTCGCCGCGTTTAATAATCTTCTTAACAGTACCTTCTAAACTCTTACCTTCTTCTCTTTGCCCGTTAGTTTCAACTAAGATAATATCTTCATCGAAAGCACCATTAGTGCATTCGCGAGATATGTATATATCTTTAACTTCCGTATCCGTAGATAAAACGCGCGCGAAACCAAACCCTTTGGATTTGGCTTCAAATTTACATACAAATTTATTTACGTTGTTAGGTAAACATATACGTTTGCTGTCGTCTATGTATATTTTACCGTTTACTTCTAATTTATTTATTATCTTTTCGAACTCAGGCATATCTTCCTTAGGAACGCCGAAAACGACTGCAATTTGTTTTGCAGTCATTATCTTATATTCTTTAGAATTAACATACTCTAATATTCTTTTACTTCTCTCTTCAAACTCTTTCATATCCACCTATTACTTAGTTATTGTAATTGTAGTTGCAAAGCATAATACTACGAATGCAATTCCTAAATATATAGTTAGTTTAGATAGTACTCCATCTAAAGTTTTTCCTTTATTTGCACCATAGAATGTATTTCCTAATGCCGCAGAAGCTCCATCCTTAGAACTTTGTAGCATTACTACTATTGTTAATGCAACTGCTACTATTAATGTTAATGCTATGCATATCCATGCAATCCATCCAATCATTTTATTCCCTCCAGTTTGTATTTTTTAACACAAAGATTATACCATACATATATATAATTTACAACAAAAGAAAGAAAAAAGTTTGCCTGTTTTTTCAATTTTTTTAATATTTTTGTTGACATTAACATACAATTATATTATACTAATAACATGCATCGCGGGGTAGAGCAGTCGGCAGCTCGTCGGGCTCATAACCCGAAGGTCACAGGTTCAAGTCCTGTCCCCGCAACCACTATTACCAAACCATTAATGGTTTGGTGTTTTTTTGCATTTAAAACACACAAGCCCTCAAATAGACCTGTGTGTTTATTTATTACTCTACATTGCTTTCTGCGCTACCTGTTGTATCTTCTCCGCTACCACTATCTGGTGTAGGAAGCTCTGGTTGTTGGTTCTCTGTGCCGCTATCCGGTGCAGGTGTTTCTTCATTTCCAGAATCAGGATTTTGGTCTCCTGTATTTCCACCTTCTGGAACAGTTGGTTCTGAAGGTTCTGTATTTTCAGTATTTCCTTCTCCTTCAGTTATTCCTCCTGGATTTTCTCCACCTTGAGTTCCTTCGTCACCTGTTACATCATCTCCTGTGCCTTCTCCTGGAATCTCTTCTGGAACTTCAGGTTCAACATTCTCTGGCTCTTTTTCAGGTTCTTTTTCTGGCTTCTTCGGCTCTTCATATACTGCTCTTGAAACTACTAGATAGTCATTATATCCTGAAATATCTATATTTCCAGATTCTAACACTTCTCCATTTAAAACAGCTTTAATCATGCTTTCTGCTTTAGATACAGAACCTGCATATGGTATTAAAACAGATAATCTTGTTTTACCCATTGAATATGTTCTTTCTGATGAACCACATCCATCTACACTTACAGATGTTACATTCCATTCAGCGCCATCAGAAATTTGCATTCTTACAATTTCTATCATCTTTGTATATTCCATATTTGTTTGGAAACTTCCCTTTAAAGAATCTAATAACGCATCAAATTTTGTAAGTATTGTTTTTGATGAACATACTTTTTTAATCATAGCATCAATTACTGCTTGTTGGTTTTGTCCTCTCATTCTATCTCCTTCAGAGAATGAATATCTCTCCCTTGCAAAACCTAAAGCTTTTTTGCCATTTAATTTATTATATCCTTTTACAAAGTGGTAATTACCTATTCTTGATGTAAACTCATATTCAGAATATACTTCTACTCCACCAATTGCATCAATAATATCCATTAGTGATGTGAAGTTTACTCTTACATAATAGTTTATATCTATATCATATAAATCTTCCATAGTTTTTACAGACATATCTATTCCGTATATTCCTGCATGTGTTAATTTGTCTCTATATCCAGATGTACCATGTAGTTTTACATAGTAATCTCTTGGTGTGTTTACAAGAAGTATTTGTTTTGTTTGTGGATTAACAGAAATTATCATATTAACATCACTTCT
>JAZTYX010000072.1:0-2535 GCA_045637095.1 Clostridia bacterium | reverse complement strand
TAATTGTCAACAAAAATAGTTTCTAAAAAACAAATAAAAGAAGCACATAGATATTATGTACTTCTTTGTTTATTACATTTTTTCCGGTGCTTCTATTCCAAGCATATTTAAGCCATTCTTTAAAACATACCCAGTTGCTTTAACTAATGCTAATCTTGCATTTCTTAGCGCTTCATCTTCTACTATTATTTGACATTCATTATAATATTTAGAGAATGCACTTGCTACATCAATTATATATCTAGTTATAACTGATGGTTCATTTTCATTAGCTGCTTGTTTTAGCATATTTGGTGCTAATGCTAGAAGTTTAACTAATTCTATTTCTTCTTTAGTAGTTAACAACTCAGCTTTAACATCTGCTTCAGTTGGTTCATAACCAGCTTTGTTTATTATACTATTTGTTCTTACACATGTATATTGTACATAAGGCCCTGTTTCGCCTTCAAATTTTAACATTTCATCAAGATCAAATATTTCATCTTTAATTCTATTATTCTTAAGGTCGTTAAATATTACAGCTCCAATACCAACTGCTTTTGCAATTTTGTCTGCTTCTTCGCCAGTTTTACCTTTAGCTTCTAATACTTGTTTAGCTTTTTCTATTGCTTCATCTATTACGTCTTTAATAGTTGTAGAAGCTCCTTTACGTGTAGATAATTTCTTTCCGCCTGGTCCTAATACCATACCAAATGGTACGTGTACTAATCCTGGCACATATTTTTCATCTACTATATATTTAGCAGTTTCAAATATTTGTTTAAAGTGTAAGTTTTGTTCATAACCTGTTAGGTATAGACATTTTGCATAATCATAAGTTCTAGCTCTGTATAATATTGCTGCAAGGTCACGAGTTGCATAAGTAGTTGAACCATTAGTTTTAAGTATCATACAAGGAACTTTTTCTGTCTCAAGTTCTACAACTTGTGCACCTTCACTTGGTACTAATTTGCCACTATTTCTTAATATATCTACAACTTCACCCATTTTATCGTTATAGAAAGCTTCACCATTATATGAATCAAAAGTGATACCTAATATGTCATATATTCTTTTATATTCTTCTAAGCTTAGTTCTCTAAATTTAGACCAAAGAGCTACTATTTCTTCATCACCAGCTTCAAGACGAGCAAAATTTTCTCTTGCTTTTTCTACTATAGCTTCATCTTCTTTTGCCATTTCATTTATCTTAACATATATTTCAACTAATTTCTTAATTGGTTCTTCTGTTAAATCAATATTTGCCCCAAATCTTTTATATCCTTCAATTACATAACCAAATTGAGTACCGAAGTCTCCTAAGTGGTTTATTCCAACTACGTTATATCCTAAAGCTTTATATATTTTAACTAAAGCTGAACCTATAACTGTTGAACGCAAATGTCCAATGTGGAATGGTTTTGCTATATTAGGAGAAGAATAGTCTATACAAATTGTTTTTCCCACTCCTTCTTCTAAGTTATAACAAGCATCTTTTTTATTTAATATATTTTTTACTGTTGTTTCTACTACAACTGAATTGTCTGCAAAAAAGTTTAAATATCCAGCTACTACTTCTACATTAGATACACCTTCAATGTCTCCTAATTTTTCTTTAATCTCATTTGCTATCATTACTGGTGCTTTCTTAAACACGCTAGCTAGCTTAAAACATGGATATGCAAAGTCTCCCATCTTGCTATCTTTTGGTGTTTCTATAGCAGCTAATATTTCGTCTGTTTCTTTTTCTAATACTTTTGCTATAGCTTCTGCTATATTTAATTTTATACTGTCCATTATATTCCTCCATTTTTAGCATATTCTTTTATTACATTTAGAATTTCTTCTTCATTATCATCTGATGCAACTATATTACGTACTCTCGCTTTACATTTAGTACATACATATTCTATTTGCATTTGTTTCTTTCCTGTGTTTAATACATTTACTGGCCTTAAAAGGCCTCTACATTCATTCAACCTATCTCCTGGTTCTATATCCACATGTAACGAATACAGACATTTATTACAGTGGTCCCTAGAAGTATAGCCAAGTTTTTCAACTTGGCTTCCACAATGTTTACAAATAAATGAATCATCGTTTTTTACAAACATGTTGCCTCCCTTTATATCTTTAAGCTTGCATTTCCTATAAATTCTCTTACTATGCTATCTCCTGGTATATCTTTAGTCTCAATTGGTAAGAACTTTTGTATAAAGTGATATAATCTTCTTGATTCAGAGAAATATTCACTTGATTTGTCTACTTGAAGTAGTAATGGTTCTGCAAAAGTTTTTAATGCCCCAATTTCATATACAAGACTTGTATTAAATATATAATCTGCATATTTTATATTTGGATAAATATATTTAGTCTCACCAGTTCTTAAATTTGGCCACATAGCAAGTGTTCTTTCTACTTTGTGTCCTCTATTGTGATAATCTCTTACTATTCTTCTTAACATTCTTGTATCTGTTGTAGATACTTTAGTATAGTCATCTAAGTTAAGAGTTGTCATTGGAGCTATATATATTTTGTACTTAAATTCATCATCAA
>JAZTYX010000071.1:0-12868 GCA_045637095.1 Clostridia bacterium | reverse complement strand
TATAGCTCACGATGATTTCTTAATTCTTGTAAATGAAAAAGAAGTTAATAAATTTGGTTCGCAGGGACAAAATAGAACTGCGTTACTTAGTTTGAAACTCGCAGAATTTGAAATATTAAAGGAGATAAAGGAAACAACTCCACTAATATTATTAGATGATGTTTTTTCAGAATTAGATAAAGGAAGAATAAATTATTTAATAGAATATTTGAAAGATTATCAAGTGTTTATAACTACTACTGAAATAGATAGTATAGAAAAAATAGAAGATAAGACAATTTTCAAAGTTAAAAATGGAACAGTTGAAAAAATAAAAAATTAATGATAGAATGTCCTCGGTGATTATATGGAAATAGAAAAAAAGAAGAAAATAAGTAAAAAACTTATTTTAATTCCAGTTATAATAGTAGCAATGTTACTTTTAATAATAATAGTAACCAATATAATTTTTAGTTTTAATAAAGAAAATTATAAAATTAGAAGTTATGAGTGTTGTGGAGATATCCCAAAGGGTATGATTGTAGAATTCCCTTGTGGTTGTTCAGATGAAGATTTAACAATCTGGCAAAGAACAATACTCGTTTTAAGAGGAAAATAAAAAATATGAAAAAATTGTTAAAAGTATTATTAATAGTATTAGTAATAGTAGTATCGTTATTTTTACTATTTAATGTAACATATAAAATAACAGTTGGAACAGATTGCTGTTCATGTTGTGATGATTCACAATCAGTATGTATTTCTGCATGTTGTAGATGTACATTAATAGAAAAAATAGAAAAGCTTGTAAAAGTTTTAGGTAAATAAATTAAAAGATAAGGGGTAGAAAAATGGCAGAATATGATGAGAGTCAAATACAAGTCCTTGAAGGATTAGAAGCAGTTAGAAAAAGACCAGGTATGTACATAGGTAGTACTTCTGAAAGAGGATTACATCACCTTGTATATGAAATAGTAGATAACGCTGTCGATGAAGCTTTAGCAGGATATTGTAATGAAATTAATGTTGCTATATTAGAAGATAACAGCATTATGGTTAAAGATAACGGACGTGGTATACCTTTAGGTATGCACCCAAAACTAGGAATCCCAGCTATTGAAGTTGTTTATACAATACTTCACGCAGGTGGTAAATTCGGTGGAGAAGGATACAAGGTATCTGGTGGTCTTCACGGTGTTGGTGCATCTGTTGTTAACGCATTATCTGAAAAAGTAACAGTTGAAGCTTGTAATGGTGATGGTGCTTATGAAATATCTTTCAAAAGAGGTAAGGTTACTGAAAAACTTCACAAAGTAAGAGATGAAAAGAAACGTGGAACAAAAGTTATATTCAAACCAGATCCTGAGATATTTGAACATACTGTATATAATGCAGAAACTCTAGAAACAAGATTTAGAGAAATGGCATTCTTAAACAAAGGTCTTAAAATTACTTTAGATGATAAACGTGATCCAGAATACAAAGAAAAAGTATTCTATTACGAAGGTGGAGTAATTTCTTTCGTAGAATATATAAACAAGAATAAAGAACTTGTTTGTCCACCAATATATTTAGAATCTAAAGGTGAGGGAGAAGTTGAAGTTGAAGTAGCACTTCAATATACAACTTCATACAGTGAAAATATATTATCTTTCGTTAATAACATTAATACAATTGAAGGTGGAACTCACTTAGATGCATTTAAGAGAGGTCTTACAAAAGTATTTAATGATTATGGAAGAAAATTTAATATTCTAAAAGAAAAAGATGCCAACTTACAAGGTGATGATATCCGTGAAGGTATAGGAGCAATCGTAAGCGTTAGAGTAAGAGAACCAGAATTTGAAGGACAAACTAAGACAAAACTTGGTAACAGCGAAGTTCTAGGTATAGTAAACTCTATGATGAATGATAAGCTTGCATCATACTTAGAAGAACATCCTAAGGAAGCAAAAGCAATTCTAGATAAAGCATTGTCTGCATCTCGTGCAAGAGAAGCTGCTAGAAAAGCAAGAGAATTAGTAAGAAGAAAAAGTGTATTAGAATCTACTACATTACCAGGTAAACTTGCAGACTGTACAAGTAAAAACCCTGCTGAATGTGAAATATACATCGTCGAGGGAGACTCTGCGGGTGGTAGTGCTAAGCAAGGAAGAGATAGAAAATTCCAAGCAATACTTCCACTTTGGGGTAAAATGATTAACGTTGAAAAAACAAGAGCAGATAAAATATATGGAAATGAAAAATTAAATCCAGTTATTACTGCTGTTGGTGCTGGTATTGGAAATGACTTTAATATAGAAAAAATAAGATATGATAAAATAATACTAATGGCCGATGCCGACGTTGACGGTGCGCACATTAGAACATTGTTATTAACATTCTTCTTTAGATATATGAGACCACTTATAGAAAATGGTAAAGTTTATGCAGCATGTCCTCCATTATTCAAACTTTCTAAAAAAGGAATGGATGATATCTACTGCTACAATGAACATGCATTAGAAGAAGAATTTAAGAGATTAGAAGAAAAAGGTATAAAAAGAGATAGCGTAAGTATTCAAAGATATAAAGGTCTTGGAGAAATGAGCTCTGAGCAATTATGGGAAACAACAATGAACCCAGAAAAGAGAACTTTAGTAAGAATAACTATGGAAGATGCTGTTAAAGCAGATGAAATATTTACAGTTCTTATGGGTGAAGATGTTGAACCAAGAAGAATATTCATTGAAGAAAATGCTAAATATGTAACTAACCTAGATATATAATGTTATATTAATATACCTAAGGAGTATAAATGGAAGAACTTAATAAAGAAATGTTGCCTTCACATATTGCCATCATTATGGATGGCAATAGAAGATGGGCAAAAGCTAAAAAATTAACAACTTTAGATGGGCATACAGCTGGAGCAGACAATCTTGAAAAAATAGCTATATATTTAAACAAGATTGGAGTAAGATACATGACAGTGTATGCTTTTTCCACAGAAAACTGGAAAAGAAGTAAAGATGAAGTAGCAGCACTTATGATGCTTTTAAGAACTCGTCTTGCAAAAATGATAGAGAATAAAGATTTTGATAACATCAGAATAAAAGTAATAGGAGAAAAAGATAATATTCCTAAGGATGTAGCAGCTGGAATTGAAAAAATAGTTGAAAAAACTAAAAACAATACAGGTCTTACATTAAACATTGCTTTTAATTATGGTGGTAGAGCAGAACTAGTACATGCAACTAAAGAAATTGCAACATTAGTTAAAGCAGGAAAGCTAAATGTAGAAGATATTAACGAAGACACTATATCTAATATGTTATATACTGCAGGTGAGCCTGATCCAGACTTAATGATAAGAACTAGTTATGAACTAAGAACAAGTAATTTCTTACCATGGCAATTATCTTATTCAGAATTTTATTTTACAGAAAAGCATTGGCCAGACTTTAATGAGCAAGAAATGGAGAAAGCAATAATAGAATACGCTAAAAGAAATAGAAGATTTGGTGGAAACAGTAAATAATATAAACTAAGCAGATAGTTTTAATTAACTATTTGCTTTTTTGTGCGTTTTGTAATATAAAAAAGATAGAGGGAAATTTTATGAATAAAAAATTTAAGATGGATGAACTTCCACCTGAATTACAAACTTTAGTTGATCAATACATAGAGGCAAAACAATCGTTATATGGATACGATGAAGAAACTTTGAGTAAAAAAGTAAGTCATTTGTATGAAAATATAAGAAGTGTTACTGTAACAAGTAAATTAACTGGTTTAGTGAAAGGATATTATAAACCAAAAGCTAAAACATTAACAGTATCCGAAGCTACTTGGCTTAATGGCTTAGATAAAGAAACGTTTATACACGAATTAAATCATGCGTGGAATACAGATAAAACTAGAATAAATATATTGCCAAGAAAGTGGAAAGAAGAGAAGAAAAGAAAATACACCACGTTAAATGAAATGATAAATGAAGCTGAAACACAAATACTAATCGGAAAGAATGAACCAGAGAAAGAAACTGCGAAGGTTGGTATTGGTGCAGCATCAGCTATAGTAGGAAATAGTGGTGGTAGAGCTTTAGATTCAGGTTTAAAAGCGCCTGGTAGATTTCATTGCTATTCAGATGTAGAATGCTTATTCGAAACATTGGTAACAGTATCAAATACAACTCCTACCCAGTTCTTGAAAGCTATTGATGGAAAAGACGTAGATGGAATTGCTGAGTTTATGGC
Organism: Clostridia bacterium; assembly: GCA_045637095.1. Classification (GTDB taxonomy): domain Bacteria; phylum Bacillota; class Clostridia; order TANB77; family CAG-465; genus UMGS1649. Next base: position 8,651 of record JAZTYX010000071.1, on the reverse strand, counting down.
TAAGAGAACTGGTCTTACAAAAGATAGAATGTTAGAATACATAGATGTTATTGCAGAAAACACATATGTTAACAAAAATAATAAAGATAGAAAAACAGAAGAAAGATTTCAAGCTATATATGATGAAAGTGCTAGATTAATAGAAGAAAGCACTTTAGCAGATGAAATAAAAAGTGAAAATCAGGAAAAATTATCTTGCGTACAAGATAGATTAATATTAACATCAGGTGTATATAGAACATATATAGGTAAAGAAAAAGGAGAAGAAATTAAAAAAGCAAGAAGATTAATGATAGGATCTAGAGGGGATAAAGAAAAACTAGAGACAATTAAAGAAAAAGCAGAACAAGGTGAACTAAATGGACCTGAAATGTTTTTAGAAAAAGCAAGAACAATAATAAGACATCCTGAATATAGTAAAAAACATTCTCCTTTTGTGCAGCCAGACTGGGGAGATGAGGGGATTAAGAAAATAGATATCCAAAAATCAGGAAGAATCTTATTACTAGATCATTCTATAGATGATAGAAGCATTTTTAGAAAAATAATGGATAGATTTAAATCTAGAAATGTTCCTAAAATGGCAGTGGCAAAGTCAGTCCAGTTAAAACCTATTGCTATGGTAGAACCACAAATGACCAAATTATCAGAGATTAATAACCTTGAAGAAATTACTAATTACTATGAGTCAACAGAACAAAATATAGCGGTAGATGGTATGAATATGGACAGTAAAACTAATGAAGTAGAAGAAATATTTTAATATTAATAATAATTATGTTGACAAACAAATAAAATTATGTTACAATTTAACCCGTAAAGCAGAAGAAGTCTTCTCACCTTGTGGTTTTGTCTTAACAGGGTATACAATTTAATATCTTAGATATTGGGATAAATTGTAGAGGAGAAGATTGCATGCTTGCAATCTTTTTTTATTGTTTATGGAGGTGTATTGATATTAAACAAGACTTTCTAATAAATGAACAAATCAGAGTAGCTGAAGTTGAAGTTATTGGAACTAATGGTGAAAGATTAGGAAGAATGAGTACAGCAGAAGCTATAGATAAAGCTTATGATGAAGATATGGATTTAGTTATGGTTGCACCAAACGGAAATCCACCAGTATGTAAGATACTAAATTATAGCAAGTTCAAGTTTGAAATGGCTAAAAAAGAAAAAGAAGCTAAGAAAAACCAAAAGGTAGTTGAAATAAAAGAAATAAGACTATCAGCAACAATCGATGTACATGACTTAGAAGTTAAAGCAAAAAATGCTAATAAATTTCTAATGAATGGAGATAAAGTTAAGGTTTCACTTAAGTTTAAGGGAAGAGAAGTTAGGTTCATTGAAAAAGGTAAAGAAACAATTCTTAAATTTGTTTCAATGCTTGAAGCAGGCCAAATAGACAAAGAACCAAAACTAGAAGGCAAATTCTTAAATGTAATAGTGTTACCAAAAGACAGCAAAAAATAAAAGGAGGAATAGATTATGCCTAAAATGAAAACTCACAGTAGTTCAAACAAAAGATTATCAGTATTAAAATCTGGTAAAGTTAAAAAAACAACTGCAAACAGAGCACACAAATTAACAGGAAAGAGCTCTAAAAGAAAAATGGCTTTAAAAGGAGCATCTTATGTAGATTCTGCAAACAAGTCAGCAGTTAAGAAATTATTACCTTATGCATAATTAAGGGACTTTAGGAAAAAGGAGGAAAAACAAAATGGCAAGAGTTAAAGGAGCAGTTACAACAAGAGCTAGAAGAAAAAGCGTATTAAAAAGAGCTAAAGGATATTTTGGAGCAAAGAGCATAAGATTTAGAATGGCTAACCAAGCTGTTATGAAATCTGGACAATATGCATTTGTTGGAAGAAAAAATAAGAAAAGAGATTTTAGAAGATTATGGATTGCAAGAATAAATGCTGCAGCTAGAATCAATGGAATTTCTTATAGCAGATTAATGGATGGTCTTAAAAAGAAAAACATCAACATTAACAGAAAAATGCTTGCTGAAATGGCAGTAAACGATGCTAACGGTTTTGCTAAATTAGTAGAAACAGTTAAAGCTTAATAAAAAATTGAAGTTTAAGGGGGAAATCAAATGATATTTGCAGGAGATTTTAGAAATGGAACTACTGTCGAAATGGACTCACAAGTTTATAGAGTAGTAGAATTCCAACATGTTAACCCAGGTAAAGGTCCCGCTTTCGTAAGAACTAAACTTAAAAACGTTATAGTTGGTACTACAATGGAAAAAACATTCAACCCATCAGAAAAAGTAGAAGAAGTATCAATCACTACAAGTGAAATGCAATACTTATATAATGATGGCGAAACTTATACTTTCATGGATAATAACACATATGAGCAAGTAGAACTTAACAAATCAGCAATAGAAGACATACTTCCATATTTATTAGACAATATGAACGTTAAAGTATTATCTTACAAAGGTAACATATTTGGTGTGGAACCACCTACTTTTGTAGAATTAGAAGTAACATATACAGAACCAGGAATAAAAGGAGCAACAGCTACTGGATCTACAAAACCAGCAACAGTTGAAACTGGAGCATCATTCCAAGTACCTTTATTCGTAGAAATCGGAGATAAAATAAGAATCGATACAAGAACTGGCGAATATATGGAAAGAGTTTAATTAAAAAATATAAAAATGACTTTAGATTTTTCTAAGGTCGTTTTTTATATTGTTTTTTTGTAGAAAAAATAAGAATTTTGTGGTACAATACTAACCAGGTGAAATTATGAGATATAAAATAGACTATGAAAAAAGAATAAAAGAGGTATTAGAAAGTGAAAATAAACATTATACATATTACATAGAAACAATGGGTTGTGCATTAAATGAAAACGACTCTATGAAATATGCCGGTATCCTTGAAGAAATGGGATTTACTAAAGCAGAAGAAATAGAAAAAGCAAATGTTGTTTTGTTTAATACATGCTGTATTCGTGAAAATGCAGAAGATAAACTATTCGGAAGAGTTGGCTATTTGAAGACAAGAAAGAAGCAAAATAAAGATATGTATATAGCAATTGTTGGTTGCATGACAGAACAAGGACATATACTAGATAAAATAAAATCATCATATTCATTTGTTGATGTTGTTTTAGGTACAAAAAGTATGCAATTCTTTGCAGAAAAGCTGTATTTGGCAATAAAGAATCATAAGAAAACACAAGAATTGCAAGAGAATGAGCATGAAATAGTAGAAGATGTACCAATAAAATATGAAGAGGGATACAAGGCATCAATCAGTATAATATATGGTTGTAACAATTTCTGTTCATATTGTATAGTTCCTTATGTAAGAGGGAGAGAAAGAAGTAGACTTCCAGAAGACATTCTAAATGATGTAAGAACGGTTGCGAGTAAGGGATATAAAGAAATAACACTTCTTGGCCAAAACGTTAATTCTTATGGAAATGACTTTAAGGAAAACAAATACACATTTGTAGATCTATTAACTGAAATAGAAAAAGTTGAAGGAATAGAAATTATAAGGTTTATATCTCCTCATCCAAAGGATTTTACAGATGCGTTAATAGATAAAATTGCTTCATCAGATAAGATAGCAAAACAAATACATTTACCACTTCAATCTGGAAGTACTAAAATTCTTGAAGCGATGAATAGAAGATATACAAAAGAACATTTCTTAACATTAGTAGAAAAAATGAAGGAAAGAATACCTAATGTATCTTTTTCAACAGATATAATTGTTGGTTTCCCTGGTGAAACAGAAGAAGATTTCTTAGATACTATGGATGTAGTAGAAAAAGTTAAATTCTCACTTGTGTATATGTTCTGTTATAGCATAAGAAAAGGTACGCGTGCCGAAAGAATGGAAAACCAAATAGAAGAAAGTGTAAAAGTAGAAAGATTACAAAGATTAAAAGCGCTATTTGAGAAGCTAGTTCTTGAAGAAAACGAAAAGAAAATAGGAACTGTTCACAAGATTTTAGTGGAAGGCTTAAGTAAAAATAACGATAAAATGTATACAGGAAGAACAATAGATAACAAGATAGTTGTATTTGAAGCAGAAGAAAAAGACATCGGAACGGTAAAAGATATAGAGATTATAGAAAACAACAAATGGTATTTAACAGGAAAAATAGTTTAGTCAAATAATATTAATATTAAAATAAAATATAATAGTCATAAAAAAAGACTTATCCAATATATTGTATTAGGATAAGTCTTTTTTTTGGAGGTTTGTATGGAAGGTGTTGTAGCAAAACGTACATTAAAGAGAAGTTACTATGCTAATAACAATATAAGTATTACAAAAGATGAAGATAAAAAATACGAAAAAGTAAAGAAAAACAAAAGCACAGTCTCGTTAAAAGAAAAAATAATATTTAAATTAGCAGTACAGGCAATAACAACTATTGCTATCGTTACATTTGTAACATTAATAAAGGTTATGAATATTAAAATAGTACAAGAAGCAGAGATAACTAATAAATTGAAATCTGAATTTAATAAGAGATATACATTAAATGAAATAAAACATGGTTCATTACAATGAGCAATAACAGCGTATTCATACATAGAGGGGATAATTCCAGATAAATTAGAGAATATAGTTAAAACAAAAATAGATGAATTAAAGCATGTCTTTATAAATTTTAATAAAAAAGAAAAACAAGAGGTAGAAATATATGAAGAAACTAGTAATAGTGAAAGTAAAAATCAAGAAGTAGAGATATATAATGAGAATTTAGGTATGGGTAGTAGTGCAGAGGAAAAATATATTACAGCAGTAAGTTCAGTAAGCGTAGAAAGTAGTGTAGTAGATAAAATTAAAGCTACAGGAATCGAATTTATAAAACCAACTACAGGAACAATTACTTCAAATTTTGGTGCTCGTGAAGTTATATTTGATGATATAGATAGCTACCATACAGGTGTAGATATAGCAAATAAAAAAGGGACAAAGGTAGTAAGTAGCATAGAAGGAAAAGTTACAATAGCAAGTAATAACAAGTATAATGGGAATTATGTAGTTGTGGAAAATGGGGATATTAGAACAATATATTGCCATTTAAATAAAATAAGTGTGAAAAAAGGAGCTAAAGTAAAAGCAGGAACAAAGATAGGAGAAATGGGTTCTACAGGATATTCAACCGGTCCACATTTGCATTTTGAAATAGAATATAAAGGTGAAAAGATAAATCCTAGACTTGTGGTAAATATATAATGAAATGGAAAATATTAAATAAATACATATACATAGAAGAAAGCGTTATTATAATATTATTTGTTTGTATACTGTCTAGTAGTGCTAGGCAGTTCTTAAATAATTATTTTATATGTTTTTTATTTGTGTTGTTCCATGAATTAGCACATGTTATAATCGGACTATTGTTTAATTATGAATTAAGAAGAATAAATATACGAATTTCGGGAATGAATGTAGTAATAAAAGGTAATATAATAGGAATTAAAGGAATTTTGATATATTTAGCAGGTGCGTTAGCTAATATAGTGTTAGCATTAATTTTTAGAAATGTAAAAATGGTATACGAAATAAATCTAGCGTTAGCACTAATAAATTTAGTTCCAATTTGTCCTCTTGACGGTTTTAATATATTAAAATTAATACTTGATTTAAAACTGAACGAACAAGTAGCTAAAAATCTAATCAAAAAAATAGAAAAAAACATCAAAATATGGTTGGTAATATTAGCAGCTTTTATATGTTTCAAATATAACAATTTTTCCCTGCTTTTACTATTGGTTTACATAAAAACAAATTCTCTACAACCCTTGAAATCACTATAACACAGGGGTTACGAGTTATATATCAAAAATATTACAAAAAGATTACAGAATTTTAATGCAAAGTATTGATTTTTGATAAAAAAAATAGTATTATATACCCATGACAAACAGGGGGAATTAAAAGTGGCTATAGGTGACATTATTGTTTCCTTAGACATGGGGGCCTCTAAATCAGCTGCAGTAGTTGGGCAAGTAAACAAATTTGGCGAAATAGAAGTAGTTGGATATGGATTGGCAAAGTCTAATGGAATAAAAAAGGGGAAAATAGTTAACTGCAATGAAGTTGCTGAATCGGTAGTAAAAGCAATTACAGAAGCAGAAGATACTGCTGGATTATATATAAATTCAGCGTATGTAAATATAAAAGGCATCAATACTAGAATTGAAAAAATAAGATTTAAGGGAGATGTCGAAAAACCAGATGACGGTTTATCTTATAGAGATATAACCGCAGTAATGGAAAAAATACAATTAAGTATTAGACAAAATAACAAAGAACAAATAATAGATATTATACCAACAAGATATATAGTAAATGATAGAGAATATTTTGAAGAACCGATAGGAGCGTTCGCAAAATTTTTTGTAATAGATGCAGATATAATAATTGCGGATAAACAGGCGGTAGAAGAAATAACTAGAGTAATGGAACTTGCAGAGCTAAAAATTGATGGTTATGTATTAGAAACATTTGCATCATCAAATGTTGTATTAATGCCAGAAGAAAAAGATTTGGGAGTATTATTACTAGATATAGGGGCAGCTCATACTGAGATATCTGTATTTAAGAATGGAGCTCTTGAGTACAATAATACATTACCTGTTGGTGGAGATCATATAACAAGTGATATTGCAATTTCATTAAATATAGATTTAGACGAAGCGGACAAGTTGAAAAGGCAATATAACTTAGCAATTGAAGCTATGATTTCTAATAATCACGATGTTAAATTAACAACTAAAAAAGCAAGTGATGAAGAATCTAATATAGTTAAATGTAGTGATATAGTAAGAATAATAGAAGCAAGAGTTAAAGAAATTTACCAAATAACAAGAAAAATAATGGCAGAAAATAACTTGATAGGCAAAATAGAATGTGTTGTAATAACTGGACAAGGTTTAAGCAACATTTCAGGTGCTGAAGAATTAGCAGTACTTACGCTTAAAGTAAATCAAGTAAGAATATGCAGTCCTAAATTAATAAACGTAATCAAGCCGCAACACATAGTTGCATTTGGAATGGTTAAATATATTGCAAATGTAGGAACAAGCAAACACGTAAATAGCGATATAGAGATTATGACAGAGCCTGGAATGAAGGACAAAATAATGGAAGTTATAAATAAGGCAAAAGAAAAGATAACAAATACACTTAAAAGAAGAAAGAACGATGATGAAGAAGAGGGGGATTTTTAAGATGGAAGAAACAATGTTCAAGTCAGGGTCAGCAAACATTAAGGTAATAGGTGTTGGTGGCGGCGGCGGAAACGCATTAAACAGAATGATTGAGGCTGGTTTAAGAGATGTAGAATTTATAGCTGTAAATACGGATCAACAAGCTTTAGAAGCTTCTAAGGCACAAACTAAGATCCAAATTGGTGAAAAGCTAACAAGAGGTTTAGGTGCTGGAGCAAACCCAGAGATTGGTGAATGCAGTGCTGAAGAATCAAAAGCTGAAATAGCAGAAGCTCTAAAAGGAGCAGATATGGTATTCATTACTTCAGGAATGGGTGGTGGAACTGGTACAGGTGCTGCACCAGTTATAGCTGATATTTCTAAAGGAATGGGCATACTAACAGTAGCAGTTGTAACAAAACCTTTCCCATTTGAAGGAAAGAGAAGAATGATGCAAGCTGACAAAGGTATCGAAGAATTAAAACAAAATGTAGATACAATAATCGTAGTACCTAACGAAAAATTATTACAAGTAGTTGAAAAAGATACTACAGTTGAATCAGCTTTCTTAAAAGCAGATAATATATTAAAACAAGGTGTACAAGGTGTATCTGACCTTATCACTGTTAAAGGTATAATCAACCTAGACTTTGCTGACGTTAAAACAATAATGTTAGACAAAGGTGTTGCGCACATGGGTATTGGTAGAGCAAGAGGAGAAAACAGAGCCGGAGAAGCTGCAAGACAAGCTATCCACAGTCCATTACTTGAAACTTCTATCGAAGGTGCAGGCGGCGTTCTTATCAATATTACTGGTGGTAAAGACCTTGGATTATTAGAAATAAATGAAGCAGCAGAATTAGTTCAAAAATCTGTTGATCCAGAAGCAAATATCATATTTGGTGCAGTTATTGACGAAAGCCTACAAGACGAAATCGTTATAACAGTTATTGCAACAGGTTTTGATAAATGGGGAACTACAGATACAAAATCTCAAGAAATAATAGATAGTTTCAGAAGCACAATGGCAGAAAGAACATCAGAAGGACAAACTTCTGGAGCAGCTATGAGCGGAAGAGTATCTCCAAGAACAGACTATACTGCAGACTTGGATATCCCTCCATTCTTAAGAAGAAATAGAGACTAAAAAATACAATAAATATAAAAAATATGTATTAAAAGAGAAATGTGAAAACATTTCTCTTCTTTTTTATCTAAATTTGTAAATCAAAAAATTGAATCAAGACATTCTTTCAACAAAATTTTAATAAACAGATAAATATAATTAATAAGAGGTAATCGATGAATATTTATCTTGAGTATATTTTTTTAGAAAATACAATAATGGATTTCATAATAATAAAAGAAGCGTTAGAAATAACAAAGTTAAAAATTAATAATAAAAAAATAATATTGGCAGCCATAATATCTAGTTTATATGTAGTAATCA
>JAZTYX010000070.1:0-1847 GCA_045637095.1 Clostridia bacterium | reverse complement strand
TATTTTTTCAGGTTTATTATAGTTTACATAATTATTTACTATTTCTTTATATTCTTCTTTTTCTTCTTTAGGTTGTTCTTGTTCTTCTTTAACTTCTTCTTTCTTATCTTCTTTTTTAGATTTGTAGTATTCTCTTACTTCGTTTATTTCTTCTTTAGCGTCTGCCATTATTTTATCTTTAACCAAATAAGCGCCAGCTACAGCACCTGCTACTACACCAGCAGCAAATATAAATAATCCTTTCATTTATTTTTCCTCCCTTTCTAATTTTAACTTCTCTATTTCCAACTTCATCTTATCTATTTCGTATTCTGCCATATGTTCATCATGCATGTTATTGTTATGTTCTTTTATGAGATTAATTATAGCCGTTATTATTGTTATTGTTCCACTGATACCTATAGTTAGAACCCATGCCTTATTTGCTCTTAGAAATTGATCAACTTGAGGTTTTGTATATTTTAAGTTATCGGGAGGAGACATCACTGGAAGTTTCATATTACTTCACCTCCAAAGCATTAAGTCTCTCTTCTGCCTCTGCAAAGTTTTCAAAACATATGTTGAAATACTTTCCAACATAGTCTGTTAATCCATTATGTTTTTCTCTTAATTTGTTGAACTTATTATCCATATCATCAAATAAATATATAGTCATTAAAACTACACAAACTCCAAAATATAAATTTCTATGTTCTTGTCTCATTGCTTCACGTTCAAGTCTATCTATTCTAGTTTTAACATTTTCCATTGGATCTTCAACTGTTTCTTCTTTTATCTTGTTTAATTCTTTTTGTGCTTTTTTCTCAGCATGATTAGCAAATATTAGTCCGCAAGCACCTATACCAATTCCAACTAATCCCGTTACGGCTAAATTTTTTAATAATTCTTTTTTCATAATTATACCTCCTTAATCATTAAATATAAAAGAGGAACCGATATTATCGATTCCTTTACTTTACATCATACTCCATATGTCACCGTCAACGTTGAAGTCTAATAATATACTTGGTTCGTATCCGTTTACGAATGCTCTTACTCTTTCTTTACTCATGTCATATATACCAAAATCTACAAAGTTATCTCCTGTAGGATTCTCTGGATTATAAACCCATCCTACAACTTGCCCTGCTTTAGTTCTTTCTAATCCTAACATGTCGTATACTTCGTTTAGGAATAATCTTCCTTTAGCTTTTAGTAAATCGTTTGCGTATTGTTGTTGAGATTTTAAGAACATTAAGTTATACTCTGGATCTTTTTGCCAGTTAGGACTATATTCATCAAAGAACTTAGCGTAATCAGAATATAAATTAGGATCCATTACTTTAACTTGTACTGTTTCAGTTTCTTCATTTGCTGTAGCACATTCTATTTCTTGAGCTTTGATGTTGTATCTTATCTCTTTTTCAACTTCACTACCAAATCTTTCTGCTACTCTACTTCTGTATTCTTTGAATGATTTATCTACTGTCATATAAGCTGCTGATAATGCTGCATTTCTTTTTCTTAATATATCATTAGAAGCTAATAGACATCCTAAAGAAGCGCTACCTAATATTACGGCAGGGGCATAAAGCTTAACTATTTTCATTCCTGTTTGTGCATAGTTTATAGTTAAATCTTTCTTGGCATCTTCTGGTGTATACTTATCTGCGTAATCCGGATTACTTTCTATCTCTTTTATTTTATCTCTAGTTTCTTTACATTCATCTAAAACATCGTTTAATTTCAATGTTGCTTTACATGCCATTACTGTACTTGCTATTGTTCCAACTACACCTATACCTGCTAATATTTCTGGACTATGTTTTTGTGCACCATTTTTAGTATTATTATATAAATTCATCATT
>JAZTYX010000069.1:0-5072 GCA_045637095.1 Clostridia bacterium | reverse complement strand
TACAGAAGTTTAGATACGCAAGATTAGAACACCATCAAATGAATGGACACCACTGGCAGCATTGGATATATCATAGTTCTGAAGGTGAAAGAATTATATTAGATATGCCATACGAATTCATTATTGAAATGATTTGTGACTGGTGGTCTTTCGGCTGGAGAGACGGCGATTTGTTCCAGATATTTGATTGGTACGAAGCAAACAAAAAGAAAATAAAATTAAGTAAGAGAACTAGAGACACAGTGGAAGAGATTCTACAGATATTAGAAGCGAAAATAATTAAGGTTAGGGGGCCTAGAAAATGAAAAAGAATAATGATGTTATAAATATGGAGCAAACTACTTTTATACAAAGACATGCTAAAAAGATATTACTAGTTGGTGGTGTAGTAGTAGCGGCTGGTGCTTACTATTTATTACACAAACATGGTTTAGAAATAGATGTCTTCAAAGAAAAAATAGAAATGGATGGTAGAACTATTGATCATTTACTTCACGAACTAGATCAAGTAACAGAAGATAATCACACATTAATGGCGGCAGCAAGTGAAGGTTTATTCGAAGAAGCGATAAGCAAAGTAACTAATAAAATAAATTACAGATTAGATAGAAAAGAAACTTTATTAGAACAATTAAATAAAAATCCTAACGATGTGGATTTACAAAATACGTTACAAAAAGTATTAGACGAATTGACAGTATTATTCAATAGAAGAGATAAGTTTATGAAGGCTCAAGCATTACTAGAAATAAAAGAAGATTAATTACGCGAAAAAAACATTTACTATTATGAGAAGATATTAAAAAAGGCTACGTTTGTGGTGAATAGACACTGGTGAAATAGGAGGTTGATTCGGCGTAGAGCGTACAGGATTTGTGGTGAATAGACACTGGTGAAATAGGAGGTTGATTCGGTCATCGGTACGCATCTTCTCTTCGCTTTTCAAAAATTAAAAAAGGGGGATTCAAATGGCTATAAGAAGAAAAACAAAAACAGAAAGAGAACTGGTGGCTGATATCAACAAGGTATTCACCATATTCTGTAATAAAAACTCATGCGTCAACTGTAGATTCAATGACGCCGAGGATTGTAAATTAGAGTATATAAAAGAATTATTAAAAATAGAAAATGATGAGGAGGAATAATTATGTTAAGTAGTCTAGGATATTTAGCTTTAATAATGGGTGGATTTATAGCTTGTTCAGCATTAAAGGATAAAGATGACGAAATCAAATACGATAATGATGAAACAATATACTATAACAACACTAAAGAAGATTATGAAAAAATAACTTACGACTACTTTACAAGATTAACTATACAAGAACAAGAACAATACTACAAAGAAAACTTAGACTTAAATTACTATTTGGACGACCCTCAAAAAGGCTTAACTAACGATAGATATTTAAATGCTAGACATGCCGCTGAAGTAGCTAGAGTTACTGGTAAAAAATTTGATAATAGATATAAAACTTATTAGGAGGAAATGATATGCAAGAATTAGCAAGAAAAATAGTTATGGATTATGCTAATGACCATCTAGACAAATCTGATAATATACAAATAGGAATGAACGATGTATATGTAGTATGGTTTTGTAAAACTTTACAGAACTGGAAAGCACTTTTAAGTACGACTTTACCTGATGGTATGTATTATGAAGTAACATACGACGGAGATAAACACGAAGCTTATCTAGACGCTTATAAGAAATTCGAAAATAAATGTATAGAATTAAAATTATAATATATTAAAAAGGAGAGGTTGAGTATGTTATATTATGTAAACGCTATGGAAGTACAAGGAATGAACGTTGAAGGTATAGTAAGAATCGCTAACGCTAAGGTTTATGGATTAAGAGACAGCTTAATAGCAAGTAGATATCCTATGGCAGTAAACTATTGTGAAGATATGGACGAATTCGAATTCACTGATAAAATGTTTGAAGTAGCTGGAAAATTAGGGAAAGCTAAACCAGGATCAGGACACGACTGCTTCTTAAAAGGAATCACATTACAATTCGATTTACAATGTCCTGAGTATATTTGGAGACAAATGGATAGATATCACTTTAGAGATTATGTGAGCAGCCAAAGTAAAATGCACATGATATTAAAATTCGACGTCGATAAAATGTGTAATAGATATGTATCAGAAGAAGCTATAGTAAATCTTAAAAAATATATAGAACAATACAACAACTTTGAATGGTATCAAAAAATGTTTAAGAAAAACTATGAAGAAGATTGTAAATTAAGAAAGGTTGAGCCGGATGAAAACTGGGAACCAACTATCAAATTAAGAAATGGCGATGAAATAGAATTCTGTAAAGAACATTTATTCAGAATGATAATTGCTAACTGTCCTTGCGGCTTTATGTTAACAGCAAGAATAACAACTAACTATCTACAACTTAAATCTATAATCAACCAAAGAGAGAATCATAAAATGCAAGAATGGCACTATATCACTGACTGGATGAAAGGCTTACCAGGCGTTGATGAATTAGTATTAAAATAAATTATATTTAAGGGGGATTATGTATGTATAAAATACCTGTTTATCAAATACCTAAAGGAAGAAAATTTAACGAGTTTAGTTTAGATCTAGTGAGACAAATACAAAATGACGTAAATAAAGAAGAAAACGTAGAGAAACTATTCAGATTATGTTATCCTTTAATGTTAAAAGAGGCTTATAAATATACAGACATGATACCACTAGAAGATTTGGACGCCGAGATCAGCTTGGCGTTCTTAAACACTTTAAAATACGTTAAACCCGATAAAGAGAATTCATCTTTCATAGCATATTATAAATTCGCAATCAAATCACAAATAATGAGATCATACTACGGAACTTATACTTGTGGGCATAAACACTTACAAAAAGAGTTCAGAGAATTCCATAGCAATATAGCGCATCTTGAAGATATGAGTACTATGGATAATGGAGATTACCAAGATATTCTAGGAGCTATGCCTGACCCAACTATAAATATAGAAGAAGATGTTGTATATAACGACACATTAAAAACAATATATAGAGCTATAGATAAAGCATTTGAGATGAGTGGCGTTAGAGGAAACAAAATAATAAATGCTAAAAAAATCATAACAACTTATATCGAATGTAAAATAAAGAATCCAGACGCAACTAAAGCAGACGTGGCAAGATTATGCGATACTTTACAATCAAACGTAAGTAATATAACATCTAGATATTTACCTAGAATAAAAACGATATTAGAAAGTGAAGGTTATTATATATAGGAGGCGTAGTTATGAGAACATTATTTGAAGAATTATTAAGAGTTGGAAGTAGTAAATTACCAGAGAAAGCACAAGACAAATTAGATAAAGGATTCAGACACTTCATACTAGGGGCTGCTACAGGCGGCCTTTGGTATATTGTACCTGCAGTAGGTTTCTTAAGAAAAAGAAGAAACAAAAAGAGAGGTGTGAGATAATGGGTACAATCGTATGTATAATATGGATTATAATTTGGTCTTTCTTCATAGCATTGGCGTGCACAGTTGATATACCATTATGGGTTTACACTCTATTATGTGTCTCTAATATTGTAACATGGCTTATGATATAAAAAAGAGAGGTAGAAGATAATGAAAATGTTAGTCGTTATATGGTTTTTAATTTGGATAGCGGTATTTATAGATAATTGTATGAATAAATAAAAAAGGGGTCGAGGTTATGAGTAAAAACTATTACGAAATTCAAATAATAATGTTAAACGATAAAATATACGAACAAGAATGTTGTTTGAAAAATACTAATGATGTTAAAACTCAAGCCGAGATAAAATTTAGAATAGCTAAAATGACTATAGAAAGAGAAAAAATGATGATAATATTAAAGGAGATGTTATAAATGACTTTATTAAATAATATATTATTAGCAGGTTTAGCAACAGGAATGATAGCAATTTGCGCATACGTATCAGCACTTGTAATGGGTTATATAATAATGAAAGATATAGAAGAACTAGATGAACAAGAATATATAATAACTAAAGATGGAGAAAAAATACCATATAACGAGGAGGACCAAGAATAATGGCAGACTTATTTATATTTATCGTAATATTATCAAGCATGGCACTAGCAGCAGATATTGTAGAAAGAGTATTGACTTATAAAAAAGAGAAAAAAGAAGCAAACAATGAAAGAATGGTAACTATAGACTATGAATATTCGGAGGAAGATATTATGAAAGCAAACGAAATATATGAAAAAATAATGGCAGCAATGATTAAACAAGATTTAGAATCAGAAGACTTTGTGGTGTTAAATGGAGAAAAAATACCATATAATGAGGAGGACCAAGAATAATGAAAAAAAATAGTCGATGGATTATTTTACGCCTTATTAATTTACGCTGGAGTAGGAATAATATGTGACGCAATAAAAGTATTAATAAAATTATTTTAGGGAGAACCAAGAGTAATGATTTGGAGAGAATTATTAGATGTGATCAAATTGACAATCCGCGTTACCATATTAATGCTTGGTACGATTGGTATACTCGCAGCATTGGCTACATTCGTAGAATTATTATAAGGAGGAGCTATTATGTTATTTTGGAAATTAGCATTAGCAGTAATTGATATTTTAGTTTTCGCGGCGGTATTATTATTTGCGGCTATCACGCTTTCGGTAGTTGGTTTAGGATTGTTAGCACTATTCTTATAAGAAACGAGATCTATCATGTTAAACCTTGTAAAGATAGCTATATCGAGTATCATCTTAGGGTTAATAGCATTGATATTTATCGAGGATACGATTAGAATTCAAATAAGAAAGTATAAAAGGAGAGGTTAATATGAAAATAGTTATAAAATATGATGAGAAAACAAACGAAGCTAGAGCATCTGTAGCATTTGATAAGAACGAACAAACAAATTTCTTTGACGCTATGCCGTATTGTATGGATGCATTAAACGATTTATACCAAAAATTAGCTAAAGCAGCAATGTTAAGAGGCTACGAATACCTTGAAGAAGCGGAACCACTTGATGACGAGTTTTCAGAAGAGGAATTGGAAGAACAAAGA
>JAZTYX010000068.1:0-30037 GCA_045637095.1 Clostridia bacterium | reverse complement strand
GATGAAAATCACAAAAATATTTAAGGAGTGTCATTGATTATGTCAAGAAGAAGTAAAGTTGTAGTTCCTGAAGCAAGAGCTGCTTTAGACCAGTTCAAAATGGAAGCTGCTAATGAAGTAGGCGTTAACCTTAAACAGGGTTATAACGGTGATTTAACTTCTAAACAAGCTGGTTCTATAGGTGGAAGAATGGTTAAGAAACTTATAGAAAAGGCTGAATCAAATATGTAATTCATGCAAATAAAAGAGGCGTAATCGCCTCTTTTATTTAATTATTCAATCACTTAATCTTTTAGACTATAATATTTGTGATACAAATTGTAGTGTCATGTTGATATTATACCAGTCTTCGTAAATTTGTTTTATTATATTGCTTGGTATTCCAAAAGCTGTCGCATATGCTAAATACTTATCCCATATTACAACAGATTTTAAATCTCTTTCTTTAATTACACTATGCTCCATTAAATATTTCTTTAATTTTAATAGTTCTATTCTTTCAGCTTCACCAACAGATGTTAATAATATACGTTTAGACTCTCTTATAACCATAATATTGATTATAAACAAGACTGTCATTATTAATAAAAACTCAAGTCCATATATCATAAAATCTAATTCGATCATTCCTATTGCTTGAAAAATTGCAACTATAACTGCTATTACTATTAAGCAGCCAGTAGCATCTCTTGCACTCGAAAAATTGCCTTCAAAATGATTAATGCTATCTATAAATATAAATATTAACGCAATAGCAAACATTATAGGCAACGCATCAATAGTAATTGCTAGGCCAGAAAATACGCAACATATCAATATGCAATTTATAGCCGCTAGTGTTTTTATAATTGTGCCCACTTTCATTTTCTTCTTAGAAATAATATTTGTTGCAGTTAATATGTTTATTAATGCTTTTTTCACTTTGTTCAATTTTTCTGAAAATATTTTCGTTATCAATTTAGATTTGCGGAACGCATTGTTTATATCACTTAATTTTATTGTCTTTTCTCCACCCGTGCCAATAAATAATAATTCAATCATATATTTTTGTACGCTATCTAAATCTTCAGTTGATATAAGTTCTATTTCATCATTATTTTTTATTTTTATTTTCCCTTTTAGTTCTAAATCAATTATCGTTGTCATTATTAGATTTTTCATATCTATTTTTCCATCGACAATCAATTCTGCTAAATATGGCGAAACTAAATTATCTGTCTCTCTTCTATATTCGCTAACCTTTTTCTTTTTTCTGTTATTTATGAGCACCGCTATCAACCCTATGAGAGTAGTTCCAGTAAAGCATACTATATAACCACTTGGAGATAAGACTGTCACCAACTCGCCTTCCTCAGCATCAACATCATAAAATCTAGCTTGTATATCTAAATACGATGTTTTTATTTTTCCAAATTCAATAGTATAAGTTCCATTATTTTCTGTAACTTGCGCATCCTCAACATTAACATCTGTTATAGTTGTATAAGGTATTAAATTAAGTTTTAATTTTTCTGTCTCTATAAATTTTAACGTTAAAATATCTGTATCAACAGTTCTATATAACATATCTACATTTACCTTATATAAAAGTTTTATGCCTATAGTATCTCCCACGCTTGCTCCCAAATCGTTTGCAATGCTTGGCGGCGTAACAAACCAACCACTGGTCAATCTATCATTTATTTTTTTGTCTTTATAAGTATATTCCACTATACCAGTAATAAAATTCCCAGCTTCTCCTTGTAAGCTATGCGAAAAATATATTTCGTTTCCCACCTTAACATCTATTTTTTCTTCTATAGTTAAAGTATTTTTTGTAAATGACAACGTCATTTCTAAACACTCTATTAGCCATGCATCCTTATTCGGTTTATTTCCAATAAGATTACCAGCTACATAAATTATAATCACTCCTATAACGCACCATTTAACCAATTTTATAGCATTATAATTCATTATTCCCCCCATTTAATAAATCATATTAGCTAAATTATATATCAATTATATATTTAAATTCAACTTTCCATTTAATTCTGGAATTTTAATTATAAAAGAAACTTACATGTCTATTGTTGTTTTGTTAACATATATGATATACTCATTGTATTATACAAAGGAGAAAACAAATGGATATACTTTTAGCCATTATTTTAATGGTTGTCGGTTTGTTCTTATTGATAAAAGGTTCAGATGTCTTTGTAGATATAGGAACAAAAATAGGCAAGCTGTTTAAGCTAAGTGAAGTAGTAATTGGCCTTACAATTGTTTGTATAGGTACAAGTTTACCCGAATTATTACTTTCAATTACAGCATCTGCAAAAAATAGTTCTGACTTCTTGTTAGGTAATATTATTGGCACAAACTTATTTAATATGTGCTGCATTCTAGGACTAATTTTTGTAGCAAACCCATTAAAACTTTTAAGACAAACAATAAGAAAAGATATGAATATGAGTTTAATTTCTAGTACTGTGCTTTTTGTTTTATTAATTGATATTGTAGATCCACAAGCGACACACAACGCAATTACTAGAACAGACGGTATTATTCTATTATTATTCTTTGCAATATTCATGTACTATACACTATACGAATTTGGTGAATATTTAAGAGATCAAAGAGAAAAGAAATATAAAGATTCAAAAGCGAAAAAAGTTATATTACAAAAATCCGCATACGCAAGTCACGATCATCATAACAGCGAAAACGATAAGATGTTTTCTATGAAAGATATGAAAAAATTAGGTATCGAATTTCTTTTGTTATTAGCGTGCATTGTCGTTATATATATAGGGGCAGAACTTGTAGTAAACAATGCAATTGTTATAGCAAGACATTTTAATGTAAGTGAAACTCTTATCTCAATTTCAATAATCGCTGTAGGTACATCTTTACCAGAAATAAGCACAACATTCGCAGCAATAAAGAAAAACAGATTAAATATAGCAATCGGTAATTTGGTAGGCAGCAACATGTTTAATACATTATTCGTAATAGGATCTTCTGCATTAATAAATCCAATAAGAGTATCAACACCTTCTCTTGTTATAGACGCAGGTGTATTCGTATTAGTATGTTTGGTTATGAGATTATTCACTAAAAAGAAACCTGAGGTTTCTGCTATGGAAGGTTTTACACTACTTTCTATTTATGCGTGTTATATAGTTTATGTATTGTATAGACGTTAATATTTATAATTAAATAAATCTAAAATATTTTAAACAACAAAAAGAGGCATTAAGCCTCTTTTTTGTATTAAATTTACTATTCAACATCTAGGTCTTCTTCAGTAACACCCATGTTAACATTCTTTTCAGTTCTTTTATTTAATATTTTAGTTTTTTGTTTTCTTATTTGACCTAAAATTTTATCCATTACAAGGTCAATACCAGCATAAACGTCATGAGTTGGTTCTTCTGCCATGTATGTTTTGCCTTTAGCTTCTACACGAAGACTCACGTATTGTTTCTCCTTTTTTGCTGCGAATGTAACGTGTGCAATTGTGTCATTATCAAAGAATTTGTCTAATTTACTTACTCTTTTTTCAGCATATTCTCTGATACCGTCTGTTACTTCAATGCCCATTCCATTTAAATCTAATTTCATATATAATCAACTCCTCGTTATTATTATATACTATCGATATACACTTTTCAATATTTTTTTAGAATTCATCGAACAATGATACTTGTGCTGAATTTGGCATGCCTTTTGTACAACCATATTTATCTAATAATTCCATTGCAGATTTTCCTAATTTTGCACGTGTCATTAAATTTTCTTTCGAAGAAAATTCGCCTTCTTTTCTAGCTTCAGCTATATTCTTAGCGTTGACTGTACCAAATGTAGGTATTGCAGAAAGTGGAGGTCTTATACCGTCCTCTTCTACTAAGAATTTAGTTGCATCAGATTTATATAAATCTATTGGTAAGAAGTCTATTCCTCTTTCCATCATTTCATTTACAACTTCAAGAACCGTAACCATATCCTTCTCAACATTACTTGCTTCAGGGTTTGACTCGATGGTTTTCATCGCCTCTTTAACCTTTTGCTTATTTGTACACATTACGTCAGCATTAAATGCGTCTGCTCTAACTGTTAAATAAGTTGCATAGAAAGCTTTTGGATAATACACCTTAAAGTATGCAATTCTATATGCCATCATAACGTAGGCACAAGCATGAGCTTTAGGGAACATGTACTTAATCTTTAAGCACGAATCAATATACCATTCTGGCACATCGCACTCCCTCATCTTCTCTTTCATTTCTTCTGTAAGATCTTTTTTAGCTTTACCTTTTCTTGTTATCTCCATTATCTTAAACGCAAGAGACGGATCAAGACCTTTTTGTATTAAATAAATCATAATGTCATCACGAGTACATATTGCCTCTTTAAGTGTCGTTATTCCTTGTTCAATCAAGCTTTGTGCA
This sequence comes from Clostridia bacterium, assembly GCA_045637095.1. GTDB lineage: Bacteria > Bacillota > Clostridia > TANB77 > CAG-465 > UMGS1649. The sequence continues at coordinate 25,604 of JAZTYX010000068.1, read as the reverse complement.
TTGTTCAACCAAACGTCCGTACCGTGTGAAAGTCCTGAAATTCTAACTAGTTCTCCAAACGTTGTTGGTTTTGTATCCAGTAGCATTTGTCTAACAAACTTAGTACCAAACTCAGGTATTGCATAAGTTGCAACTTTAGAGCGTTCTTGTTCCTCTGTTATTCCAAGTGCTTCAGTTGAGCTAAATAACGACATTACCTTTGGTTCATCTAGCGGTATTGTTTTTGCATCAATTCCTGTTAAATCTTCTAACATTCTAATAACCGTAGGATCATCGTGTCCTAGTATATCTAGTTTTAGAAGGTTATCATGGATTGAGTGGAAGTCGAAATGTGTTGTTATTGTACTTGATGTCGGATCATCTGCTGGTCTTTGTACAGGGCAGAAATCATAAATTTCCTTATCTCTTGGTACAACTATAATACCACCAGGGTGCTGTCCCGTAGTTCTCTTAATACCAGTACACATTCTAGATACTCTGTTTATTTCAGGTACTCTTACATATTGATTTTTACCTTCATAATATTTCTTAACAAATCCATATGCTGTCTTTTCTGCAAGGGTAGATATTGTTCCTGCTCTAAATGTTTTATACTTACCAAATAACACTTCAGTATACGCGTGTGCTTTAGCTTGGTAATCTCCAGAGAAGTTAAGGTCAATATCCGGAACCTTGTCCCCTTTAAATCCAAGGAAGGTTTCGAACGGAATATCCATTCCATCTTTCTTCATTCTATTACCACATTTAGGGCAATCTTTATCCTCCATATCTACTCCAGTTGTAACTGTAACTGGTGGGAATTCACTATATTTACAATGTGGACACACATAGTGTGGTGGAAGCGGATTTACCTCTGTTATACCAGACATTGTTGCTACAAAAGACGATCCAACCGAACCTCTGGAACCAACTAGATATCCATCATCATTGGATTTTTTAACTAGCTTTTGTGCAATTATATACATTACGGAGAATCCATTAGTTATTATTGAGTTAAGCTCTTTTTTAATTCTGGCTTCAACTATTTCTGGTAATGGATCACCATAAATCGACCTTGCTTTTTCATAAGTAAGTCTTTGTATTTCTTCATTCGAACGATCTATTACAGGGTTGTATGTTTCATCAACAACCGGCTTTATTTCTTCAAACATGTCTGCAATTTTATTAGTATTTTCTATTACAATTTCTCTTGCAGTTGCTTCATCAAGGTAATCAAATTCTTTAAGCATTTCATTTGTTGTTCTAAGATATAGCGGTGCTTGTTCGTCCGCATCATCATAGCCTTGGCCAGCCATTATTATTCTTCTATATAGCTCGTCTTGTTGATTCATAAAGTGAACATCTCCTGTTGCAACAACAGGTATGTTTAACTCATGGCCTAAGTCTATTATCTTTTTATTTATTTCTTGTAATTCTTTTTCATCTTTAACTGTACCGTTGCGGATATAGAATTCATTATTACCTATCGGTTGTACTTCTAGATAATCATAGTACTTAGCAATTTCACGTGCTTCTTCCATTCTATTTTCTAGAACCGCTTGGTAAAGCTCTCCTCTTTCGCAAGCAGAACCGATTATTAATCCTTCTCTATATCTATTTATTAAAGAACGAGAAAGTCTTGGTTTCTTGTGGAAATATCTAATATGTGCAAATGAAATTAGCTTGTATAGATTCTTAAGTCCCACATAGTTTTTAGCAAATATTATTATATGATATGGTGTAAAGTTTCTCTTGTCTTCTATATATTCAGTTTGAACATATTCGTTTAGTTTCATACCACGTTCTTCTAGAACTTCACACATTTTTATAAATACTTTTGCTGTTGCTCTAGCATCATTTATTGCCCTATGCGCATTTTCTAATTCAATATTTAGATTAGCAGCTATTGTTCCAAGTTTATGGTTTTCATATCCTTCAAACATTTCTCTAGCTATTGCTAAAGTATCTATTGCGAATTCCGGCTTTTTATATCCGCATTTATCTGCATAGTAGTTTATAAACGATGTGTCAAATTTTGCGTTATGTGCTACTATTACTGTACCTTCCGCAAAATCTAAGAATCCTTTTAGTGCTTCTTCTATCTTTGGTGCATCTTTTACCATATCTGGTGTTATATGAGTTAATTCTTGTACTTCTTTAGGTATACTTCTTTCTGGATTTACAAATGTAGAGAACTCATCTATAGCTTGGCCATCTTTTACTTTAACTGCTGCTATTTCTGTTATCGCATCACTTCCAGGTGTAAAACCTGTTGTTTCTATATCAAAAACAGTATACGTAGTTGGCGCTTCAAATACTGGTGCAACATCCGGTACCAAATATCCTTCTGTACCATATAGTACCTTTATATCAAACTTCTTTTCAGCGTAGTTAAACGCTGCAAGGTTTGCTTCAGGGAAACTTTGTGCAACACCATGATCCGTTATCGCTATAGCTTTATGTCCCCATTTTATTGCTTGCTTAACTAAATCTGTTGCTGAACTTACACCATCCATAGAGCTCATTTGCGTATGCAAGTGTAGTTCTACTCTCTTAACCTCAGCTTCATCTTTTCTTTCAGGCGGTTTCTTACCATCAACTATATTTCTAAGAATCATTGATATATCTTTGGCAAACATGTCATATTGTGGCTTACCATCAGCTTTTATGTATTTACCAACCTTCAGTCTTCCGCTAAGTTCTCCAATATCTATACGTTTAGGATCTGCAAATATCTTAACAGCTATTGTGCTTGTTTCATCACTAATTTCTAAAGTAAACATTTCTTTGCCAGTTTTAGTAGTTTTTACTTCACACGCTTCTATTTTACCTTCAATACAAGCGTTTTCCATATCTTGATTTATATCTTCTATCTTGTCTACTTTAGCACTTGTAATATCCTTACCCATTATTACATTTTCTGCTTTTGGCCCTTCTTGTTTTTCTTCTTTAGGTTTAAAATATGTTGGTTGTGATGCTTGTGGTTGTGGCGCAGGTGCTTTATACTCAACTTGAGCTTTTTGTTCTTTTGGCTTTTCTGTCACAGGCGTTGCCACATACTTTTCTTCTTTGTGACTTGCTGCAAAATCTGCTTTGGCAGTATTTGAATCACAAATTTCAAATTCTATGTTTACACCATAATATGCTGATACAGTTTCTGCTAAAAACTCCTCTGTTTTTTGCAATTTAAGAAAATTAGCATTAGGTACTTTAAGCTCAATTATTACCTTATTAGCCTCTTTAATATACTCTTTTTTAGATATTTCTAGCACATTCATAACATAAGGTCTAGCTAGCTTCAAATAATCTAAAACCTTATCTATATCTTGCTCATTAAATTCTCTTTTTCCTTCTAAATGTGGAATAACCCTAAAACTTTTTAGTGAAAAAGCTTTAGTAGCATTTGTTTCAAACGCAACAACATCCTTAGGATTTATTCCATCCTTTATTTCAAGTCTTATAATAGCCGCGTTAGCTTTTTTTGAAAACTTTACCTCTTCTACCATCAAATCGTTTATACTGCTACCCTCTATAACAGCAGGAGCAAACAATTCACTTAGTTTTTTCATATATTTCCCCCATATACGTATATAAAAACCCAAAATGGTAATATTAACATTTTGAGTTTTTATAATTATTAAATTCTTCTTTCGTATTATTTTACACTACTCTTATTATATCGTTAATTGTTACAAACACTGTAAGTGCTAGTAATAATCCAAGTCCGATATAACTTAGTATTAATTCCACTTTTTCTGGAACTTTCTTCTTAGTTATCCACTCTATTAACACTAATACTACTTTTCCGCCATCAAGTGGTGGGAATGGTAATATATTAGCAATTCCTACTGCTAGAGAAATCATAGCCATCATACTTAAGAATTCTGCTATTCCTTCTGTTCTAGAAACCATTTCTCCAATTCCAACTATTCCAGATAATTGATTTACCTTAACTTTGCCTCTAAATAAATCTACATATGATCCAACTATTTGAGATATTGTTGAAATAGATTTATAAAAAGCTGTTTTTACAGTTGTTTTTTCTTCAGCAAAATTAGATAATCCTAAATCAAAAGAAAGTTTAGTGTCTGGTACAAGTTTTACTTCTACTTCTTTACCATCTCTTAACACTAGTATTTTAACTTCTTTTTCAGCATTTGCGGATATTTCAGATATTACATCTATAGAAAGTTTAGTTTCTTTGTCATTAACTTTTAGTATTTTGTCTCCAGCTTTTATTTTTGAAGCTGCTGGCATACCTGGCTCAACTACTTGAACATAAGATAAAACATTTCCGTTTTCATCTAATTTAGTAGCTTCGAAGTATACACCCATGTAACCAATTTTCTTAACAGCATCTTTTACAAGAGCTGTATATGTTTTACCATCTCTTAAATATTCAACTGTTACGTCTTTTTTATCTGTTTTGTTATATAACGCAACATCTTGATAAATATGTGTTACTTTATCCTCAATTTTTGTTATTATATCGCCTTCACGTAGTCCAGCAACATATGCAGCACCATTTTCATAGATGCCTGAAATTTTAGTTCCAAATGTTGGTGATACCATGTTTGTTCCTAAGAATAATACTGTTGCAAGTATTGCGTTAAATAGTACACCTGCTACAAGTACAATTATTCTTTGCCAACATGGTTTTTTATTAAAGGCATTATCATCTTCTGAGTCGCCTTCTTCACCTTCTATTGCAACATATCCACCAAACAATATCCATCTTAAAGAATATTTTGTTCCCTTAAATTCTTTAGAGAATATTTTTGGGCCAAATCCTATGCTAAATTCATTTACTGTCATTTTGAACAGTTTAGCAAAAAGGAAGTGCCCAAACTCGTGGATAGTAGCAACTACACTTAAAACTATTATTAGTTTAATTATAGTTAAAACTAAAGCCATTATTCATATACCTCTTTTCTATTATACGTATAAAGTTATAAAAATATATACGATTGGCGCAACAAACATTAAACTATCAAATCTATCTAATATTCCGCCGTGTCCTGGCATTATATTTCCAAAATCTTTAATTTTACAAAATCTTTTAATAGCAGATGCGGTTAAATCTCCAAATTGACCAGCTATTGCAGCCGCAACACCTACCATCGTCCAATAGAATACATCTCCAGGTATTCCATTTAAATTACCTACTACTGTCATAATTACAAACGAAATTACAACACCTATTATTCCACCCATAGATCCTTCTACTGTTTTGTTAGGACTTATATCTGGTGCAAGTTTAGTTTTACCAAATTTAGAACCAACTAAGAATGCAAATGTGTCACTTACGAACGCTCCAAATAGAACGTATAATAAATAGAATCTACTATATTCTCTAAGTCCTAATATTAATTTTAAGAATGCGAATAAACATGGAATATACAATAATCCAAATATTGTTATCGCAACATCCAAAATTGTTCTTTTAACATTACCAACAACCATATAAGCAAAAGCACTTATTAGACCTACTGGTACTATTATTTTAATTAATAGCATTTTATATTCTTCGGGAATTATTCCACCCATTAAAAACAACGCTAAACAACCTACATAACCTATCCAAGAAATAGGTTTATATCCTATGTTTCTGAAGGCCTTGTAATACTCATGCGTAGCAATTAATGCAAGTGTAACAACTATTGCAGTGTCAAACAGTGGATTGTTTATTAACAGTATTGCTGCCCATAATGCTACGAAAACTGCTCCCGAAATTATTCTTTTTTTCATAAACTCCCCTACTACACTTCCATTATTTCTTTTTCTTTTTCAGCAACTACGCCAGTTACTATTTCAATTTGTTTATCTGTTATTTTTTGAACAGAATCTTCTAAAGAACGAATTTCATCTTCGCTGATGCTTTCTTCTTTTCCTGTTTTCTTGATATCATCGATTGCATCTCTTCTTATATTTCTGATTGCAACTTTTGTTTCTTCTCCCATTTTGCTTATATCTTTAGCTATTTCTTTTCTTCTTGCTTCGTTTAATTCTGGGAATATTAATCTTACACCAGTTCCATCGTTTTGTGGGTTTATTCCTATATCTGCTTTAGTTATAGCTTTAGCTATTTCATTTAATAAGCTCTTATCCCATGGTGCTATTAATATTTGTCTAGGTTCTGGAACAGATATTGATGCCACTTGGTTAAGTGGTGTTAATGATCCATAATATTCCACACATATTTTATTTAATATTTGTGGGTTAGCTCTACCCGCTCTTATATTTCCTAATTCTTCTCTTAGGTAGTCAATTCTTTCTTTCATTTTATTTTCATAGATACTTAAATCCATATGTTTTTACCTCCAAAAATCTCTGTGACTATTATACTATATTTATGCAAAAAATCAATAGTTTTCCGATATCTCACACATTCTTATAATCTATTTTATTACTCCTAATCTATATTTGTTGTATCTTCAAAATCGCATGTAGAAAATACTATTTCTCCATTAGCAGATACACCCTTAGGATAATATAAATTCCCCGTTAAATCAGATACAACATAAATATCATCTTGAGTAATATTTTTTCCATAGTTATATGTTGTAACTCTTACTTTTTCCAAATCAACAACAAAGAATATAGCTTCATCATCACCATTTGCTGTTATTGATGCAGTTAAAGCTCCCCCCTTACCAGTCGTATTTAAACTTGTTAACTGAGCTTTAGTATATGTTATATTATTTAGCACTGGATAATTTCCATATGTTAAATAATATTCTTTAACCCTGTCTTCTATTAATTCAAATTCTTCTGCTATTTTAGATTTTCTAGCATTCGGCACTATATTGTCTATATTTACTATAACCGCCGCCGTAAGTATTGCCATTATTGCAACAGCAAGCGATAATGTTATCATTGTTACACCCTGTTTTTTTCGCATTTTCATAATCCCCTCGTTTCAATCATATTTTATATCATACTCAATGTTAAATCAATATTTTATAAAAATCTATTCACTATTTGATTATTGTATAGTATAATAGTGCTACTTATGAGGTGAATAAATGAAACTCAAAATTTCATACAAGCTATGGATATTTACATTCATATTATTTAATTGTTTTTCGGTATTCGCTACTGAACCGCCTAGCACTAACTCCAAATCTGCTATTGCTATGGAAGCTGGTTCTGGTACAATACTTTACGATAAAAACATGAACGATAAAGTATATCCAGCTAGCATAACGAAGATTATTACCGCTATTTTAGCGTTAGAAAATTTAGATTTAACTCAAAACATAGTAGCAACAAAAACCGCTCTTAAAATTCCTTGGGATAGTTCAAGTGCATATATTAAAGAAGGCGAAATTCTTACAGTTGATGAACTACTACATTGCCTTCTTATATACTCTGGCAACGATGCTGCAAATGTTTTAGCAGAAGCTGTATCTGGAAATATCACAGACTTTGTTAAACTTATGAACGATAAAGCTAAAGAATTAGGTTGTACAGGAACTAATTTTGTAAACGCACACGGTTATTCAGATGATAACCATTACACAACAGCATTAGATATTGCCAAAATATTTAATTACTGCATACAAAACGAAAAATTTGTAGAAATTATTTCTACAAAATTATATATAGTACCAGAAACAAACAAAACTAAATCTAAAAGATATTTGTATAATACAAACAGACTATTACTTACTAAGTCTGAGAACAAACACGGAAGATACTACGAGTACGCTATAGGTGGAAAAACTGGCTATACAGATGAGGCCGGAAGAACCTTAGTTACACTTGGTAAAAAAGATGACAAAACGATAATTATAGCTGTCTTTAAGGCAGGTCAAGTAAACGGCCAAGATGCTAGATACACAGATGCTATAAACTTATTCAACTATTCTTTTGATAATTTTAATAGACGCACTTTTGATAACAAAGATAATTATTCTTTTGATTATATAAACTACGAAACAAACTTAAAGTACAAATTAAATATTAAAGATAATTTAGAATTGCTTATGAAAAACGACGAAAATATAGCATCAATAACTTATGAATTAAAATTAGATGAAACAAGCTTATCAACGGTTACTAAAGAATCATTCAAAAGCAATGAAGATTATGGAGATATAACATTTACAATAAACACAGATAAAGGTTCATACGACGCAACTTATGACTTAACAATTACTGAATTAAAAACTCTAAATATTGTTAGAGAGCCAGAATTTACTACTATATTAATTATTTGTTTAGTTGTTGTTATACTTGTAATATCTATTATCGCTAAGATTAAGAGAAATAAAACAAAAAAAGAAAAACATTCAATAAGTAAAGAGAATGTAGAAAAAGAAATTAAAACAACACTTAAAAGAAAAGCAAACAGAACTAGGAAATTAAATAAATAAAGTAAATGTATAACAAAACTTAAATTAAAAATACAAAAAATGAGTACCAATGGTACTCATTTTTATTTGCTTTATTTGTTTTTATTATTCTTTATCTATATAATGTTCCATACTATACCCATGTTTACAATTTGTCTTATATGAATGTGGAGCAAGTTTTCCGTGCACACATTCATTTACCACATTATGTTCAAACGTATAACCATGTGGGCACTTTTGTTCTATGCTATGTGAAATGGAATAGCCATGTTCACACTCATCTGTAATATAATGAATATTTGTATAGCCGTGCGGGCATTTATTATTTACCGTATGAGTATATGTATATCCATGCTGACATTCCACATTTATAGTATGAGAAAACACCTCTCCGTGAACGCACTTTACATGTTCTGTATGTCCATATACACTTCCATGTTGGCAAGTGGTCTCAACTGTATGCATATACGTTTTTCCGTGCTTACACGGATTGTTAAATGTGCCATTACAATAGTTCGATGTGCCTCCGCTACAATAATACATCGTGCTACCTTTACATATAAAACTCGAACCGCTATTACACATATAGCTATTACCAAGATTGCACATATAACTATTGGCTTTAGAACAAGTATATGTCATCCCTATATTACATTTATATTCTTCGGCTCCATTACACTTGTTTATAGTATAACCTGCGCACTTTTCTTTGCCTATATTGATATCAGAAAGGCCTAAGCTAGCAACACTCATCGTTCCGATTATAACTAAAAAAAGTATAGTAACTCCTATTATAATATTTTTCTTCATTTTATCACCAATATTATGATACGACATATATACTGAAAAGTCTAGTAAAAAAATGAGTACCAATGGTACTCATTTTTATTTGCTTTATTTGTTTTTATTAACCATTAACTTGTTTCATTACTTCTTCAGCAAAGTTTTGTTTTTTCTTTTCGATTCCTTCGCCTCTTTCGAATCTAACAAATCTTCTGATTACTATGTTTTCACCAATTACAGCGATTTTTTCGTTAAGAACTTCTTGAACTGTTTTGTCTTGATCTTTAACGAATGGTTGATCTAATAAACATACTTCCTCGAAAAATTTGTTTATTCTTCCTTCTACCATTTTATCTACGATTGCTGCTGGTTTTCCTTCATTTAAAGCTTGTGCTTTAAGAATTTCTTTTTCAGCTTCTACAACATCAGCAGGAACTTCATCTCTTGAAACATATTTAGGATTTGAAGCAACTATATGCATTGCAACATCTCTTACAAATGTTCTGAATTCTTCGTTTTTAGAAACGAAGTCAGTTTCAGAGTTTACTTCAACTAATGCACCATATCTTCCGCTGTGGATGTATGCTTCTACTAATCCTTCAGCTGCTATTCTGCTAGCTTTTTTAGCTGCTTTAGCTATTCCTCTTTCACGTAATAGTTCAACTGCTTTATCCATGTTTCCATCAGTTTCAACTAAAACTTTTTTGCAGTCCATAACGCCTGCACCTGTCATTTCTCTTAATTCTTTAACTTGTTCTGCTGTTACCATATTATTATTCCTCCTTAGTTGTAGTTTCTTCTACTACTTCTTCTGTAGCTTTTTCTTGTCTTGGTCTTCTAGCTGGTCTGTTTTGTTTTCTTTCTATTTTATCTTCGCCCATTTCTTTAACTAGATCTTCCATAGTTTCTACATCATCAAGACCTAAATCTTCAACTGGTTCACCGTTTTTTCCAGCGATAGCTGCGTCTGCCATTTTAGCTGTTATTAATTTAACTGCTCTTACTGCATCGTCGTTACCTGGGATTACGTAGTCAACATCGTTAGGGTTACAGTTAGAATCTATTAAACCGATTGTTGGTATACCAAGTTTTCTAGCTTCCTTAGTACAAATTAATTCTTTCTTAGAGTCTACTAAGAATATTAATGATGGAAGTTTTTCCATATCTTTAATACCACCAAGGTTAAGGTTTAATTTTTCCATTTCAAGTTTTAATTTGCTAACTTCTTTCTTTGGAAGTAAATCGAATGTTCCATCAGCTTCCATAGTTTCTAATTCAACAAGTCTAGCTATTCTAGTTCTTATTGTTTTGAAGTTAGTTAATGTTCCACCTAACCATCTGCTGTTGATGTAGTACATTCCACATCTTTCAGCTTCTTCTTTGATGCATTCTGCTATTTGTTTTTTAGTTCCAACAAATAGTATTGAACCACCTTCACTAGCTACTTTATTAACTAGTTCGTAAGCTTCTACTGCTTTCTTTAAAGTTTTTTGTAAGTCAAGAATGTATATTCCATTTCTTGCTGTAAAGATGTAAGGAGCCATTCTTGGATCCCATCTTTTTGTTTGGTGTCCAAAGTGTACACCAGCTTCTAGTAATGATCTCATAGGTATAATTGCCATTTTACTTTTCCTCCTTTTTAATTTTCCTCCACAAACTTTGGCATCTATATGACCTCTTTCGAGGAAGGGCTATAGACTTTGTTTGTGTGTGTATTATCGCATACGCGACTACAATAGTATAACATAATATTTTGTTTTTTTCAACAGTTTTTTACCATAATATCTAGATATTAATACAAAAATAATGAGCAATTTAATTTTGCTCATTATTTTCCACTGTTTCTTCTACTATTTCAGGTGTATACACCCAATCTTCAGATATAATTTTCCTTGCTTTTTCTTTGTTTACAAGTACACAAGCCGTTCCATCAACAACATAATTTATATCTAGAAGTGGCATGTTTGTTGAAACAACATTTTTCAGGTCAACTTCCTTAATTTCCCCTAGATATTTCATTCCTTCTCTAACTGTAATATTAGTATTTGTATTATTTAGAACGATATCTTTAATATCCATTAATTTCATAAGAGTTTTGGTAGAAACTAAATTCTTAATTAACGCTGTTATTACATTCCTTTGCATTTTTCCTCTAGATAAATCTCCATCTTTGTAATCTCTATTTCTAATCAACGTTTCAACTTGCTTAGCGTTTAATGTTTGTTCGCCTTTAGGAAAAGCCAGGTCCCATTTACCAGTCTTCTTATCCAATTTCCAGACATCATCTTCTAACGTTATTTTTATACCGCCTATTGCGTCTACAACATCAGATACAACCTTTAGATTGATTACAGCATAATAATCTATTTTAACATCCAAAAGTTCCTCTATTTCTCCTACAAACTCATTTGTATATTTACCACCACGATAAATTGTGTTTATCTTGTTAGTAGCATACTTATGATCTGTATAAGTATCTCTTGGAATAGACATCATATATAACTTGTTATTTACTGTATCATATTTTGCATAAATTATACTGTCTGTTCTAAGTCCATCTTTATCCACACCCGCAAAAAGCAATGATACATTGTCTTTTTTAGGTTCATTAGAATACTTAAACAGTTCATCCTCTAGATTACCAGCTGATACGCTTGTAGCGCCCAACATATTATTTATGTTGAAAAGCGCTACCCATGCAATCACTGATAATATTGTTATACATGTACAAAATCTTGTTATTCTTGCACATAATGTACGTTTCTTCTTTTTCAAATTCATCATTCCTTATTACTATAATATGCTTATTATAAATGATAATAACCAGTTGTTATCGTATATTAATTTAGCAAGAACTGTATCATTTAATAATTTAACCGCTTTAGCCATAAAGTCTATTGGTGACATGAAGCTTATTAAACCAAATACCATCCAAATCTTTATTAACATGAATCCACTTTCTAATCCTAGCCCTACCAACTTGTTCATTTCTTTTAACAATGGAAGTTCAAATATTAATTCTAGTATAAAGAAAGCTACACTTAAAACTACTTTTGCAGTTATAAATATAAGCATAAATCCAATACCTATAAACAAGTAATTTACAACCTTATTTGCTAATACCGCACTGCTTGCTTGTAATTCTTTGTTTATCTTATTTACTAATTTTTGAATTATATCCCCACCTACTGGTATATTTGAAGCTATATCTGTAACAACGCCTGCTACAGGATTATCTCCTTTTGTTAAATCTAAAACATTAACTAATGATGTTTTTATTGTCTTAGCTGCAGTTGCACCTATTTCTGTTTTCTTAAGCGCCATACCAGTTGTATTAGCTAATAAGTAAGCTGCTATAAATGCAACTATAAATGTACCAAAACTTGCTATAAGTTTTAATCCGCCTTTATTATAGCCTACCCCAGCTGCACCTAAAAACAAGGCTACTATAATTATATCAATAATCATTTTTCATATTCCCCCTTATATTGTATAAATTATTAATTTATTTGAAACAAGAAACGCTATGTTATTTCCTTCACCTAAAATAACCGGTTTTGTTATAACCATATCACTATTATACTCTTTAATTCTCATCCTGTAATTATTATATACATACATTTCTTTTTGGAAACATACATACACTTTATCTTTTAAGTAGATGTAATGCTTTGGCATTTCCTTTATTTCTACTTTTTCTTTATCTTTACCGCCTATACTCTTTATGCCTAATAAATATTTACCATTATTAAATTCTACATACGAATATTTATTTCTATCTAAATCTAACGAAACGACGCCTGCTTGTTCAATACTGCTTTTCTTTTCTTTATTAGTATTTATATCCAATTGTACAATATCCTTATCCGTTCTATATGTAAGTTTAGCACCTATTAAATCCATCTCATATATTAACGAATTTTCTTCCGTAGCAAGCTCCACCACCTTTGCAGAATCCTTTAATTCCACAAGTTTAATCGATGACGCAGCGCTTATTCCATTTATGTTTACATCTACATAAACAAGCTTCTTAGAATCTTCAGATAATATATATTGTCCTATTGTATTATTGCTAAGCTTGACATTATATTTTGCTTTACCATGTTTATCATAAATAGCAAGTATTTTTTTGTTTCCAGAAGATTCATATTCAATTACGCTCTCTCCCTTAGAATTAATATTTCCAGAAAGTATCTTGCCATCAACTCTTATTTGAGCAGTTTCATATTTATCATTAAAAACATATGCAATTGATTTATCTGTATTTATAATTTGTAGATATTTACCATTAGTAACGATTTTCGCATCTATTGCACCTTGCATTTTTATTTCCCATGTTTTTCTTCCGTATTTATTATATGTTGTTATTTTATCTGAATCTGCTATTAAAACCTCATTATAATACGAATAGATTTTGTTATTCGAGCTTATTAAATCTACTTTTACAACATCTTCATCTGTAATCTTTTTATTTATTACTAAGCCAAACTCAGAATAATTCATCATACAAAGAGCTATTACTAGCCCTAGTGCAATTAGCACAAATGTTACTATTTGTTTTTTTGTAAACCCATTAAATTCTGGAAATTTTATTACTATCTTTTTTTTAGGTTTAGATTCGTGTTTCTTATTCTCTTCTCTTTTATCTTTTCTTGACACTATCTAACCTCCCATTCTTTAGGAATGTAGTATTTTTTGTCCTTTATTTCATCTGGTAGATATTGTTGCTCTACTATTCCACCCGGATAATCATGTGGATATTTGTATCCAACATGGTAGCCATCCTTTTCCATTTCCTTTATAGGTGCATTTCTAATATGCATTGGCACTTCACCAACATCCATATTATGCACATCTTCTATTGCATTGTTAATTGCTAAATATGCACTATTAGATTTTCTAGAATTTGCAACTACACAAACAGCTTCTGCAAGAATAATTCTTGCTTCAGGCATTCCCACTTGGTGTACCGCCTGCATGGCTGCATTAGCTACTACCAATGCATTTGGATTTGCTAACCCTACATCTTCTGCTGCGCATATTACAATTCTTCTTGCAATAAACATTGGATCTTCGCCAGCTTCAAGCATTCTTGCTAAATAATGTATTGCCGCATTTGCATCACTTCCACGCATTGATTTAATGAATGCTGAAATCGTATCGTAATGCGCTTCAGAATTTTTATCATAATACAGTTTTCTGCTTTGTAAACATTCTTCTAATATTTCCGCTGTTACTTTTACACTACCATCAGCCTCAAGTTCCGAGCTAATTGTTGCAAGTTCTAAAGCATTTAACGCAGTTCTTACATCTCCTTCGGTAGTTCTTGCTAAAAATCCTATAGCATCTTCATCTATATCTATTTTATAATTACCTAATCCATTTTCTTTATTACTTAAAGTAGACCTGATTATATCTTCTACCGCATCAGTAGTTAATGGTTCTAATTTAAATATTGTTGATCTTGAAACCAATGCTTTGTTTACTTCAAAATATGGATTTTCTGTCGTTGCCCCAATTAATATAATAGTTCCTTTTTCCACCATTGGCAAAAGTGCATCTTGTTGCAACTTATTAAATCTATGTATTTCATCTATAAACACTATTGTTTTTCCGCTTGGATTAAAGAATAAGTTACTAGTATCTTCTGCTATTTTCTTAATATCTGACACACCCGCAGAAGTAGCATTTAGTTCAACAAAATTATATTTTGTAGTGTTCGCTATTACCCTAGCAAGCGATGTTTTACCACACCCTGGTGGTCCCCAAAATATTACAGATGTTAATCTATCTGCTTTAATTAATCTATATAACAACTTATCTTTACCCACGATATGTTCTTGTCCGTAGAACTCTTCTAGCGTCTTTGGTTTCATTCTAAACGCAAGTGGTTTGTCCATAAGTTTCCCCTTTTATACTATTTATACCCACATTATATATTAAGTTTTTTCAAAAATCAATGGAAAACCTACAATTTATACCACTCTTGAAACAGTAAGAAAAACAAAAAGAAAAGTGCTATATTTTATAACACTTTTCCTAATTTATTTAATTTTTACTCTAACTTTTCCACTATATCCACTTTCATACTGTGGTATATTGGATTTCTTGCTACCCACAACATAATTTATTTGTGACTCAGGTACTTTTATTATTATTTCTCTATTATCCTTAGCCTTGCTTATCTTCTCTAAAGTATGCTTTTTAGCTATGCTAGATAGCACTTGTTCTTTGTAATTATCTGTAACTGGTCCTTTTATATCTTCATTTTTAGAGTTAATTTCTTCGGTTGTTTGAAGACCTATTCTAATAACTTTAATATTGTGCTTAATATATTCTTCATACATAGCACTTGCTCTTTTAACCGCATCTTCTACTTCTAATGGTTGGTATTCTCCAGCTTCATACATATCCCAAAGTTTACTTTCTTTAAGCACATACACAGGATATATTCTAACCATTTTAGGTTTTAATTCTATACTTTTTCTTACTGTTTCAAGTTCTTTTTCTAATGTGCTTTCTGGAAGGCCAACCATTACTTGATGACCTAGTTCAAAACCATATTTGTTAATTAAATTTGACGCTTTAACGACGTCTTCTGCTGTATGTCCACGTTTAGCCTTAAGCAACACTTCATCATCCATAGATTGAACCCCAAGTTCAATTACAGATACATTATATCCTTTAAGTATTTTTAGAATTAATTCGCTGATATAATCTGGTCTAGTAGAAATTCTAATATCCTTAACCAACCCTTTTTCTATATATTCATTTGCAACTTTTAAGAATCTTACTTGATCTTCCATTTCAAGACCCGTAAAGCTTCCTCCAAAGAATGCTATTTGTTTAGTTTTAGATTTATCTTTATACATTTCAAGATATTTTTCTATTTCATTTCTTACATCTTGCTCTGTAACATCTCTTGTTTCTCCGCTAATCTTTCTTTGATTACAGAAAACGCATTCATTTTTGCAACCTCTATGTGGTATAAAGATTGGGATTATGTACATATTATCTTTTTTAATATGCAGTCCCAATTCTTTTTTTAGATTAATCTTAATCTTTAATTTTTTCAATGGCTTGTTTTGCTGCATTTTGTTCTGACAGTTTCTTTGTTTTTCCACTACCTTCTCCTATTTTCTTATCATTAAAATATACTGCACTAAAGAACATTTTTGCATGGTCTTTTCCTTGTTCTTTTTCCAGTACATATTCTATTTTTACATTACCGTTTCTTTGAAGTATTTCTTGAAGCCTTGTCTTGTAGTCTAAAGTATCTTCTTTAGATACAACATAGTCTATTGTACTTTTTATCATATCTAGACATACTCTATTAGCTTCATCGTATCCGCCATCAAGGTATACTGCACCAAGAATTGCTTCAAACATATCTGCAAGTATTGCATCCTTCTTGTTTCCACCTGTATTTATTTCGCATTTACCAAGTCTAATATCCTTTGCCAAATTTCTTTCACGTATTATTCTACTAAGCGATGCTTCACATACAATCTCTGCACGTTTTTTACTCATAACACCTTCTTTTAATTTAGGCTCAACATTGTATAGATAGATAGACACAATATGTTCAAGTATTGCATCTCCTAAAAATTCTAATCTTTCATTGTATTTAGTTATATCTTCTCCTGTTCTTTCATAAGCATAAGACTTATGTGTAAGAGCAGTTTTAAGAAGCTCTTTATTCTTAAATACATATCCTACTTTCTTTTCTATATCTATTAAACTTAGCATATAATCACTCCAATTAATATTTTACCATAAAAAAGAAAAAAATAACAGTACTAAGTACTGTTATTTACATTTTCTATTTATATTAGACTACTGATTTAATATATTCAACCACGTCACCAACTGATACGATTTTCTCAGCTTCAACTTCTGGTACTTCAATACCGAATTCTTCTTCTAGTGCCATTATTAATTCAACAACATCTAAAGAATCTGCTCCTAAATCATCAATAAATGTGGTAGCTGTTGTTATACTACTTTCATCTTCTATTCCTAATTGTTCCATTATTACTTCTCTTACTTTTTCAAAAACATTATCCACTTTATTCACCTCCATGTTAAAGCTTATATGTGTATTATCTATTATTTTTATACTGTTGTCAATAGTTTTATTATTACTTAGTTATTTTTTCTGACAATTTTCTAACTAATTTTTGCTCTAAAACAGTATCTGCTTGAAGTATAGCTGCTTCATAATTTTGTGCTTTTGCATTACCATGTATTTTAATAACAGGTTTTCTAATTCCTAAAAGCACTGCTCCACCATATTTAGTATAATCATATTTATATAACGCTTTTTTAATTAATCCAACTGAGCTTGCAGCTTTAAGTTTATTAAATACATTCTTCTTAAACTCAGACATAAGTGCGTTTTTCATAATCTTAGCTGTTCCTTCAATAGATTTTAGGGCAACATTTCCCATAAGACCATTTGCTACAACTACATCTGCATCGCCAGATAGTATTTCTCTAGCTTCAATATTTCCAATAAATTCTGGACATTCATCCATTAAAGATTGGTAAGCTTCTTTTAAGTCTGGAGAACCCTTTTTATCTTCAGTTCCAATGTTTAACATTGCAACTCTTATTTTATCTTTCTTTAATACTTCTTTGCAGTATACCATACCCATTTTAGCAAATTGCACTAAAGATACTCCTGCTGCTGTTACGTTTGCACCACAGTCTAAAAGTACAACACCTGTTCCATCTACTGTTGGAAGAACTGTTGCAAGCGCTGGTCTGTGTATTCCTTCTATTCTTTTTAATTTAAGAAGTCCACCAGCCATAACTGCACCTGTGCTACCTGCAGATAAGAATAATGTATTTTCTTTTTCTTTCATATAGTCATACGCTTTAACTATACTAGATTCCTTTTTATGCTTAATTGCAAAAGCAGGATCATCAAAGTTAGTTATTGCATCTTTAGCATCAAGTATTGATATATTCTTTAATATATTATCTGCTTTAGATAAATATTCACCTTTAATAAAATCTTTTATCTTAGCTTCATCTCCAACCATAGTTAGTTTTGCTTTTGTTTTACCAATAGAGTTTACAACACCTCTTATTGCTTCATCTATTCCATTATCGCTTCCGTTTATATCTACTAATATTTCCATTATACTATTCCTTTCAATATGAATTTGCCTTTGAATTTAAGAGAATCATTTTCATCTAAAATTCTTACCCATACAATATATCCACTTGCTGTTTTCTTTCTCATTTCAGCATGAGCATATATTACTGTATCTGCTTCAATCTTTTCTACATATTTAATATTTGCAACTCCAACTAATGCCGCTTTTGTAGGTATTAGCGAAATAGCCATAGACTCTGCAAAAGAATATATGTATTGTCCTTTCACAACATTCATTCCTTCAAATGTCATATCCTTTGTAGTTTCTAATCTTGATGTTGCACCTACACTTGGTGTGAAGTTAATCATATCTCCAATAAACTCTGCTGGAGAAATTGAAGTTACATGCTTCATTGTTTCTTCTGCTTTGTTTTTAAGTCTTTCTTTAAACTCTTTTATACCAAGTCTTGCTCTATCTAATCTTATTGTGTTTATGCTAACCTTAAATGTCTTAGCAAGCACCTCGTCTGTAGCTAATGGATTCTTTTCTAGATATTCCATTATCTTTTCACCACGAATATTTCTTGCTGTAGCAGTTCTAGACAAAATTATCACCTCATAACAATTATCTTACTACAATCTTATTCAATTTGCAAGCATTTTATTTAAGTTGACATAAAACAACATCTATGATATACTAAATATTGTAGTAAAAAACTAAGATTACAAACAACTGGAGGTAATAAAGAAATGGAACAAAAACTACAACTTATGTTTAACGGAGATAAACCCGTACAGACAGACTTCAACGTAAGCGACACACTGCTTGTAAACTTCTCAAGATGTATCCGGAACAAGGAATACATTTTTACCTTTGTAAATGATAACAACTATGAAGCACTTACATTCACCTTCCACTCAAATCTTGAGATAGACTGTTATTTCGAGTTCACCAAAGCGGATGGAAAGAAGAAATTCGTAGGTTACCGTTATCTCAAAGAGAAGGAGTTTACTGTAGACATTGCAGGTTGCAAAGATTTCTCTATCGTTATTCCCAGAGAAAAGAACACCGATGTCTGCACCGCACTTACTCTAGCCCATCTTGAAGCAAAGTAACAAAACAAAACAAAAAGTAAAAAGGAATGAATTCACAATTGAATTCATTCCTTTTTATGTTGTCTATACGCATTACAAATTTTGTGCGCTTACGCAGGTGGTGTTATCCACCACTTGTACACTTTAATTCAATACCTTCGTTATTTTGTTAAGCTAAAATCGTAATCTCCTGTTCCCACTGTGGCAGGGATGCTAGATTTTAGACAAACTACGGGACGCACGCCGTAAGGAGCGTCGCAGAGGCTAGATTCCCCACGGCCATAGCCCACATACACAACACTGTCATAGTCGATATCAGCCGGAGACGCCAACCAATAATAGTAGTCTGATGGTACATATAATCCATCACTTGTTACTGACACATAATCGGCACTGTTTATCATATACCCATATGTTAATGTTGTTAGTGTCATTGTTGGTGTGTATCCTTTTGCATTCCATCCTGCTGCTAGTAATTCTAGTGTTGGTCCGCCTATTGCTCCCACTACATTTGTTCCATATATTGTTTTGTTTGCAAAATTTGCATAATCTTTTATTAATTGTGCTACTGCTTTACAGTTACCTTGTTCTATTAATGTATACTTGTCCGCTGTCCCTACTCTAAATTTTTCATATAGTGCTAATTCATCGCTAGTTAAACTTGCTACTGTTGTACCCTTATCTAATTTTGTGTTTCCTATTGATTCTTTAGCTATTAAATACACATAATCTTCATTGTGATAATATATTTGCCAATCTGATACAGTTACTGTTTTCTTTGTTTCTATTGTGTTTTCCAAATTATCATCCCAATCATATAATGTTACTTCTGTTGTTACAGTATAGTCTACTGTTTTACCGTAATCTTCTGATCCTTTTATTAATGAACCTAATGTTGTTGATGAACTGTTTTTATTTGTAACTGTTACCCCTGTATCTGTTACTGTTATATTCCATTTGTCTGTAGTTACTCCTTGTTCACCTAATTTTGTTGTTACTTCATTTACTAGATCTGTTCCTCTTTTGTTATCCATATATGCATCTGCCCACACTAGTGCTGCTAAATCTTGTACTTGAGCTTCATTTGTTAAATCTACCGCTTCACTGGCTCTATTTATTACGCCAGTATTTGAAAGTGTTATTACTACACTTGCTGCTAGTATTATCATAACTATTATTGTTATTACTAATACTATTAAAGATATTCCTTTTTTCATCTTTTGTTTCTCTCCTTTATTTATTATATTTCTATATTATTATAAATTCATATTTTTGTAAATCTTTTATTATATTTTTCCACATCTTCCACATAATATTTACGAAAGGATTAGATTTTATGAATATTTTTAATGAGACTGCAATTATTCCAATTAAATTAAACCAAATATTTAATAGAATTATGAACTGGTTAAACGATGTATTAAATGTTCCTACTAACGAACAAGTTATGAATATTAACTGGACTAGTTTAACATCTATTGTTAGTACAATTTCTTTAATATTAATCTTTACTACTTTAGCTATTTTAGTGTTGTATTTCATCCGTTCTATTGGGTTATATACACTAGCTAGAAATAACAATAGAAACTTTGCATGGCTTGCATTCATCCCATTTGGTTGTTTCTTTATATATGGTATCATCCTTAAAAGAACTAGACTGTTTGGTGTAGACATTGACCACCCAGAATATTTACTACCCGCTCTGTTACTTTCTTCGTTCTTACCTTATGTAGGGCCATTTGCAACGCTTTTATTCATTCTTTGTAAACTAGGGTTACTTTATAGGATATACGAGATGAAAACGCCTAAATACGCTATTTCGCTTCTTGTATTAAGTATATTTATGCCTCTTGCTCAACCATTCATTATTTATGGAATAAGCAAAAAATAACACGGAATATATCCGTGTTATTTTCATTTTGTTTAGCAATTCTTTGTAACGAAGTTTTTGAGGCCGATCATCTTCATTCCCATAGGAATGTCATATGCATACATTTGGTAAATTTTGTAGCTTAAAGTCTCATCAAGAGTCTCCATCGCTTTCCAGCTACCATTGCCATCGCCTTTGAGTACCTCTACAGGGTGTCTCGTATCATCGAGTAACCGCAAAAACACTCCGCCGTTTTCCAAGCTCGTCCTAAGTTTTGCTTTCTCTTCGGTTGTAAAAACCATTGCCATATTGTTGTTTCTCCTTATAATTTATTACTTGGATACTATTTCCTAGTAATAATATTATATCACACCTGTCAACTAGAGAAACACACTATAAACCAAGCAAGAGAAACATCAAAGGTACCATCTTTATGCGGTGCATTGTACTGCGTTTGGCTAGCATATGCCTCCTTGATTTTTGAAGAAAGAGATCTATCTAATGTTTTATTAGGTTTGTACCCGTAATTGTCATCGCTTACAAGTACTTCTACCTTTTTCTCTTTTTCATAAATCCTCAGGAAAATGCCGCCACTTTTTCTAGCGGCTTGAAGTATATCCACTTCACTGTCCGTAAACCACTTCTTCATGACTATCCTCCTTAAAATTATTTTTAGAGTTGGTTTTTGTACTCCGTTATTATACCATATTACGACAAAAAAACACATCTTTCGATGTGTTTTTTGTGTAAATTCATATATCTATACAAATTAAGCAATGATGTTAGATACTGAACCAGAACCAACTGTTCTACCAGCTTCACGGATAGCGAATTTAAGTCCTTTTTCAATAGCTATTGGAGTTATTAACTTAATTTTCATAGTTACGTTTTCACCTGGCATAACCATTTCTTTATCCTTTGGAAGGTCGATTATACCTGTAACGTCAGTTGTTCTGAAATAGAATTGTGGTCTGTATCCGTTAAAGAATGGAGTATGTCTTCCACCTTCTTCTTTAGTTAGGATATAAACTTCAGCTTCGAATTCAGTATGAGGTGTTATAGAACCTGGTTTAGCAAGAACTTGACCTCTTTCAACTTCGTTTCTTTGAATTCCTCTTAATAGAACACCAGCGTTGTCTCCGCATTCAGCGCTATCTAGAGATTTTCTGAACATTTCGATACCAGTAACAACTGTTTTCTTAGATTCGTCAGCAAGACCAACGATTTCAACTTCGTCACCAACTTTTAATGTTCCTCTTTCAACTCTACCTGTAACAACTGTACCACGACCAGTGATTGTGAATACGTCTTCGATAGGCATTAAGAAAGGTTTATCAGTATCTCTTTCTGGATCTGGAATAAAGCTATCAACTGCATCTAATAATTCCTTGATTGGAGCATATTCAGGTGCGTTTGGATCTGTTGATGTAGATTCAAGAACTTTAAGAGCTGAACCTTTAACTATTGGAGTATCATCTCCTGGGAAATCATACTTAGTTAATAATTCTCTGATATCCATTTCAACTAATTCTAATAATTCTGGATCATCAACTTGGTCACATTTGTTCATAAATACTACGATGTAAGGAACACCAACTTGTCTAGCAAGTAGTATGTGTTCTTTAGTTTGTGGCATTGGACCATCAGCTGCAGAAACAACTAGTATTGCACCATCCATTTGCGCAGCACCAGTGATCATGTTTTTAACATAGTCAGCGTGTCCTGGGCAGTCAACGTGTGCGTAGTGTCTTCTGTCTGTTTCATATTCAACGTGAGAAGTAGAAATTGTGATTCCTCTTGCTCTTTCTTCTGGAGCGTTATCTATTTGATCATATGCTTTGAATTCTGCTCCATTGTTTAAAGCTGCTACTTTAGTTATAGCTGCTGTTAATGTTGTTTTACCATGGTCAACGTGACCGATTGTTCCAACATTACAATGTGGTTTTGTTCTTTCGAACTTAGCTTTTGCCATTTTATATTCCTCCTTATTTTCTATAAATATAATTAACGGTTAATGTTTGCACATTATTTAAGGTCATTTTACTACACAAAAATATTTTTTGCAAGTCATTAACCGTTTTTTCTAATTTTTTAAGTACAATTAGTCTTCTTTCTTAGCTCTTGCGCCAACAATAGCTTCATGTACTGATTTTGGAACTTCTTCATAGTGACTTGGTTCCATTGAGTAAACACCTCTACCTTGAGTTTTACTTCTTAAGTCTGTAGCGTATCCGAACATTTCAGATAATGGTACAAATGAGTGGATAGTTTGAGTTCCAGCATCTGCTTCCATACCTTCTAGTCTTCCACGTCTTGAGTTGATGTCACCTATAACATCACCCATGTATTCTTCAGGAACTATTACATCAACTTTCATGATTGGTTCAAGTAATACTGCTCCACCTTGACGGCAAGCTTCTTTGAACGCCATAGAACCTGCTACTTTGAAGGCTGCTTCTGATGAGTCAACATCGTGGTATGAACCATCAACAAGTGCAACTTTAACGTCAACAACTGGATAACCAGCAAGTATACCGCTCTTCATTGCATCTCTAATACCTTCATCAGTTGGTTTAACGTATTCCTTAGGAACAACACCACCAACGATTTTAGATTCGAATGAGTAACCTTTACCAGCTTCTTGTGGTTCAACTTCAAGCCATACGTGACCGTATTGACCTTTACCACCAGATTGTCTAATAAATTTACCTTCAACTTTAACTGCTCTCTTAATAGTTTCTTTGTAAGCAACTTGTGGTTTACCTACATTAGCTTCAACGTGGAATTCACGTTTTAATCTATCTACTATTATGTCTAGGTGAAGTTCACCCATACCAGCAATTATTGTTTGACCAGTTTCACCATCAGTATATGTTTTGAATGATGGATCTTCTTCAGCAAGTTTAGATAATGCTATACCCATTTTTTCTTGGTCAGCTTTTGATTTAGGTTCAATAGCTATAGAAATAACTGGATCTGGGAATTCAATAGATTCAAGTACTACTGGGTGTTTTTCATCACATAATGAATCTCCAGTAAATACATCTTTAAGTCCAACTGCTGCAGCGATATCTCCAGCGTAAACTTTATCTATATCTTTTCTTTCATTTGAGTGCATTTGAAGAATTCTTCCGATTCTTTCTTTCTTGCCTTTGTTTGCATTGTATACATATGAACCAGCTTCTAGTGTTCCAGAGTATACTCTAAAGAATGTAAGTTTTCCAACGAATGGATCTGTTGCAATCTTGAATGCAAGTGCTGCGAATGGTTCTGTATCAGAAGATGGTCTTTCTTCTTCTTCACCGTTTTCGTTAACACCTTTAATTTGTTCAACATCAAGTGGTGATGGCATATAGTCAACTATAGCATCAAGTAGCTTTTGAACACCTTTGTTTTTGTAAGATGTACCACAAGTTACTGCAACCATCTTGTTTTCTATTGTTGATTGTCTTATACATTTTTTGATTTCATCTATAGTAAGTTCTTCACCTTCAAGATATTTCATCATGATTTCTTCATCGAACTCAGCTATATGATCTAATAATTCGCTTCTATATTTTTCTGCATCAGCTAACATATCTGCTGGAATTTCTTCACATCTGATATCTTTACCTAATTCATCATAATATACATAAGCTTTCATTTCTACTAAGTCTACAATACCTCTAAATGAATCTTCTTTACCTATTGGTAATTGGATTGGTACTGCGTTAGCTTTTAATCTGTTTCTAAGTTGTTCTACACATCTATAGAAATCTGCACCCATGATATCCATTTTATTAACGTATATCATTCTTGGTACTTTATATTTGTTTGCTTGTCTCCATACAGTTTCAGATTGTGGTTGTACTCCACCTTTAGCACATAGTACTGTAACTGAACCGTCAAGTACTCTTAGAGATCTTTCAACTTCGATTGTAAAGTCAACGTGTCCTGGAGTGTCAATGATGTTTATTCTGTTATTGTTCCAGAAACAAGTTGTTGCTGCAGAAGTAATTGTGATACCTCTTTCTTGTTCTTGAGCCATCCAGTCCATTGTAGCTCCACCATCGTGAGTTTCTCCTAATTTGTGAGTTTTTCCTGTATAGAATAGTATTCTTTCAGTAGTAGTTGTTTTACCAGCATCGATGTGAGCCATGATACCGATATTTCTTGTCCTCTCAAGAGGATATTCTCTACCTGCCATAAATTACCTCCTATCTTTGGTTTACCATCTGTAGTGAGCAAATGCTTTGTTTGCTTCTGCCATACGATGAGTATCTTCTTTCTTCTTGAATGCTCCACCTTGTGAGTTTATAGCATCCATTATTTCAGCTGCTAGTTTTTCATCCATTCCGTGTTCGTTTCTTTTTCTAGCGTATTCTACTAACCATCTAATTCCTAGACTTTGTCTTCTATCTGCTCTAATTTCGATAGG
>JAZTYX010000067.1:0-11158 GCA_045637095.1 Clostridia bacterium | reverse complement strand
TAGTAATAACAATAATAGTTATGATAATCTTAGCAGCTTCAGTAGTAATTACTTTAAGTAATACAGGAATAATAAATAAAGCAAGCGAAGCGACAGATGCAACTAATTTGCAACAAGTGCAACAATTAGCTACATTAACGTGGGCTGATGGATATATGGATGCTCTTAGAGGCAATCAATTAAAAGATTATGTTTTAGATCAAATGAAAGATTATACTGATGATTTTGATATAGATGTAACAGATCAAGGTGTAGAAGTAAATAAAAAAGGAGAAGGAACAATAGAACCTATTGATTACTATACATATGACTATGATTCAACAACAATGACAGCTGCGTTAAAAGGTGTACAAGAAAAATATGCTGTAACAGGATATTATAACTATGGAGGAGATAAATATCCATTCGCAACAGCTATCAAAGATGATGCTGGAAATACAGTAACAGAAGTTGCAATACCATCAAAGGTTGTAAATCCTGCGGATGGTAAAGAATATACGGTAACTTCAATAAAAGCCGGAGTATTCTCAGCAACAACTTATGGTTCTACAAATCCAGTTATAGATGATCAATCGCAATTTACAAAAATAATATTACCGGATACATTAACAAACATAGAAGATGGCGCTTTTGCATTGTGTGTAGGCATAGAAGAAATTGCAATACCAGAAGGTGTTACTACAATAGGTTATGGTACGTTTGAAGTGTGTAAATCTTTAAAGAAAATAATGCTGCCAAAAACGCTTACTTATGTTGAATTGTGGGCATTTGGCTACATTAATGCGCTAAAAGATGTGTATTACGCTGGAACAGAACTTGAATGGGAAAGTGTAACAGTAGATACTATGGGAAATACATCGTTTACTTCTGCAACTATGCATTATAACTATGTGGCAAAATAGTAATTAATATTAGATAAATAAAACATAACAGATACCTGTTATGTTTTTCTTTTTTAAATTTCTTGTTCTTTTCTTTTTATTATTTTTATGATAAAATATATCCGAGGATTTTTTATGGAAAGAATAGATGATTTAAACCTTAATGGCAAAAGGATTATACAGGATACAGACCTATTTTTATTTGGTATGGATTCAGTCCTTTTAGCAAACATGGTTAAGAGAACAAATAAAGATACAAATATATTAGATTTAGGCACAGGTTCAATGGTTATGCCTGTAATAATTTCTGAGAAGGTTAAATGTAACAAAATAATTGGAGTAGAGCTTCAAGATAAGATGTATAATCTGGCGCTTAAAAATATTGAGCTTAATGAACTGCAAAATAAGTTATATGTTGTTAAAGAAAATCTTAAGAATGTGGAAAAAATACGTGAAAAAATTGTCGAAATAACTGGAAAAGATAAAGTAGATGTGGTAATATCTAATCCCCCATATAAAAAAGCGGGAACAGGAACGGTTAATGATATAGATGAAAAATATATAGCAAGACATGAAGTTATGTGTGTGCTAGAAGATATATTTAAGACTGCATCTAAGTTATTAAGATTTAAAGGTAAGTTATATATTGTACATAAACCAGAAAGAATAGCAGATTTAATAACATTAGGTAGAAAGTATAACCTAGAGATAAAAGAACTACAGTTTTTACAACCTAGTGTTACAAAGAAACCTAGTATAGTACTTTGTGAATATGTACTAGGTGGCGGCAATGAATGTACAGTGCTACCTAGCATAATAGAATATGATGAGAATGGAAATTATACTAATACTGTATATGAAATATATGGTATGGATAATGTGGAGGAATAATGAGTAAAAAAGAAGAAATAGCTGGGAAGCTATATTTGGTAGGTACACCAATAGGTAATTTAAGAGATATTACTTTACGTGCAATAGATACATTAAAAGAAGTGGATTTAATTTTAGCAGAAGATACAAGACAAACATTAAAGTTATTAAATCACCTAGAAATATCTAAACCACAAATTAGTTATCATAGACATAACGAAAAAGATAAAATAGATGAAGTTAGAAGACTTTTAGACGAAGGAAAACAAATTGCACTTGTTTCAGATGCGGGGATGCCAAGAATATCTGATCCTGGTGAAGCGTTAGTAGAAACGTTAATAGATGAAGGGTATAAAATAGAAGTTATACCTGGTGTTACTGCTCTTACAACAGCAATAGCATACACGAATTTTGATTCAGATACATTTACATTTGAAGGTTTCTTACCAATGAGACCTACTAGACGTCGTGAAAGATTAGAAAGTCTAAAATACGAAACAAGAACAATGGTATTTTATGAAGCACCACACAAGATACTGTATACATTAAAAGATATATTAAAGCATTTGGGCGAAAGAAGAATATGTATAGCACGTGAACTAACAAAACTTCATGAAGAATGTAGATATTCTACGCTTACAGAACAAATAGAAGAAATTGAAACAAATGGAATTAAAGGAGAAATCGTTTTAATTGTTGAGGGGAATATTGAAGGCGACGAACAAAGAAAAGAAGAAGAAAACGAAAAACTTGGAATAGATAAAATGACAGATAGAGAACTTGTCGAATACTATGTAGGACAAGGTGTAGACAAAAAGGAAGCAATTAAGAAAGTGGCAAAAGAAAGAGGAAAAACAAAGAACGAAGTGTATATGGAGTGTGTTTAAATGACAGAAAAAGAACAACTTAGATTAGATAAAATGTTAGAATACGAAAGAGCATTATACGCTAAAGGATATGAGTTAGTGTGTGGAATAGATGAAGCGGGACGTGGACCATTATGTGGACCGGTTGTAGCAGCCGCAGTTATTCTAAAAAAAGATGATCATATTGAAGGTGTAAACGATTCTAAGAAACTTACAGAAAAGAAAAGAGAAGAATTATTTGAGATAGTAAAAGAAAGAGCTGTAGCTTGGTCTGTTGGTATAGTAGATGAAGAAACAATAGATAGAATAAATATATTAGAAGCAACAAGATTAGCTATGAAAAAAGCAGTTGAAGGGTTAAGCATAAAACCAGACTATGCATTAGTTGATGCAGAAAAGAAAGTACCGATAGATGTACCATACTCACCAATAATAAAAGGTGATGCGTTAAGTGAATCTATCGCAGCAGCGTCAATAATAGCTAAGGTTACAAGGGATCATATGATTGTTGAACTAGACAAAGAATATCCAGAGTACGGTTTTGCTAAAAATAAAGGATATGGAACAAAAGAACATACAGATGCAATATTAAAGTATGGACTTTGTAAAGCACATAGAAGAAGTTTTTGTAAGAAATTTATCTAGGAGGTAAATATGACGGTTACATTTAAAGTAGAAGGTATAATGTGTGGCGGTTGTGAAAACAGAATAAACAATGCCTTAAAAGATATAGAAGGTGTTAATTCTATTGTTGCAAGTCACAAAACCAAAACTGTAACAGTTGAAATGGCTAAGGATATAACTAAGATACTTAAAGATAAAATTGAAGCGTTGGGCTTTGATGTAATAGATTAATTTAAAGGGATAATAATATATGAAAAAAGTGATTTTAAGTATAGGTGGTATGAGCTGTAGCGCTTGTTCTTCTGGCTTAGAAAAATATTTGAATAAACAAGAAGGTATAAAAGCATCAGTGAATCTGGTGCTTGCTCAGGCTTTAGTGGAATATGATGATACTAAGCTAGATGTAGAAAAGATAGAAGAATACATAAAAGAAGCTGGTTTTGAATCTTTAGGTATATATAATCCTAAGAAAGAAAATAAAAAGAATATAAGCAAGTATTTATTATTAGCATCTTTTATATTAACAGTAATAACTATATATATTTCTATGGGAAATATGTTTGGCTGGCCACAAATACCATTCTTAAATATGGAATACCATGCAATTTGGTATTCGCTTGTATTGTGTATATTTGCAATACTTAGTTTGGTATATGGATTGGACATAATAATAAACGGTGTAAAGAGATTTATTAAAACAATGCCTAATATGGATACGCTAGTAACTATAGGTGTTATTTCGAGCTTTATATATAGCTTTATAAATATGATACTAATATTTGCTGGAAGATTTGAACTTGTACATAATTTGTATTTTGAAGCTTGTGTAAGTGTAATATTCTTTGTGAAATTTGGAAGATATATAGACTATAAGAGTAAAGAAAAGACTAAAGAGGCAATTAAAGATCTTGTTAAAATAACTCCAGAGTATGCAATAATAAAAACAGAAAACGGAGATAAAAAGGTTACAATAGATGAGGTAAAAGTAGGAGATATACTTGTATGTAAAGCGGGAGATAGAGTTGCAGTAGATGGTACAGTCATATATGGTTCTGCACATGTGGACGAGTCGTTTATAACAGGTGAAGCTCTTCCAAGAAAAAAAGAAATTGGCGCTAAAGTTGTTGCAGGAAGTATAAATTACGACGGCTATTTTGAGTATAGAGCAGAACGAATAGGGAAAGACTCTACAATATCTGAAATAGTACAGTTAGTTTCTGAGGCATCAAATACAAAGCCTAAAATAGCGAAATATGCAGATGATATATCTAGTATATTTGTAGCCTTTGTAATAGGAATTGCGGTATTTACATTGTGTATGTACATTATGTTTGATCTTGGACTTAAAGAGGGAATTAAACATTTTGTAAATGTACTTGTAGTAGCATGCCCTTGTGCTTTAGGTTTAGCTACTCCACTTGCAGTAGTAATTAGTGAAGGTAAACTTGCTAAAAAAGGTATACTCGTTAAATCTAGCAATGTGCTAGAAACAGCAAATAAAATAAATACAGTTGTAATGGATAAGACGGGAACTCTTACTAATGGAGAAGTTAATATATATGAAGTATTAAACTATACAAATGATATAGAAGATGTAGAAATAATGCAAATAGTAGGAAGTTTAGAAAGACACTCTACGCACCCAATTGCATATCCATTTGTAAAATATCTAGATGAAATAGGTAAACGTGAGCTTGAAGTAGAATATTTTGAAGAACTTCCTGGAATAGGTATTAGAGGAAAAGTAGGAGATTTTGAATACTTTGTTGCAAACGGTAAAGTGTTTGAAATACTAGGAGTAGAAAATAAATTCTTAAAGAATGAAGAAAGACTCGCAGCAGCTGGATGTAGCATTATGTATGTAATTAAGAACTTCCAAGTAATAGCATTAATTGGAGTAAAAGATACAATAAGAAAAGGTTCTTATGATGCAATGGCAGAACTATTTAAGATGGATAAGAAGTTTATAATGCTTACTGGGGATAATGGATTGACAGCTAAAACTGTTGCAAATGAACTTAATATATATAGAGTAATAGCAAATGTACTTCCTAAAGATAAGACAGAAAAGATAAGAGAACTAATAGATAACGGTAAATATGTCATGATGGTTGGAGATGGAATAAATGATGCGCCAGCTCTTGCTACAGCAACAATAGGTGTATCTATGCATAGCGGAACAGACATAGCTCAAAATTCTGCAGATGTAATTTTAATGAATAACGACATATCTAGTATTGCAGAATTGTTTAGAACAAGCAAGAAAACATTAAATGTAATTAAATCTAATATGTTCTGGGCATTTGCGTATAATGTAGTAATGTTAACAATAGCATCAGGACTACTTGAAAGATTTGGACTTAGTTTAACACCAATGTATGCAAGTATGGCAATGATGTTTAGCAGCATAACTGTGATATTAAACTCATTTAGATTAAAGAGATAGTATGTTGTCGAAAAAACACTAGTTTTGCCGAATGTGGATGTTTTAGTTGACAATTCTATATTTGCTAGGGTATAATGAATATAATACTAATGGTACTGAAAGGTACTAGTATAAATGTTAGTCGCCACCTTGTTGGCGGGGTATAAATGCACAAGTGGACGAAATGTGATTCGCAACCCTACTTGCGAACAATAAATGCGTAGGTGAACAAATTAGAAATCTATCCCGTAAGGGATAGAT
Organism: Clostridia bacterium; assembly: GCA_045637095.1. GTDB lineage: Bacteria > Bacillota > Clostridia > TANB77 > CAG-465 > UMGS1649. The sequence goes on along the minus strand of JAZTYX010000067.1, from coordinate 5,231 downwards.
TTTCTTATCTATAAGGGGTAATAATGGAGATAGAAAACGGTAAATTTTATTTTATAAAAGAAGAATTCTTTGAAGTATTTAATCAATATGAGTTAATGCAAAATAAAGAGAATGGAAATAAGAGGCCTTGTTATTTTTGTTTTTCAGATCCAAGACATAGAGAAATAATATGGTTTGTACCTATATCTAGTAAAGTAGAGAAATATAAAAAGATATATGAAAATAAAAGAAAAACAAGAAAAAATGTTTATAACTTTGTGTTTGGTAAAGTACTAGGAAAAGAAAGAGTATTTTTAATTCAAAATATGTTCCCAACTAAGTTAGAGTATATAGAAGATAAATATAAAACAAATGGACAAGATGTAGAAATATCAGAAAACTTAAAGGCGGAAATTTTATATAAGTCTAAATTAGTAATAGAATTGGCGAATCAAGGAATACCAATACCATTTTATGATATCATTGAAATGAAAAATACACTTTTAAATATGTAATTGAATTTGACAGTGAATTTTATAACTTTAATAAAAATCACTTGACAATATTTAACTCGTGCTATATAATATACGGGTAATAAGATAATCTCGGGCATTATGTGTTCGCTTAAAGGAGGGAATAGAAATGGCACAACCAAAAAGAAGATGGTCAAAAGCTAGAACAGGTCTTCGCCGTTCTACATGGAAATTAGAAGAAAAATCATTAGCTACATGTGAAGCTTGTGGAGAAACAATACTTCCACATAAAGCATGTCCTGCTTGCGGAAAATATAATAAAAGACAAGTAGTAGAAATCAAAACTAAAAAAGAAGAAAAGTAAGATAGACCTCACGTAACGTGGGGTTTTACTTTTATGAGGAATAATATGAAAGATTTGAAAGTAATATATGAAGATAACCACTCAATAGTAGTAATAAAACCAGCAGGTATTCCATCTCAAGCAGATAAAACTGGAGATATAGATATGCTAACTTTGGTTAAAGCATATATAAAAGAAAAATATAACAAACCAGGAGAAGTGTTCCTAGGATTAGTACATAGATTAGATCGTATGACTGAAGGTGTAATGGTGTTTGCTAGAACTTCTAAAGGTGCAAGCAGACTTTCTGAAGCTATACGTAATGGTGACTTCAAGAAAGAATATGTAGCAGCAGTTGAAGGAAAATTAGAAGGCGCAGGACATCTAGAAAACTATTTGTACAAAGATGAAAGAACAAATACAAGTAGTGTTGTATCGGAAAATAAAAAAGGTGCTAAACTTGCCTCTTTAGATTATACGGTAATAGGGAATACTAGTTATAAAGGTAAAGAATATACATATGTTAGAATTAAACTACATACTGGTCGTCATCACCAAATAAGAGTACAAATGAGCAATATTGGGCATCCGTTATTTGGAGATGTTAAGTATGGTGGAACTAAGGGAGAACTTGCGCTATTTGCATGTTCACTTAAGTTCATTCACCCTACTAAAGATGATATAATGGAGTTTAATGCTATGCCAGATAAAAATGGTATATGGGAGGATATAGATGGAGCTAACAGAAATTAAATATAGTCTAGAAGAATATATAAAAAGATTAAATGAGATTAAAGCTACATTAAAAATTGAAACTAAAGAACAAGAATTAAAGTCTTTAGAAGAAAAGACTTTAGCAACTGGATTTTGGGATGATGCTAAGTCAAGTGGTACTGTTCTAAAAGAAATAAAAGACTTAAAGGTAGCTCTTGCTGCGTACTATAAAGTAGCAGATGTAGTAGAAAACGCTTCAGTTTCATATGAACTTCTAAAAGAAGAAATGGATGAAAGTATAAAATCTGAATTAGAAAAAGAAATAGAAGGTTTAGAAAGTAAAATAGAAAAACTAGAAGTATCTTCTCTTTTAGCAGAAGAATATGACACACTAAATGCAATTGTAACTATACATGCAGGCGCGGGGGGAACAGAGTCTCAAGATTGGGCAGAAATGTTAAATAGAATGTATACAAGATGGGCTGAACGTTCAGGCTTTGAATACGCTTTGTACGATATGCAAGAAGGCGATGAAGCAGGAATTAAGAGTGTTACGTTTGGAGTAAAAGGAATGTATGCTTATGGATATCTAAAAGCAGAAAAAGGTGTTCATAGACTTGTTAGAATATCTCCGTTTGATGCAAATAAAAGAAGACATACTTCATTTGCGGCTGTAGATGTAATGCCTGAAATAGAAGATGATATAGAAGTAGAAATTAAATCTGAAGATTTAGAAGTTGGAACATATAGAGCAAGTGGCGCAGGTGGACAACATGTTAATAAAACAGACTCTGCAGTAAGAATTAAACATATACCAACAGGTATAGTTGTAGCTTGCCAAACAGAACGTTCTCAAATACAAAATAGAGAAACTTGTATGAAGATGCTTAAAGCAAAACTTTATCAATATGAACTAGATAAATCTCAAGAAAAACTTAAAGAAATAAAAGGCGAACTTTCAGAAAATGGATGGGGAAGCCAAATACGTTCTTATGTATTTTGTCCTTATAGTCTTGTTAAAGATCATAGAACAAACGCAGAAATGGGTAATGTGCAAGGTGTTATGGACGGAGATTTAGATTTATTCATATCTGAATATCTTAAAATGAATGCTAAGAAGTAGAGGTATACATATGATTAGAAGAATATTGAGAATAGTACTACCAGCTATATTTATAGCGCTACTTGTATGTGCAATGCAAGGTGGTAAAAATATATTAGATGGAATATATATAATATTCCCAGTGATATATATAGCAATAGTACTTATGAATGAAAAGTGGGATGTATTAATAAGCTTAATCCTAACATCTATAGCTTTTATAATTCCAATAAACTTGTTATATAACATGGGAAGTTGTATAGACTTGTTAGTTATATATAATGTCGTGGCGGGAGTTACGTATTTAATTAGATATGTTATAAGAAAAAAGAAGGATAAAAAGAGTTCTAAAATTAAATAAAATATATAAAATGTACTGTGAAAAAACAGTACATTTTTTTGTTTGTGAAACATAACAAGAAAAAATTACCAATTTGTCAAAAAAGATAGACTTTAGTATATAATTGTTATATAATGACGGTAAGAAAAAAGGAGGAAAAATATGAAAGAAGAAGAGGTTAAGAAAAAGCCTACGACTAAGGCAGATAAGAAGGCAACTGCTGAGGTTAAGAAAGTGACAGCAGATACTGAAACTAAGAAAAAGCCGGCAGCTGATGTCAAGAAAAAAACAGAATCTAAAACTAATAAGAAAATAGAAGAAAAGAAAGAAAACAAGTTTGCTAAAATTGTTATTTTAATAATAATAGTAATTGTTTCTATGTTTTTAGGTTGGCTGTTTACAACTTTAATGGATAATACATGTGATGTTACATTTAGTACAGGTAATGGATTAAAAGACATTGTTATTAAAGTTGAAAAAGACAACGGTGTATTAAAACCAGCAGATCCAGTAAAAGAAGGGTATACATTTGAAGGTTGGTATTATGATGGCGTTAAATTCGATTTTTCCAACCCAATAACAGAAGATATAGTTATAACTGCTATTTGGAGTGAAAATAGTGATGCAAGGCTTCCTGAACCAGAAACAACGTTAACGTATACAGTTAAATTTGATTCAAACGGTGGAAGTGAAGTGGCAAGTCAAACAATAGAAGAAAATAAACTTGCTATAGAACCTGAAAAGCCAACAAGAAGTGGTTACACATTTAATGGATGGTATATAGGAGAAACAGCTTTTGATTTTTCTACACCAATAACAGTAGATACAACACTTACAGCTAAATGGACAGAAGAAGAGACTAAAGCAGAAGATAATAAACCAACAGTAACTAAGTATACAGTTAAATTCAATTATGGATATAGCAATAAAGTAACAAGCAAATCCGTAGAAAAAGGTAAAACAGTTGCTAAACCATCTAATCCATCTAGAAGTGGTTATACATTCTTAGGTTGGTATAATGGAAGTACAAAATTTGATTTCTCAACAAAGATAACAAAGAACATAACACTTACAGCTAAATGGGAAAAGAAAGATGTAATAACTTGGAAGTCTGTTAAAATAGAAGGCGGATTATTACCACAAGTAAGAATATATATTGTTAAAAACGGTAAATATGTTGCTGGAACAGCTGATGTAGTGGATACACAAGGAAAGACAGTAACAAGAAACATACCAGCTTCAGGTTGGGTAACAATGGCAGATACAGTTAAGACATTAAAAAATATTAAAGTTAATTAAGGAGGTAAACTAATATGAAGAGCAAAATATTAACTAAACTTTGTATAATTGCTGCTTTAGGATTGTTTTTAATCCCTTCATGTTTTGCTGCTACAGTACTAGAGACAACAGAACAATATGGAGATACAGGCGCACTTATATATGGGTCAACTAGATTTGATCCTACTACAGTAATGACTGCAGATCTTGTGTTTAACTCAGGAATAAACGAATCAAAAGTTTGGGTTGCATTAGGCAACGAACTTAATGACTTGGATACAGTTACACCATACTATTATAATGGTGCAACTTGGTATAAAGTTTCTGGAACAAGTGTAACAGCAGTTACATCTGAAAAGGAAATAGAAGAAATTGAAGAAAGTCTACATATTTTCTTTGTAGATGGAGAAATGAAAACAATCGAAGTTCCATATGATGGAAATGTAGATGAAGGTTCAGTAACAGATGGTGCTAAATATGATAAAACAAATAAAAAATTCATAGTACCAGCTTTATCTTTCGATTTTAGTTTTACAGATGATGGAGCTAAAGTAGAAGTAAACACTAATGTAGACACAAATACAGAAATAACAAATCCAGAAGATGCTAAAGATACTGAAATAATAAGTAAAGATGTAGCATTAGTTGGTGAAACTAAATATGAAAGTTTAGAAGCAGCTTTTGCGGCAGCTAAAGATGGCGATACAATTAAGTTATTAGCTAACATAGATTTAACTACAGGAATAGAAGTAGCTAAAAAAGTTACAGTAAATTTAAATGGTAAAACATTAACAGCAAAAAAAGATACTGAAGGAAATGGAATATTCATGGTTGTAACAGGAGGAGATTTAACTATCGAAGGTGATGGAAAAATCGACAGTGCTTGTCTAACAAATGATTATTCAATGGCAGTATGGGTAAAAGGAACTGGTAAATTAACAGTAAACGGCGGAACATTTACAAATGTTGGTGCTAAAGATATGGAAGACGATGGAAAGACAG
>JAZTYX010000066.1:0-10573 GCA_045637095.1 Clostridia bacterium | reverse complement strand
GAAGATATAAAGCAATTGTTTGACGCTTCTTTATCATTCTTTTTACGTAAGTAGATTCCAAGACCAATTAGAATTACTGTAATAATAATTAAATAATAAGAAAAGATAGTAGTTATTACTTTAGATAATTCGTAAATATTGTTATTATTTTTACTTGCTAGTTGACGGGCATATGTTTGTATTTCTATATTTTCTGTGTCATGAATGAAATAATCTAATATAACAGATACTGTAGAGTTATTACTTCCGTATTTATAATACATAGGTTCTGTTATTTGGTTATATGCCATAATAAATGGAGCTGGTCCATATACAAGTATAACAATAGCTAAGATTATAAAAAAATTCTTAAAAAACTTTCCTGCTTTATCCATATTTATCACCTGATTTGAGAATAACACATATAAGGGGTGGTTGCAAGATTGAATTTCTTGCAAATGTGTACATAAAGTGGTATAATACACATGTGTTGAAATAGCGAATAAATCGTATATTTCAATTAAGGAGAAATGAATTTATGAAAGTATTATTGTTATATGCTAAAGTAGGAAATGGACACTTAAAAGCTGCGGAATCTGTTAAAGAGGTTCTAGAATCACACGAAGGTGTTGAGGTTGTCTACGAAGATGGCCTTGAGTATTCTTCTGCATTAACAAATAAATTAATAGTTAAAGGATATGCATCTGTAACTAGACATGCACCTAAATTATGGGGAACAATGTATAGACGTTCGGATAAAGCAGAGCTTAATACAATTGGTGAAATTAACAAGATGGTAAATAAAGCTCTTACAATTCGTCTTAAAAAGATGATAAGAAAGACTAATCCAGATGTTATAGTTTCTACACATCCATTTGTATCACACATGTGTGCATATCTAAAAAGAAAAGGTAAAGTTAGAGCAAGTATAGTAAGTATTATGACAGACTATGGAATTCACAATATGTGGGTTGAAGAACATGAGCATATAGATAGACTTATGGTTGCTACAACTGAAATGAAACAAGATTGTATAAGAAAATATAATATACCCGAATCTAAAATAATGGTTACAGGAATACCTGTATCACCAAGATTTAGCAAAGAGTATGATAAAGAAGCATTAAGACGCGAATTTAACTTAGAAGAAAATAAGAAAACATTATTATTCTTTGCAGGTGGCGGATTAGGACTTGGTAAATCTGAAAAAATATTTGCGGAATTATTAAATACTAAGTATGATTTGCAATTAATTGCCGTTACAGGTAGAAATGAAAAACAAAAAATGAGATTTGAAAATATTGCATCAACTTCAGGTAAAAATATAACTGTTTTAGGTTATACTAACCAAGTACCAGAGTTAATGGCAATAAGTGATTTTGTAATAACTAAACCTGGCGGATTAACATCGACAGAGTGTTTAGCTATGTGTAAACCAATGGTAATAATTAATCCAATACCTGGGCAAGAAGAACAAAATGCAAACTATTTTATAAACAATGGTACAGCTATAAGAACATATAAAAATGAACCAATAGAACATGTTCTAGATATAGCTATGTATAACGAAAAGAGAGTAAATCAAATGATTGAGATGTGTAAGGTTATAGGTAAACCAAACTCATCTAAAACGGTCGTTGATGAAGTAATAAGAATATATAACGAGGGTAAATAATGAAAGTAGCATTTTTAACACTAGGCTGTAAAGTAAATCATTATGAAACAGATTTGTTAAAAGAAAAATTCGAGCAAGTAGGACATACTATTGTAGATTTTGAGTCTAAATCAGATGTATATGTTGTAAATTCTTGTTCAGTTACCAATATGAGCGATAGAAAAACAAGACAAATGTTATCCAAAGCAAGAAAACAAAATAAAGAGGCACTTGTTGCTGTTTTAGGTTGTAGTGTAGAAGGTAAAAAAGAACAATTAGAAGAGTTTGAAGCAGATATTATTCTGGGCAATGAAGATAAATCTAATTTATTAGAAATAGTAGAAGAATGCATGAAAAATAAAGAAAACAAAACAATACTTACAGATGTAAATGCTGTTAAAAAATATCAAGATGTTGGTATAATGAAAAGCGGATATGAAATTCGTGAAGAAATTAAGATAGAAGATGGTTGCAATAACTTCTGTTCGTATTGTATAATACCATACGTAAGGGGTAGAGTTAGAAGTAGAGAATTAGACAGTATTGTTAAAGAGGCTAAGTCTTTAGCAACTTCTGGAGTTAAAGAAATAATACTAGTAGGTATAGAAGTTGCATCTTATGGACAAGATTTAGAAAATCTAGATTTATTTGATGTAATAGATAAACTAGAAGAAATAGAAGGGGTTGAAAGAATAAGATTAAGTTCTTTAATGCCTAAATTTCTAACTGAAACAAATATACAAAGATTAAGTAAATATAAAAAACTATGTCCACATTTTCACATTTCAATGCAAAGTGGAAATACAGAAGTATTAAAGAGGATGAATAGAAAATATGGAAAGGAACTTCTAATAGAGGTTTGCAGTAATCTAAAGAGGTATTTTAATAATCCGTATCTTGCTGCAGATGTGATTGTTGGATTCCCTGGAGAAACAAATGAAGAATTTGAAGATACAATAGATACAATAAATAAAATGGGACTTACAGAAATACATGTATTTAAGTATTCTAAACGTAATTATACTAGAGCAGCTAAGATGGACAACCAAGTAGATGGTAATATTAAAAAAGAAAGAAGCAATGTAGTTCTTTCTTTAAGTAAGAAATTAAATAAAGAATTCTTAAATATGTATTTGGGTAAAAAGACTAAAGTGCTTTTTGAGAATTACGAAAATGGAGTCCTATTAGGGTATACAGAAAATTATATAAAGGTATGTGTCAAAGGAGATAAGAGGTTATGTGGAACAGTACAAGACGTGGTCGTACAATCACTAGAAGAAGAAAGGGTGCTGGCAGAAGTAATATAAACTTCAAGTTAGTACTATTAGCATCATTAATATTAGTTGTATTGATAGGTGCGGTAACGGGTATTATAGCAATATCTAATGCGATTGAAGTAAATAAAGCGAAGAATGAATATATTTCTGGTGGAGAAATAATAGAATCCGATGCAAGTGTAGATGTTTTTGAAGAAGAGGAAGGTCATGAGCCTGTTAAAGAATTAAAAATAACAGCACTTGGTGAAATAATGATGGGCGGAAAGGTAGGCCAAAATGTGGAATATAATTACATGAGCGCTTTTAGACATATTTCAGAGTATACTAAAGCATCAGATTATACGATGGCTCATCTAGCTACAAATATAGTAGATTTACAAGAATTAGGAGAAACTAATTCTAAATATATAGTAACGACAGAAATAGATAATGCATTTAACGCTCTAGGGATAGATGGATTAAATATAGCAACAGACCATATATTAGATTTTGGTAAATCTATGTTTAACGATACTAAAAAATTCTTAGAAGAAGACTATGATTTAATTGGATTAAACAATTCAATAATATATGTAGAAAAAGACGGAATTAAAGTTGCAATAATTGGTGTGTGCAATGAAACTATAGGAAGTGAAGCTACATATACATCAGCTGGAATAATGGTATATAACTTGAATAAAGTTAAAGCGTTAATAGAAACAGCAAAAGAGAGTGCTTCGGCTGTAATTGTAATGGCTCATTTAGGAAATGAAAATTCACATACTATAACAAATGGTATGAAAAATACATACAAAGCTATAATTAAAGCAGGAGCAGATGTAGTATTAGGCTCACATTCTTTAGGTATATATCCAATTGAAATGTATAAAGATAAACCAATAATATATAGCTTAGGCTACTTAATGCATGATACAAGCTATGAAAATGGTAAAAAAGGTGGAATTTTCAATTTAACATTTAATGAACAAGGAAACTTAAAGAAAATAGAAATAATTCCAACTTACATAAATGCTAAAAAGCAAACAATCTTAATGGAAGATTATAATGCAACAAGTACAACAACATTTCTAAAAACTTTGGCTGGAGATCAAAAAGATTGCCATATAACAGACAATAAACTTGTTATGTATATGGAAAAGTAAAAATAAAAGAGCGAATTTGATTCGCTCTTTTTATTTTTATTCTTTTAATTCAGATGTACAATGTGCACAGCGAGATGCTTCAAGTGGTATTTCGCTTAAGCAGTATGGACATTTTTTAGTAGTAACTGGTTTTGGGGCTTCTTCTTTTTTACGTCTAGCCTTAAAGAATACCTTAAAGAAGATGAATAAGCATAGAGCTACCATTAAGAAGTCTACAATATTTGTTATGAATTGACCATAGTTAATTACTGTTGCACCAGCTTCTTTAGCGGCTTCTACAGTTTCGTATTTAACGCCATCTAATGCAACAAATAAACTAGAGAAGTCTATTTTACCTGTAAGAATAGATAGAGATGGAGTTATTACATCATTTACGAGTGAGTTTACTATTTTAGTAAACGCAGTACCTATAATAACACCAATAGCCATGTCTATTACATTGCCTTTTGTTGCAAATTGTTTGAACTCTGTTAAGAAACTTTTGGCTTTCTTTTCTGCTTTTTCTTCTAACAGTTTTAATCTTTCTTGTTCTTTTTCTAAATTTATTTTTTTACCCATAATATTACCTCATTTCGATGATGATATTTTACTATATTTTTTGCTAAAAAGCAATTGTAGATTAGTGCATAATTTTGTAGAAAAATTTAATGACATATTTTTGTAATATAGTTGAAATATTTGGCTTTTCGTTATATAATGAAGACGTGCAAAACAAAGGAGGAAACAATGAGAAATCTTATTAAAACATTAATAGTTTTTTCGGGGATAATTATAGGGGGATATTTAGGAACATTAGCAGCAAGCGTACCTGCTTTAAGCTTTCTTGCTTATGGTAAAGAGCTTGGATTAACAAACCCATTAACGTTAGATTTAAGCATCATTAAAGTTACATTTGGATTTATGATGGACTTAAATATTGCATCAATAATAGGGTTAGTTATTGCGCTAATAATTGTAAAGAAAGTGTAACAAGTGGACAAGTTAAGTATTAAGAACATACCCTTAGAGGATAGGCCATATGAAAAGTTTGAAAAGTATGGTGGCTTGGTACTTACTGATGCAGAACTTTTAGCAATAATAATAAAATCCGGATCTAAGGAATTAAATTCGGTAGATGTAGCAAGATTACTTTTATCTAAACACGAGTGTGGACTTGCTGGATTTAGATATTTAGAAGAAGCTTCATTAGAAGAATTAATGAAGGTACAAGGTATAGGGAAAGTAAAAGCCATACAAATTAAAGCTGTACTAGAACTTGCTAAAAGAATAAATAGTAATAAATTAAACGAAACAAAAATAAAGATAACAAGTCCTAAACAGGTATATGATATGTTAGCGTCAGAACTTAAGGAAGCTAAAGTAGAACATGTTAAAGTTGTATTGTTAGATACAAAATCTCATGTTAAGTCTGTTATAACAGTATGTATTGGAATGACGAATAAATCAATGGTTTCGCCAAAAGAGATTTTGAGCGAACCAATAAAGCAACTTGCAAGTTCTATAGTTTTAGTGCATAATCATCCGAGTGGAGACACCACTCCAAGTAGACAAGATATATTGCTTACAAAGAAGATTATAGATTATGCAGCTATTTTTGATATAACATTATTAGATCATATAATAATTGGGGCTAATGGATATACAAGTATAAAAGAAACAAATAATTCGCTATTTATAGGAGGTAGAATATTATGAAACTGATGGCAAAAGATATAGGTATAGACTTAGGAACATCAACAACTCAAATATATGTTAAGGGTGAAGGTATCGTACTTAAAGAACCAACAGTTGTGGCAATCAATGATGTAACAGGAGATGTTTTAGCAGTTGGTAATGTTGCTAAAGAAATGTTAGGCAGAACACCAGATAATATTCTTGCGGTTAAACCACTTAAAGGTGGAGTTATTGCAAACTTCTATGGAACTAGAATGATGCTTGAAGAATTTATAAAAAAATGTACAAATAAAAGTGTGTTATCTAAACCGCGTGTGGTAATATGTGTGCCATCTGGAGTTACAGATGTTGAAGAAAGAGCAGTAGAAGAAACAGCATATCTTTCTGGTGCAAAAGAAGTATATGTTATGGAAGAGGCTATGGCAGCTGCAATAGGTGCCGGTATTAAAGTGGATAGCCCAGAAGGTGCTATGATAATAGACATCGGCGGAGGTATTACAGAAGTAGCGGTTATATCTTTAGGTGGAATAGTAATTTCAAATGCTATTCGTACAGCTGGAGATGACCTAGACAAAGACATAATTGAATATGTTAAAAATAAATTTGATGTGTTAATTGGAGATAATATAGCAGAAGAAATAAAGAATACAATAGGAGCTGCTTTCTCATCAATGACTGAAGAAAGAATGCAAGTTAAAGGAAGAAACTTAACAACAGGTCTTCCAGATACAATAACTGTAACAACATCAGATATTGAAGCAGCAATGAGAAGAATTCTAGAAGATATTATAAAGGTTATAAATATAACGCTAGAAAAAACACCGCCAGAACTTGCAGCAGATATTATGGAAAAAGGTATTGCTATTTGTGGTGGAGGAGCATATATTAAAAACATAGATAGATATATATCAGATAGAATAGGAATTCCAGTATACATTGCAAACAATCCATTAGAATGTGTTGCAAGAGGTGTTGGAAGTGCTTTATCTAATATAGAGGTACTAAAGAAATCAATTAAGACTAGAAGAAAATAAGGAGCATAACTATGAATTACATGAGGGATGCCAAACAAAGAAAAAAAGAAAAGAAGAATAAACTAATGATTGGTATAATTATCGCAGTTTGCGTAATTATATCAATTTATTTACTAGCTATTCTCAAAGTTCCTTTTATGACTAAAGTTTCATCTACAGTTGTAGGATTTGTAGATGGAGTAACAGGAACAGTAACGGGAGTGTTTAAGGATGGTACATCTTTTTTTGGCAATACTAAAAAATTAAATAAAAAAATAGAGAATCTAGAAAAAGAATTAGCAGAAGCTAAACAGTTACAAATAGAAATAGATATGCTAGAAATAGAGAATGAAGATTTAAGAGAGCTTCTAAAGATAGAAGAAAATTATAGTCATTTTACTAAAATATATGCAAATATAATTTCTAGAAATTATGAAACATGGAACGAAACATTTGTAATAAATAAAGGTTCTAAAGATGGAATAGAAGTAAGGCAAACGGTAATAGCCGAACAAGGATTAGTTGGATATATTTCAGAAGTAAGTGAAACAACAAGTATAGTTACAACAATACTTGAACCAGGAACCTCTGTAAGTGTTCAAATCTCAAATATTAATAAATTAGCTTTAATAAAAGGAGAATATAGTCTAACAGGAAACAACACAGTTAAACTTGTAAATATACCAATAGATACAGAACTGGCAGAAGGAGAAAAGGTATATACAACAGGTATAGGTGGACTATATAAAAAAGGTATTCCTGTAGGAATAATTAAGAGTATAAAAAACAGAAAAAATGAAATAGATAGATATGCTATAGTAGAGACTTTTGTTAATTTAGATTCTCTAGATATGGTAGGAATAATAGTAAAGTAGGGGAGTTTGATGTTAAAGAAGATACTAACATACATTCTAAATATAGTATTTCTTTTAATTGTGGTACTACTTCAATTAAAAGTTTTTAACAATGTACATGTCTTTGGAACTAAAGTGAATTTGGTAGCGTGTTATGTAATAGTAACAATAATGGTTAATTCCTTTAAGAGACAAGTATATTTATCTATGTTAGCAGGTATACTTACAGATTTGGTTTTAGGTCAAACTTTGGCTAAGTATTTTGTAATATTTACTTTGTTAAGTATAATTTTAGAAAGTATGAAAAATGTATACAAACAAGATACACCGTTTTCTGTAGCGGTATATACAACAATAGGTATTACTATATTTGAAATACTAACATTGTTAATAAATATATTTAGTGAAGGACTAACAATAGGAATAATAGCATGCATATTTGCAGTAATAGAATCTGTGCTAATAAATATATTAGCAGCATATGTACTGTTCTTTGTAATGGCGAAAATAAATAAAGGTATGGAGTAAAGAAAAGTGAAGCAAAAACTTAATATTAATTTTTTTGAAAATAGAATATTAATACTAAAAATCCTAGTAATTTTTATTGGGATTGTTTTTGCTTTCCGTTTAGTGGATTTACAAATAATAAATGGTGCGAGTTATAGGGAACAATCTGAAAAGAAAATGCTAAGAGAAACCACAATAGAAGCGCCACGTGGTGAAATCTATGATAGAAACGGCGTGGTTTTGGCAACAAGCAAACTTGCATATGATGTAGAAATTTTTAAGGTTGGAGACGAAAACTTAAATAGTACATTACTTAAGTTGTTAAATGTATTAGAACAAAATAAAGATGAGTATACTTCATCTTTTCCGATGGAAGATAATGAGTTCCATAGTGATGAGGATAGAATTAAAATTTGTGAGACATATGATATAGATAAGGAAAGTACAACTGTAGAAATATTAGATTATCTGTATATAAAATATGATTTAAACAAGTTAAATGTGGCTAGTGATGTTAAGAATAAATTAGTTGCATTAAGATATGAAATAGGAACAAATCCATTCTCATTATTTAGATCAGTAACACTTGCAAAAGATATATCATATAACAGTATGGCTATGATAGAAGAGCTAAAAAGCGAACTTCCTGGCGTAGAGATAAATGTAAACTCTAAGAGATATTATCCAAACGGAACAATAGCAGCACACCTTTTAGGTTATGTAAGTAAAATTAGTAGTGAAGAATATAAAGAATTAAAAGATGATGGTTATACATATAACAGCATTATTGGTAAGATGGGTATTGAAACTACTATGGAAGCTTTCTTAAAAGGAAGCAATGGTATTAAAAGAACCGAAGTTGATGCTGAAGGTGAAATAGCGGGAGAATACATATATAAAGAGGCAGATTCGGGTAATAATGTTACTTTAACAATAGATTATAGATTACAAGAAGTAGCAGAAAGCAACTTGAAAAAAATAATAGACAATATTAGAACAGGGGCACCTGGATATTCTAAAAAGTCTGATGCTACATCTGGAGTAGTTGTAGCAATAGATGTAAATAGCTCAGAGATTCTTGCTATGGCAAGTTATCCAACATTCGATCCAAATGAATTTGTATCTGGAATAAAATATAGCTCGTGGAAAAAGATAATGAATAATACAAGTAAGCCTATGTTTAATAGGGCGATATCTGGAACATATTCACCAGGTTCAACATTTAAGATGTTAAGTGCTCTTGCTGGATTAGATAGCAAGGTAATAACAACAACAGAAAAGATAAAAGCAAATGGTAGATACGAATACGCAAACCATCCAATGTGTTGGGTTTATTCGTCCTATGGAAGAACTCATGGTTGGGTAAATGTAAGTGATGCAATAAAGGTATCTTGTAACTGTTTCTTCTATGAAGTTGGTAGAAGAATGGGAATAGATAATTTAGTTAAATACTGTCAAATGTTTGGACTTGGAAATAAAACAGGGGTTGAATTATACGGCGAATCTAAAGGTATGATTGCTGGTGCAAATAAAGAGATGGATTGGTATTTAGGAGATACATTATCTGCAGTAATAGGACAATCGTATAACTCGTTTACACCAGTACAACTTGCAAACTACATAGCTACTCTTGCAAATGGTGGAACGTTAAATAGAGCAACATTAATAAAGAATGTTGTGAATGCAGAAGATGATTATGTATCGTCAGAAGAATTGTTAGCACATATAGAAAAAGTAACAGGATACAAGTTCATATCTACTAAATTAAACTTGAATCAAAAACATGTTGATGCGGTAGTAGAAGGAATGAAGTCTGTTACATCAGAACAAGGTGGTACATCTTATATAGTATTTAAGAATTCAGATATAGAAGTAGCTGGTAAAACTGGAACTGCACAAGTATCTAGTGGACATCCAAATGGAGTATTTGTTGGATTTGCTCCAATAGAAAACCCACAAATAGCAGTTGTTGCAATAGTAGAACACGGAGACTCTGGTACAGCTGTTGCAAATATAGTAAAACCAATACTTGAAGAATATTTTGATATATCTAACGAAAATGTAAATAAAGAGGTAAATGAAGTATTAGTGCCAAGTGTAAGGTATTAGAACAATATAACTTAGATTATAGGAGAATATAATGAAAAAAATTAAAGGAATTACGAAAATATTAATTATACTAGTTATGATAGTTGCAATATATTTTGTCTTAAAACAATGTTTGATAAGTTACATTAATGCTCATGAAGATGAATTTGCTAAAATGTTTACAAGAGATGCTATGGTTAGATTTGGTGATGGAACTTATCAAATATTGAATATTCAAACACTAGAAGACAAAGATGTAAAAGATTTATATCGACTATGTAAAGTGATTGATGGTGTAACAAGTTATTTGAATGTAGAAGAATATACAGTTATTAATCACATAGCATATATTAAGGGGTGGGATAAACAAGATAATTCTATTAAA
>JAZTYX010000065.1:0-10747 GCA_045637095.1 Clostridia bacterium | reverse complement strand
TAGGACTAACAGGAATATTAATGTACTTTGGTAAAGAAATTGGTTACTTAATATATAATAACTTTGAAGCTGGGCATTATATAAAATTAATAGCACCTCTAATATCACTTATATATCTAGATAATGTTATAGACAACATATTAAAAGGATTAGGTAAACAAGTTAGTGTTATGATTTGCAATATCTTTGATATGATAATTTCAATTTCTTTTATATATTTTCTTTTGCCAAACTTCGGTGCAATAGGATATATAGTTGTTCTATATATTAGTGAAACATTAAATTATATAATTAGCGTTAACACATTGTTCAAAACTGCGAATCTAAAATTTAAGTATTTTGAATGGGTAGCTTTACCTCTCTCTTATATAACACTCGCTTTATTTATAACAAACTTTTTTACTGTGCCATTAATTCTAAAACTAACACTAGTAATTTTAATTTATATCTCTTTGCTGCAATTCTTAGATATAAAAAGAAAGGTTAATTAAATTAACCTTTCTCTATCCCATTATCTGACCACCATTATTATGAATTACTTGACCTGTTACATAACTTGAATCGTCTGATGCAAGAAACACAAAAGTAGGTGCAAGTTCATAAGGCATTGCCATCCTTGCCATTGCCGCATCTGCCCCAAGTGATGGTATTCTTTCTTTTACCCAACACGCTGGTTGAAGTGGTGTCCAAAAATATCCTGGTGCTATTGCATTAACTCTTATATTTTTTAACGCTAAGCTTCTAGCTAATGATCTAGTAAATCCTATCATTGCTGCTTTAGAAGTTACATAGTCTATTAGCTGTGGTTCTCCATAAAACGCTGTAACAGAACTAATATTAATAATACTTGCTCCACTTCTTAAATGTGGCAGTACCTCTTTAGTTAAATAGAACATTCCGTATACATTTACTTTTAATGTTTTATCAAATTGTTCATCAGATATACAAGTTAAATCATCTTGTTGATATTGTACTCCTGCATTATTTACTAGTATATCTATTTTTCCAAATCTGTTTAATGTTTCTTCTACTATCTGTTTAGAGAATTCTTTATCCATAATATCTCCCGAAAGGATTAAACATTCTCCGCCCATTCTTTCTATGTAATTTTTTGTTGCTTCCGCATCAGTATGCTCATCTAAGTATGGAATTACTACCTTTGCACCTTCCTTAACAAAAGCTACCGCTGCAGCTCTACCAAGACCACTATCTCCTCCTGTTATAATTGCAACTTTATTTAATAACTTTCCACTTCCCATATAATTAGGGTTATCAAAAATTGGTTTAGGCGTCATTAAATATTCTAACCCTGGTTGTTTATCTTGCTCCTGTGCAGGTGCTAATATATTATATTTTGTGTGTTTTATTCCAACATTTCCGTAATAATTAAAACAATGATTTCCAAAACAATAATCTGCTTCCATATAAACTACCTCCTATATACTATATGACTGTAATTTATATTTGTTTATCTAAAACTAATAATTATTATTCAAATTGAGTTTTAATACATATTGTGTTATAATACTTGCATAGTCTTATTTAACCTAAAGCTTAAAAGCAATAGGAATACTTTAACTTGGAGGGTGGTATGATTGATCCACGAAAAGTAGAAGTAGTTGGTAATGCAACAACCGGATTTGGTTATATTTTGATGTTTGTCACATTATTCTTGCAAATAGTGTCATTTAATTTTGCTTCACATATTTTTATGTGTTCATTAATTAGCATTTTAGTTCTTGTAGGGCTTATTTGTAGCATAATGTGTAAAGACAAAAAAGAAGCTATTATCCGTTCTTGTTTAATTGCATTTTGGCTTACCAACTTAATCGTTAATCTTATTATCCATTAAGACTATAATAACCGGTTACTCATGTAACCGGTTATTGTGCTTTATTAATAATATTTTCTTTCATTTATACCTATATTATTGGTATTTAGTTATATTCTCAACCCTTCCTGCAAAATATGGCATTGCTTTACCTTTTTCTCTTAAGAATATTGCAAATGTATCATCTACATAGAAGTATCTTGGTTGTGGTTTTTTATCTATAATAGCAGCTGCTGTATCCATTACATCCATAGCCGCTTCACTTTTTATCTTTCCGCCTTTTTCATTAAGTTCAAATTTGATAGTTTGTATTGCTTTAATTATATTTCCTGTTCCTAGTGCGGTTGGAAATTCTTTATTTTGAAGTTCAGTATACTCTCTTTCTTCGTTATACTCTAACATAGGTGCTTTAAACTCATCTATATCTTCAAAATATTTACTACCTTTATATTCTTTGCTTTCATTTAACATATCTTCATATATTTCATTAAATGTTGTTCCTTGTGGATTTTTAACAAATATTACTTCATCGTTAGATTTAGTATTTATTATTAAAGCGAAGTCATCTTTTGAATTATAATATAATACATCTATTTGATTACCCACTTTGTCTTTTGTATTTTTATCTATACCAAAGTATTTTATTCCTGTATAGTCACCAAAAGTAGCATCCGGTAGTTTATCAAATTCTTTTTCAAACTCAAATTCTCTGTATAACATTGTATAGAAGAAATATCTATTCACATTTGGATTATTGGGATCATTTAATGCATCTTCAGACCAATCAAACTTGTCTAATATATCACTTGTTTGATTAAACTTTTCTTTAATTCCCTTTTCAATTGTTTCTTTTAATTCTAAGTTCTTAAAACCATATATTTTGTAATAATATTCATCAGATAACATAGACTCATTAAATGTTTCTTTATTTAAATTGTCTGCCATAATCTCTTGTGGTGTAAATACTATATTTTGTTTTGCTACCTCGTTTTTCAAATCATTCCATATTAATTGAAATGTAGCACACCACGTGCTATCTTGAGTTAATTCATCTAACATTGTAGGAACTACTGTTGTTCCGTTTGTTTTAGTTAATTTAGTTGCTCTTCTAGTTAACAATCCCGTTTCATTTAAGCAAACTATCGCAACTGTTGCTACTGATATTATTATAGCTGCAACTATAATTATTTTCTTTCTTATTTCCATATTCTACCCCTTATTTATATAAATATATACTATCACATATATAATACTTTTGTATATATTTTCTAAAAAAGGCATAAAAAAAAGAACTACTAAAGTAGCTCTTTGGTGCGAGTAATAGGACTTGAACCTACACACCTGTTGGTACCAGATTCTAAGTCTGGCGCGTCTGCCAATTCCGCCATACTCGCAGGCATGTATATATATTAACACAGGATTTTAGAATTGTCAACAAGATTTTTCTATTTTTTATATTATTTTATTACTTGAAAATATTACCACTATTTTTTTGAAAATTTCTATTTACAAACATTTTTCTTAATGATAGAATAACGGTAGAGGTAACAGAACATTTGAAAATCTACAAGAATTTGATAGGGAATCAGGAATTCATCAACCGGTGTTGAATGCTCTTATATATTAGAGAATCCTAAAAGTTGAGACAGATACCCACCTTTACATAAGGGTTTTATCAATTGCTGTTGCCTAATTTGCAAATTAAAAGAGTCACACATTCGTGTGACTCTTTCCTTTTAGACTCTCGCGGAAATATTTACATGTCTAAGACCACGTTTGTCTTTTTTCATTCCGTTTTTTGCTTCAATGTTACCTTCAGATTTAAATTTCACTTTGCCATCTTCAACATAGATTGTACAACAGCCGGCATCAGAAAATACCATTATGCCACTGTCATACCGCGCGGGAAAATCTTTTGTTTTACCAGGACTAATCGTTTTGCCATGCACGGTTAATTCCATGCTAGTTTTGTTTGTTATAGTCATAACAATACCTCCTTTTTAATACGCGAGAAATTATATCACAAGTTCAACTTATTTTCAAGGTTATGTAAACTTGTTCGGTTGGTTACGAGTTGTAACCAACTTGTTTTTTTATCATAAACTATCATATACAGGAGGAAATTATGGCTACAATACTTGTGTACAACCAAGATACAAATAAAATAGAAAAATATACTAGAAATTTAAATGAAGCTATGCCATATGTTACAGGCAATACTCTTACTGTAGATGAATTTCAAGGTAGTTCTAAATCTGATATAATATGGACAACAAAGGCATTTATGCAAGCTTGGAATTCATTACGTAGACAGTGGGGTAAACCAATATATGTAGGATATGCATTTAAGAGAATATGGCAAGGCGGCCACAGTGGAATGTCTCAACATTATGCAGGGCTTGCTATGGATACAGCTCAAACATTTTCTAATGCTTCAAGAAACAGACTCCGTGAACTTGCTATAGATAGTAGATTATTTACATATGTAGAACCAAAAGCTTTAACACCTACATGGGTTCATTTTGATAAACGTTATGGTACACCAGCTTGTTCTACTGGAGGCTATCCATTAATTAAGTTTAGAAGTCGCGGTGTTTATGTTATGGTACTTCAAGATGCATTAAATTATTTAGGTTATTCTACTGGTAGTATCGATGGAATTTTTGGCAATCAAACATTAAGTGCTGTTAAAGCATTCCAACGCGCTAATAACTTAAGTGCTGATGGAATAGTTGGATGTAGTACTTGGCGTAAGCTTACTAATAAATTTTAGTGTATATTTTATTATTTTAACTTCACACAATAAATTAAAAGAGACAAGAATTTCTTCTTGTCTCCTTGTTTGGTTAATCAAAACTTTACTGGTTTAGCACGCCTTGTTTCTTTGTAACCCTTTCCGTGATAAATAGGTGTAGGACACTTTCCTTTTTCAAGGATGTACTTACCAAGTTCATGTGTAGTTATAATCTGTTTAGATTTACTGTTTTTCTTCATTACTTTTCCTTCGTATTCTTTTATTCTTCTTCAAGATATGTCTTCCTTAAAAGATTTTCAAAGAATTGGTTAAACTCAAGAGCAGTATTATCATACCATTCCTTTAGCGCGTTATCATCGCCTACGTATTCAAAGCGTCTTGAAAAAATTTGCGGAGTGTAAATATTAAGCGGGTTTCTGTCTGCAAGCGATGCTGCAAACATATATGTCGCTCCATCTCTACCCCACGAAAAAGCTCTAACCTCAACACAGTATGCACCAAGCTCTACCCGAGTAGTATACTTTTTCTTTTTCCATTCTTCGAATGTAGGAAATTTGAATGATTTTAGTTTCATTAAATTTTCTCCTTGTGTTTTTTCTTAATCCTTAATTTCCTCAAAGCGATACTTTTGCTCAACTTCAGGATACTTTTCATGATCTACTTCAGATAGGAACATGCTAAGCGGTCTTGCATAAATTCCGTCTTTGTGATTTGTCTTACCATTGTTATCCATACAACGATAAACAACAAGTTCTTCTCCTGTCTCACTGTGTTTAGCAAGTGCAATTACCATAGCTCTTGCTCCTTTGAAATGTTGCCATAATGTATATGGCTTTACTTCTCTTTCCATATTTGCCTCCTAAAATTAATTTAATTAAATTATATATTTAGTTTTTTGTTTTTTCAATAGTTGTTAGCACTAAGGCTACAAACAAATTGTTTGTAGCCTTTTTTGATGTTACTTATCCAAAGCTTCAGGCATAATGTGGAAACAAAGATTATTTCCAAGTTTCTCCATGATTTCCCTGTATTCCATTACTGTAATAATGTAATCGTAATCACAATACATTGAAAGGACAGGATAGCAACTTATGATGTACTCCTTAATCCTTTCACGCGTGATATTCGGGTTTTCTGCTGTAAGATATCTTTTGAAATCTTCAGTTTCTTCTTTAGAAGCAACGTTTAGCAGACAATCGTTGATAAACTCAAGAATTGTACCAATCTCGAACTGCTTTTTGCCAATAAGCATATATTCAAGAATGACTTGATTCTTGCGCTTAATCTCAACGACCTTTTCGTTTTTGATATCATATGCAGCTTCTACCTTAAGAGGAATCTGGTTTACCATGCAACCTCTGGAATATACAACGATATATCTATCGTTATGTTCGTACTTAAGCCAGAAGTAATCATTGGTTTTCATATCTGCAAGAACTGTTTTTTCACCATCTACAATTACAGATATGGCGGTGGTCTTCATTCTGATGTTGCGTTCTACCTGGACTCTTGAATTAATCCGTCTTACATCTTTCATAGTTTTACCCTTTCTTTAATATTTTTTGCTTAGTTACTATTAAGTACTTAACAACAAAGTTCCAAAGCGACATTATTATATCACTCTGGAACTCATTTGTCAATTTTATGTAATCTGTATATAATTATACTATGTAGAATTCATGTGAACAAGCTCTTATTAATCTGTTCATAATTGCTAAACCTATTCCTTTTGATTCTATTCCTTCAATTAATATTATGTCCGATTCATTTTTATCTGCATTTCTTAACATAGAAAATATATTTGAAGATATTTCTTCTAGATTTTTTTTAGAACCGTAATCTAATATTTCCTTACCAGTATATTGTTCTTTATTTTCACTAGAACAAATTACCGTAGCTTTATTATACTCATTTGCTATTTCATTTATTCTATCTACCATACCACTATTGTCTTTGCTGTATATCATAACACATTTAGTTTTAGGTGCATAATGTCTATATTTCATACCTGGTGACAATACTTTTTCATTTTCTTTTACTTCTCCTAATATATGCTCATCTAAAATTACTGATGATACTATAGTTTCAATATCCTCTTTAGTAATTCTTCCTGGTCTTAGTATTCTTACACTACCATCTTCTACTTTAACAACAGTAGATTCAATACCAACTTCACACTTTCCACCATCTATTATATAATCCATGCTGTTTTTTAGTTCATCATACACATCTTCAACACAAGTACCACTTGGTTTGCCAGATATGTTAGCACTTGGGGCTGCTATTGGAACTCCTGCATAATGTATAAGTCTATTTGCTATTTTATTTCTTGGCATTCTTACTGCAACAGTATCTAATCCACCAGTTACAACTGTAGGTACTATATCTGTTTTATTTAGTACTATTGTAAACGGGCCTGGCCAGAATGCATCCATAAGTTTATATTCTAACTCAGATATATCTTTAGCAATATCTTTTAACATATCTGCGTGAGATATATGTAATATTAATGGATTGTCTGATGCTCTACCTTTTGCCTTAAATATATTTTTTACAGCTTGTTCATTTAGTCCATTTGCTCCTATCCCATAAACAGTTTCTGTTGGAAATAGAACAAGTCCACCATCTTTTATTACTTTAGCTGCATTTATTATTTCTTGTTCGTCTATATTTACCATTTTCTTTCTCCTAAGTGTTAATTATACTCCGTTTAACCCATGTTTTCAAGAATTTAGTTGAATTATGTAAACATTTTTGATATAATGTAGCCAAAATAAATTAAGGAGGTAGTACAAATGTATAGCTCAAAGAAAATTTCTGTTGGAACACACAACGGCATTTTTCACTATGATGAACTCATTTCAATAGCACTCATTTCAATTTTGCATGCTGGCAAAGTAACCGTAGTACGCACCCGGGATCCCAATGTATTAAAAGCTTGTGACATCGTTGTTGATGTCGGCGGTGGCATTTTTGATCACCATATGCCCGGCGGCAACGGAAAACGCGAATCAGGAACTCCCTACGCAAGTTCTGGCCTTGTTTGGCAAGCATTTGGCGATGAAATCCTCAAATCTCTTGGTTGTACCAAAGACTACATTGCTCTTTGTAAAGAACGTGTGGACAGGGAAATCATTGAGGATTTGGACAAAATAGATAACGGCATCAAAGCTCGTTCTCCTTTTGAATACATCGCATATTTCTTGCCCAACTGGGATGAAGCAACTTCTACAGATTTTTGCTTTATGGATGCACTTCATACAACTGCAAGTATCTTAAGAAAAGCTATTCTTAAGATTATCCGCGAAGAAAAGGATAACACCGCACTTCGTATCGCTCTTGCAGTAAGCGGAACCGAGAATATAATGGAAATTCCTTCACAGTTTATGAAATGGCAGAACGTTGTAATTGAACATAACAACACTTCGCCTTCCAAAGTAGACTTCGTAATTTTCCATTACCCCGCTGGCGGTTATGCTGCACAATGTGTTCCGCCAAGTCTTGAAGAACCATTCAACCAGCGAATCTCTTTCCCGAAAGAATGGGCAGGTCAAACAGAAAGTTTGCCCGAAATTTCCGGAATTAAAGATGCAACATTTTGCCACAACGCTTGTTTCTTTGTAAGGGCAAAAACCCGCGAAGGCGTCATTGAACTTTGCAAGCTTGCAACTGCAATTAGCAAAGTACAGTAACATCAAATAAAACACCACCTATAGTCTAGGTGGTGTTTTACTTTATATCGCCATTTCCCTGGCTAAATATAAAGTTAAAAAGTAATTGGCATAGCATAGAAATACAAATCTTCTTTTCCTACACTTTGAAGCGCTGCAAGATAGATTTCAAACTTAAGCGGTTCATCACGATTAGCAAAAGTTTCAAGCATAGGATACTCTTTATATATCCAAGCTTCAACTTCAGCTCTTGGAATTTCTCTATTAGAAGTAAGGAATGTTACAAACTCATCTACTTCTTCTTCGGTAGCAGCCTCAGCCTTCCCGTGATTTAGATATTCTAAAACCGTAGATAAATAGAAATCCTTCTTGCAAACCAAACTGTACTTTATTCTCTCTCTATTCGCCTTGGTAACTTGAACAATTCTCTTTTCAAGTCTGTCATAAAGACCGGTTACTCTGTCTTCACCGCCTACACCTTTAGTAAAATTAAGGTATGCAATAATATACCTTTCAGTTACAATGTAGTTGAGATAGATAAGTGAGTTGGTTCTTTCATAGCTTAAACAAATCTTCTTGTCGTCATAAACGATGTTAATCCGAGTAGTTTTGTTTTTTCTTATAACTTCTACGGTAACATCTTCAAGTTCAAATACTTTCGTCTCTGTCATTTTTACCTCCTAAATATTTATTCTCAAGTTTATTTTAATGACTATACTAGTATACCACAATTTATGTGTTTTGTAAACTAAAAACGTTATACCAATTGGTATAACGCTTTTTACTATTTTTTGTTTGTTATTTTTCTTCTTTTTCTTTCATTTCTTTTCTTTCTTTTTTATCTAATGCAAAACCATAAAACATTATCGCTATAACAAAGATAATATAGAAAGCAATCATAAGAAGACTAATTAGCCAATGGAAAAATGTGCTTAGCATAAATAATACGCCATAGGCAACTGTAACATATCCAGCAATTTGGTTTATTCTTCTTTGCACTTTTTCAGTAAATGTTCTTTGAGGCCATTTGTGTGTTCCAACAGTCTTTGGAAGATAATTTCCAAGAACTATAAACATAACACCTAAAAGAAGAAATACCCATACTCTAATATCTAACATAACGCCTAAATTGTATACAATTGTAATTATATACATTGCAAATAAAATTACAGGTAAAAGCCATTTAGCAACGCCTGTAAACTTTTTGTTTGCTTCTTTATGCTTATCTGTTAAATCTACAGTTACACAAACAAATACTTGCATTAATACCATAAATATAGGCATACCAAATACAAATACTGCTTTGTTAAAGTAATTATCTGGATTGTTATTTACATCAAAGTGGCTTGCTACTTGTTCTGGCAATGCATCATATTGCCACAAACCAACAAATACAGCTGCTAAACAAAAAATACATGTTAAAATTAGTGTCTTAAAATCAATTTTTTTCATTTTCATTTCCTCCTAATCCTTTTATCCATAATAAAAGTTCTTCAAATACAGAAATATTAAGTGTGTAATATATGTACTTTTTCTCTCTTCTTTCATACACAAGTCCTGCATTTTTTAATGTAGACAGATGATATGATACTGTAGCGTTAGTAAGATTAAACTTACTTGCAATGTCTCCAGCAGTCATACTAGTTTCTTTTAGCATTTCTAAAATCTCGCGTCTTACCGGATCAGAAATTGCTTTCAATGTTTCAGATATTCCCATACTTCTCTCCTTTCATTTAGAAAATTATCTAAATGTATTTTACACCACTTTGATATATATGTCAATAGTCATTTAGAAAAATATCTAAATGACTATTGTTTTTGTTATATTTAGTTTTGTTTATATTATTTTACAGTAACTCTAAGCATTGTACTGCTATTTATTATTGGTAAACTGTATAACATTAATACATCTTTATTCTTAAACTCAACATATTTTTCTAACATATCCATAGTTATATATCTTAAATCTACTACTGTTATCTTGTTATAATATGGTATTAATAATGGTATTAAGCTACTTGAGAATGAATCTCTAAATATTACTAATTCTTTAGTTGTCTCACTAAACACATTTGTTATTTCTATTAAACTTGATGGTCCAGATAAGAACACGTCATATGCATCTACACCTTTAAGTTTTGCAGTGTCATAAACCGGCTTTTCTCCATGTTCAACATGTTTTACTGCTGCACTATCTATTATATAGTTTGAAAGATATGTTATTGTATCTTTAGGTACTACACCACCTGCTTTAGAATATGATGCTCCTGCAAAACCTTCATGTGTTTTTGTTTCATATTCTAATTCTATATATGGATTTCCCATATTAGGCATTAATGTTTTTACTACTTTATCTAGATTTTCTTGTTTCCAATGTATATCTGTTTTGTAGTAATCATCAAGTGTTAATACACTTTTTACGTCTATGTATTTAGCATCTATTCCTTGTAACTTTTCATAAAACTTGTCATAATCTAATTTTAAATATTC
>JAZTYX010000064.1:0-2413 GCA_045637095.1 Clostridia bacterium | reverse complement strand
CCAATCACGTACTGATTCTCTTTGCTCTTCTAATGGGTGTAGTTCCAAACCTTCGTCTAATACATCGTTAAGTGCCATAACTGCTACTCTAACTGCGTGTCTGAATGAAACCATGTCGAATAAGCCGTTGTTAGGTGTTACAAATGCTGATAAGTTTAAGCTACCTAATAAGCAACTTCCGCCTGCTGGTAATGGTTCCTCTGCGCAAGGGTTTACACCTGCATATTTAAACTCGGGATCGAACTGTAATAAGTTATAGTCTCGAATTTGATCCCAATATAATATTCCCGGTTCCGCATAGTTCCAGTTGTTTTCACATAGTTTTCTGAAAAGTTCAGGCGCATAAACAGTTTTACGTATTTCTTCTCCTGTCTCATGTCTTATGAATAACATTTCATGATTATGTTTATCCTCAACGGCATTCATGAATCCATCATCAACTCTGACTGATATGTTAGCTTTAGTTATGCTGTTAAGATCATTCTTTATAGATATAAATTCTTCTAAATCTGGATGATTACAGTCTATGCTTAACATTAATGCCCCTCTACGTCCGTTTTGTCCTATAAGATCTGTCACCATATTATATAAGTTCATAAAAGATACTGAACCTGTAGTTTCTTTAGCAGTGTTGTTTATGAAAGCCCCTCTAGGTGCAAGGTTGGAAATATCTATTCCACAACCTCCACCGTAGCTGAACGTTGTTGCTAGTTTCTTAGCAGTGTCGAATATTGATTCTATATTGTCTTCTGGTGGCGCTATAACGTAGCAGTTTGAGTAAGTGACTTTCTTACCTTGTTTTTCCATTCCTCTGTTCGATAATATCCTTCCACCGAATAAGAATTTTTTCTCTTTTATTAATTGTTTAACTTCTTCATCTCCACCTGATACTCTGTTAAGCCATTCTTCAAAATTCTCACCGTTTTGTTGATACTTCTTATGCCAAATATCCATACCTAGTTTATTATCTTCACCTAACCATTGTTCTAATCTCATATTATTTTTCCCCCTTATTTTTTAATTCTCTTTCCATTAACCATATTATACAATAATTTGCCATATCCATTATAGTGTCGTCGACACTCTCGTAATTTATTTCTTGTTTCATATATCCATCATAGTCTGTCATTAAATTCATAAGTCTATGATACTTATCTGAAATTCTAGTCAAGAAAGATACATCTCCTAATTTTTTATATAATTCGCCAACTGAATCGCCGTAGTCAGCATTCTTTTTCACATATAAGTCGTGTATAAAGTTGCATAATTCTTCATGTTTTTGTAATTTATCCATA
The DNA here is from genome assembly GCA_045637095.1 of Clostridia bacterium. Taxonomy (GTDB): domain Bacteria; phylum Bacillota; class Clostridia; order TANB77; family CAG-465; genus UMGS1649. The sequence continues at coordinate 1,118 of JAZTYX010000064.1, read as the reverse complement.
TCAATCCCTCCTAAAAATTAGCGAAATCTTTTTCATTGAATTTCTTTTTCGCTTTTAATGCTCTGGCTATCTCTAAATCTATGCCTGCTCTTGTCTTTAGATGGTAATAAAATAGATCTTCAAATGGTGTGTTCATTCTATCGATTCTTCCTGCTGATTGATGCATAATTTTATATGAGTAGTTTTGAGAGTAGAATATCATGGTGTCGGTTGTTATACAGTTCCAGCCTTCAGCGCCAGCTGTATATTGTACTAGGTAAATCCATTTGTCTGTAGTTGGTGTTGGCTCATGTTTATGGCCGTTCCATTCAGCCACGGTTGTGTTTTCTCCATAGTCAATATTCTTTAGTATCTCAAGTTCATAATCGAAGTTATAGAATATAATGATTTTGTTATGCCAAGTTGAAATTTCTTTTACTTTATCTATTCGTGATTGATCTGAGTTAACTAAACGTCTGAGTACATAACATAAACCGGTAGCATTGGTTATAGGTTCATCCTTCCAAATATCCCAGCGTCGTTTCATGACGTCCTTATAAGTTGCTCGATCGTAATCCACAAATATATCAAGGTGATGTTGTTCTGTGGGTCGTTCGAATTCCATGTCTATCAAAATATCTCTCCTGTGTTTTAACAGTTTTCCAGTGCCTATAAATTTTTCTATCTTTGGAAACTTAGAATATCTAGCAAACACAGCATGTTCTCTAAGAAACTCTGATTTGTTTTTGTAGAAACCATTTGCTACGAATACCGGTATATAATCTGTCCATGTGTCCCCTGGTGTCGCCGATAGTAATATCCATTCGTTATGTTTTGCTATTTTAAGGAATGCTTTAACCCAAGCTCCTGAGCCCACAACTCGTTGCTCGTCAAATATAAAGAATGCTCCGGTTACGTCCTTGTATTTTTGTATGTTATTCCATGAGTCCACTTTCGCCTCGAGTTGGAATACCGCAAATTCTCTTTCCCACTCAAGTGTGTCTCTTTTTCTAGCGGTTGTGATAATATAAAGTGGTTTTGGTTTTGTCATCTTTTTGAATTTTCCACCCACCAGGAATTTTTCACTTCCGCCATTTTGTAAGTAATAGTAAGAGAGTGAGGTAAGCGATTTACCGCTA
>JAZTYX010000063.1:0-5423 GCA_045637095.1 Clostridia bacterium | reverse complement strand
TCTTTGTGTGGTTTTGCTGAACCACTTGCTATACCAGCTGCTTTCTTTAATAATACTGCTGCTGGTGCAGTTTTGATTATAAATTCAAATGATTTGTCTTGGTAAACAGTAAGCACTACTGGGAATATCATTCCAGCGTCTTTTGCAGTTCTTTCATTGAATTCTTTACAGAATGCCATAATGTTGATACCTGCTGGTCCTAATGCTGGTCCTACTGGTGGTGCTGGGTTAGCTTTACCTGCTTCAATTTGAAGTTTTATAATGTGTGTTACTTTTTTCTCTGCCATCTTTTTTCACCTCCTTAAAATATATTAACTATATTATTTAAGTTATATTTTTTGTATTTGTTCAAAGCCTAGTTCAACAGTTGTTTCTCTGTTAAACATATTAACTTTTACAACCACTCTTTGTTTTTCCTTGTCGATTGTTTCGATAATTCCTGGGTAGTTGTAGAAAGGTTCTGTTATTATTGTTACAGAATCTCCTTCTTCAAAATCAAGATTTAACACTTCATCTCCGATTCCAAGACTTATCATCTCTTTCTCTGTAAGAGGTAAAGGTTTATCTCCTGTTCCTACGAAACTAAATACTCCTTTAATGCTTTTAATAACATACCAAGTTTCGTCAGTCATTATCATTTTAACTAATACGTAACCTGGGAATACTTTCTTGATAGACGTCTTTTGTTTACCATCTTTTATTTCGATTTCTTCTTCCATTGGTATGATAACTTCTTCTATCTTATCTTCAAGGCCACGATTGGCAACAACTTTCTCAAGTGTGCTCTTTACTTTATTTTCATAACCAGAATATGTATATACTACATACCAGTTTGAAACATTTTCATTTATATCAGGTGTATTCTCTGACATAACAATCACTCCTAACCTATCCATTTAGATATCATTTGCCATAATGCAGCATCGCCTTTTTCTAATAAAAGGTCAAATCCTAATACTACAGCAGATATAACAGCAACAAGTACTAATACCCAAACAGTATTGTTTACAACTTGTTTACCTGTAGGCCATACTACTTTCTTTAGTTCAGCCCTTGTATCCTTAAAAAATGCCATAACGTTCACATCCTATTCATTATTTTGTTTCTTTATGTGCTGTGTGTTTTTTGCAGAATTTACAAAACTTTGTTAATTCAACTCTTTCAGTAGTGTTTCTTTTATTTTTGCTTGTTTCGTAATTTCTTTGTTTACATTCAGTACATGCTAGTGTTATATTTTCTCTCATAATTCGCACCTCCGTGTTTTGCCATTTACATATGCTATCTAAGTTTACCATAAACGATAAAAAAAGTCAACAAAACTAAAACTTTTTATTGACTTTTTTCAAAATTTAATATTTGCACTTATTTTTACATACTATTTAGCTATATTTCTTCTTGCTTTTCTTCTCTTTTTTCTTTTATTTTTCCTAAGAATCGATAAAATTATTACTAAAACAAATACTACTCCAACGCCAATTCCAATATATTTTGTATTCCTTAGCATTTGTTCTTTCTTTGCTTGTTCTAAAAGTATAGTTTCCGTTACTGTATTATACTTTTCTACAAGGGCTAGTGCTGTTTCTTCTTTATTTTCTACATCGTTATATTCATCAAAGAATGTTAACATTTCCTCTTTAACTTGTTTATAATCCTTCTTGTTTAATGTTTCTTGATTATCTGTATAAAAATCTACTAGATTTTCCACTTCTTCCGGAACATCATATAAATCTGGTGCCAATTCTGAAATCTTAACATCTTCTTTATTCTCTAAAGCTTCTGTTATTGCATATAACAAGTGTTCTTCATTATACTTTGCAACAAATTCTATTCCATAAGGTAGTCCATTCTTAAATCCCATCGGTATAGATATTGCAGGATAGCCAGTTGGTGGAGATATAGTTGAACTTGGAGATTTTATAGATGCATTAGATACTTTTGTTATTGTATTTTTAGTTGTAGGATAAACCAAAACATCAACATCATACTTGTCCATCTTTTCTTCTACATAATTTGCAAACTTTTTATGTGTTGCTTCATATGTATAATACTTATCCATAGAATCGTTACAACAAGATGCGTAAGGCCCTAACGCCTGTATATATCCACCTTTGTTAACCAATTGTTGAAATGATCTAATACTGCTATTTGTATTCTTTATATACTTATTAAAGAAATAACACATTGTCCAACCACCTATTGTATTATAGTAATAGTTGTAGACTGTATAGCTGTAGAAGTCTTTTATTTCTACAACCTCAATTCCCAGTTCTTCTAATTCATCAATCTTTTTATTAAACAAATCTAATACTATTGTAGATGTGCTAGAGACTGCCGGTAAGTTTATTTTGCTATCTCCATTTACAAATTGAGTTAGCACTCCAACTTTTAATGTTTTCACATCCACATCATTTTTAGTATACTCTTTATCGTTTTTGGCCATTATTTCTAACATAAGTTCATTATCTTTAGCATACTTAGTCATAGGGCCCGCAGTATCACGGGATGCATCATATTTAATTATTCCATCTCCACTTAGTAAACCATAAGTCGGTCTTAATCCATATAAATTAGCAGCAGATGATGGTACTCTTATTGATGAGTTAGTATCTGTTCCAACCCCCGCTACTGCCATACCAGTGCTTACAGCAACTGCTGTGCCACCAGATGAACCATATGATGTATACGCAGTATTATATGCATTCTTTACTGTTCCATATGAGCTTTTAGATATTGCAGCACTAAATGCAAACTCACTCATATTCGCTTTACCTATAATTAACGCACCCGCATCAACTAAGTTTTGTGCTACTACAGAGTTACTCTTAGGCAAGTTGTCTGAAAGTCCTTTAGCTCCAGCAGTAGTTGGCAAGCCAATATAATCTATATTATCCTTAAGTATTATTGGTATTCCAAAAAGTTCAGATTTTCTTCCGTTTTTAGCATATTCTTCATCACACTTTTTAGCTTCATCTATTATTTTTTCATTTACAGATATTACAGCCTTGAATTCATCATTGTATTCTTCTATTCTTTCAAGATATATTCTAGCTATCGTTTCGTAATTTATTAGTCCTAAATCTACTGCTTGTTGTATTTCTAAAATAGACATTTCTAATATATCTATTGGTGCCTCTGTGTATTTCTTACTCACCTTCATCCCCCATTTATTTTGTTTCTACTAATTCAATCTTCCAATTATTATTTTCATTTATTACCTTATATAATTTATCTTGTTCAATTTCTTGTTTTTCATCTAACAAGAAGTTAAATCTATCGTACACTTCTTTCGTTCCTTTTAAGAAGTAGATATATGTATATCCCACCTTAAATTTATCTATTATTTGTTCTTCTGTTGCACATAGTTCAAATAGCATACCAACTTTGTATGGAAATATTTGATACTTAAATCTTAAAAGATCTACTTCTCTAATTATTCTATTATTAACATCATCCTCATAAGAAACAACAAGCCAAATCTTATCTTGTTCAGTTAATATTTCTCTATACTTTTCTATACCCATATATTCACTACGAATATCTCTGTATTCTTGTATTTTTTCTTTATTGCGTATTATTTCATTTATTGCCCTTTTATCTGATGATATTAAAACCGCTAACAGTAATATTCCAACAATTAACTTTTTATGGTTGTAATAATTTACAACAACGTATATCATTGCCGCAGTACTTATTATTATAGGTGTTCTTGTATATCTATTAAAAGCAGATAAAACTTCTGCTTCCCATTGTGCAAATACAAAAAGATATGTTACTAGTGTTCCTATTAAAAACGCGACATTTGCAACCAATACCCCAATTAGTATTTTTAATATGTTTTTATCTTTCTTTACTATGTATGTTATTAATATAACAGCAACATTTATCAATGTCCACAAAGCAAACGATATGTTTACTCCAAATAGTTCAAAATTTTCATCTACTAATAAATATTCCCCAAAGTTCTTGAGTGTTTCATATCTATACTTAGGTGCTTTTCCAGTTGCTAAATCTAATAAATTAGTTATATTTACTTGACTAGTATCTCCTGAACTATTTAAATTGTTTGCATCCAAATAAATTCCCCACATAGTCCTACTTAATAATATAACTAGTACAAGTATTACAAGATAGATTACTAATTTCTTTTTAGAAGTATTACCATTTTCTCGTTTACTTTTAATCAATTCATTTATCCCAAACATCACAATTAAAATTGCGCTAAATAGCATTCCCGAATCCTTTATTAAAACTAAAAATAAATTAATAAAGGCAAAAGCTATCATGTCTGAGATTTTAAGTTCAGATATATTATATGTGTATATTAACCCTAAAGCAAACGCAAGTCCAAGTGTTGTATCTACATATAGCGATGTAAATATTAAATAACACACCATAAACAGACTAAATATATTTAATAAGTTTGCTAATATACTTTCCTTTGAATCCTTAAATTTAATAAAACTCATTAACGCTATCGCCATACTATATTGCATAAGCGCGCTTGAAATATATAAATTTCCATCACTAAAAGTATTAAAGAATGTCGATACAAAATAATGCCACAATCCAGTTAACGGTATATAACCTGTATATATCATACTAGAACCATACTTCGGCAAATCATGTGTTTGTTTTAAATATTTTACTAACAGAGCCCACGCTCCAACTTCGTTGTGCTGTGTTACTAATTTTTCTTTATATAAAATTATTGCCACAATATATATAATCGTTAATAAAACACTTCCAGGCGTTATTTTATTTAATATGTTTTTTATTCCTTTTTCTCTAATACATTTTAATATTAAATATATAAATGATGCTCCTGCTAACATGTATATAATCACATTGGCAACTATTAAATTAAAGAATATCCCACAAACGTATTCTATAACTGCAATTCCTGCTATACTTAAAAATATTGTAAAATCTAATTTCTTATCCGTTTTGACAGCTAGCATAAAGGCTATGCTCATCAAAACCAAATACATTAATATATATCCCACATTTCACCTCTTACAAGCTTATTAGCATAACCTTAAATTGATCTTTTATAGTAACAGTGTGGCCGTCATTTATTATTCTTATATTATATTTCCCTGGCATAATAAAAGAAGTATCTACTAAAATTTCATCTCCGTCTATAACCGCATCACTTACTTTAATCCCATTTGTATTTACTACTTCTACTGCACTTTCATTTATACAAGATAAAAGTTCCTCATCATAAATCTTAAAAGTAACAACATCTCCTTGTGTAAGATATCTGTTATTAATTATCCTAACATTTTCAGATTTATCTGTTTGTCTCATATCTGTTTTATTGTTTTGTTCAAATCGATTTTTACAGTTGTCATATAAAAACTCCAAAAATGTATTGATGTAATTTTATTATAGCACAAAATGGTTGATTTTTCTATATTTTT
>JAZTYX010000062.1:0-35051 GCA_045637095.1 Clostridia bacterium | reverse complement strand
AAAAAGTTAAAAAACATTATATCTAAATTCTATAAAAGAATAGAAGAGAGAATGTATTATAGTGAATGGTTAAATGAAAATATGCTTAATAACTATGATGAAGAAGAATTTGTATTTGTAGTTCACGGCAATGAAAAATTTGTTTCTAATGTGAATAAGTTTTTAGATATAAATAAGTTTAACGGACATATTATCAATTGTTATGATATTTGTGATATAAAAAGTAAATTAGAAGATGTTATAGCAAATCATGATTATTATATGAATACATCAGAAATAGTTAGTACAAAAGAGTTTAGGGAAGAAAAAAAGCAAGCATAAGCTTGCTTTTTTAATAATTTATTATTGTACTATATATTATATGTTTTCTTCATTTTCAGGTATATCTAATTTTTCTTCTTCAGCTTCTCTAACCCAGCCTTCTATTTTAGAACGTTTAATTGCTCCAAAGATATGTTCCTTTATTCTAGGAATATCTTTTTGTAGGTTGTGTATTAAATCAGACATATAATCTCTTTTAGTAAAGCCATCTGCAGGACAAGTTTTTGGATGAACAGGGAAGTTCTTTTCTCTTGCAACAGCTCGTATTAATTTTTCTTCTACATATATCATTGGACGTATTGTCTTAACGTTACTTCTGCTTAAGTATGTAACTGGAGCAAATGTATGTATTCTTCCATTTAGAAGTAGAGACATCATAAATGTTTCCATTACATCGTCCATGTGGTGTCCTAAAGCTACTTTAGTACAACCATGTTCTACAGCTAAACTATTTAACATACCTCTACGCATATTGGCACATAAAGAACAAGGATTTTCTTCTTTACGGATGTTAAATACAACATCTGCTATGTTAGAGTTGAATACAAGGTATTCTATTCCTAGCTCATCACAAATTCTTTGAAGTTCTGTCGTATCAAAATTATTACTTCCGGTATGTATTGTTATTGCCATTATTGTAAAATGTTTTTTATAAAATTTTTGTAAATAGTATAAAGCGTATAGTAGGGTTATGCTATCTTTACCGCCAGATAATCCAACCGCTATTTTATCGCCTTCATCTATCATATTAAAGTCTTCTATTGCTCTTTTTGTTTTTCCTATAATTTTTTGTAACATAAAATCACCATGTAAAATTATATTAAAAAATGGTATAAAAGTCAACGGGAATAGATAAAAACAGCCGTGTAATCGTATGAAACTGCGCTAAAACTTGACATAACATGTAAAAAGTGTTACAATATAGATGTAGTCGTGCGTTTATTTAAAATTTAACTAAATTTAAAAAGAAGGAGAAAAACAAAACGATGGCAATTATAAGATTTATCATGAGCCTTTTTAGAGGCCGGAACAACTATGAAGTATGGGATACTTCGGCGCTTAGTAACCACTTTGAACTTTTTAAGCAGACCTTACAGCAAGGTCAGACCACAATGATTATTCCTGAAGGCGTAAGCCATGAGATAAGCGTTGGCAGACGCAACAACGAGAATTGTAAGGAGATTTACAAATTTATCGAAGGGAATATCAGAAACCCCAGACTTCGTGTTGAAGTCGCAAATGATGCAATCCGCAGTTGGGCGGTTGATGAGCAGGTTGTGTATACCGTAGAAAAGTATCATAAGAAAGGTTACACAGTACGTCTTATCAGCTGCGACAGGGATCAAAGTTTCAAGGCTAAGCTTAAGGAATTAAATGTAGAGCTTTTGCCTGTATCTAAAACCAGAATTGCTGCTTATCAGGAAATCGATGAGCACATAAGAGGGCTTGCATCAAAGCAAAACGAAGCACCTGTGATTGTACCGGTTTCTAACGAACAAGAACAGAAAACAGAGGAACTCGAGCTTCCTTCAAAAATGGTAGGTAAACAGTGTGTGCTTCAATTCGACAAATATGTTTCTGTATACGATAACAGAGGCAAAAGAAAAATCTCGAGACCGGAAGGAACGGTAATAGCAAGGGATGATACTGTGTATTACAAAAATGCTAAGTATGTCATCAAAAGAATCTGCAGAGACACGGTAATGTGTATTGCAATCTAAAATTAAATAACAAAGAAGAGCGATAAATCGCTCTTCTTTCAGTTTAAATTAATTATCTAGATTTATATAAAGTGGGTAATGAACTTACTGGTTTGTTTTTAGTTTTAACTACAGATTTGCCAAACACTTTATATTTTTCAGATAACGGTTGTATTACAAAGTTACGTATTGCATGAGTAGCAAATGAAACTATTTGTGGCTCGTTACCTGTGTGTATTAATAGATATTTCTTTGAATCATATTCAAAAACATATATTTGATCTAAAGGAACATTTGAGAATTTCTTAAAGTTGTTTTTTAAATCAGTATATAGTCTTTCAATATTTCCAACAAAGAAAGCAGAATAGCCAGTGTTCATAATGTGACTTAAATTATCTATTGGAATAGGTGTTAATGTGTAATTATGACCAGCTGTATCTAAACCAGAAATTTCTAATATTTTAGAAGGTGGTGTAGAAGAGTTAAGTATAATTAAACTTGAACCATTTTCAGCACTTTCTAATGAATCTATGTTATAGAATGAGAAAGTATTAGATATATCTGAATAATCTTTTTCTGCAAGTATTTGTTCTATTAAAGCGTATTTAATTTTATCTATTAAATTACTTCCTGTAACTTCAGATTCCGGCATAAGCTTAAACATTATTATTTCTTCGATTTTATCGCTTAGTTTTTGATTAGGAACAATAAGTAAATCATTGAAACATTTTAAGCGACTTGCATATAATGTATAAGATAGATGCTTAGAACTTTCAATAAGTTGTTCAGATAATATATCTTGTATATATATTATTTGTTCTCTTAATTCATCATATAGGTTTTGAATTGTTTCTGCAAGTCCAGAAGTATATTCACAAGCTTCGTCCATATCTTCAGTAATTATTTCACTTTCTTCATTTTCAGTAGGTCTAAGAAGCTCTAAATCTCTTTTTAGTTTTGCTAGTACATCTGCTATTTCTTGTTCGATTAAAGATTGTTCTTTGTGTATGTTGTTAACATCGCTTGTTAAAACATTCTTTTTATACTCAACATAGTTATCGTTTAACTTTTGAGATAAGAAGACAAGCTTGTTGTATGTAGAGTATTTTCTACTGATGTTATCTAAAACGATAAGGAAATCTTCTGCGCGTTCAAATTTTTTCTTCTTAAACGCTTTATTTAATATCTTCATAGGGTGTCTAGTGAATAGTCCGTTATATAAAACTTCTGGATCTAAATCTAGAACATAGCATAATTCACTTAATATTTTCCCTTCTAAGAAATACATATCGTTTTGAGACTCAATCTTAAATCCTAAGAAATTATGAGTTGTAGTTTGTCTAGTCTCCATTATTTGTAATGAAGAAGGTACCAAATTACATAGCTTGTATACTAAGTTAGACATTATAGCACGGTTTATACCAAAGTTATAATGACATAGTTTATAGTTTTCAGTAGATAGTTTTGTTGTTGCATATCCTGTTTCATATACATTATTATCTACTTCTGTTGTTGTTAACGCATATAACAAACGTAGGTAAGTAGCAGGTACATTTTTTGTGTTTTTAATGTACATTTCCTTTTTGTTTGCGTCATAGTATCCTGTTTTGTATTCATAAGGATTATTTGTATCAATTCTTAATTCAGATATATTATTTGTAAGTTTATGAATATAATGAGGTAACTTAAAAGAAGAGATATACTCGTATTCTAATAATTTATCTATTAATGATTCTGTGATTCCTACAAAATAATCTGATGCGTTAAAATGATCTTTGAAATGTTCCAAATCTGAATAACCCATTTTTATCCTCCGTATAATATAAAATATATAATCTTACACATAAATTGTATAATAAACAAAATAAAAAAACAATAGTTAAATTTGCTTTAAGCCAATTTTTTATATACTGTATTTGCTTAGAAATTATTGCAAAAAAATATTAGGTATGTTAAAATATTTGTAGTATTGATTTAGGAGGAATAATAATGTTAGCAAAACCAAGCGTAAACGATGTTATGCCAAAAGTAGGAACAAGATACGAAGTGGCACTAGCAGTTGCTAAAAGAGCAAGACAAATTTCTAATAAAAGAGTAGAAGAAGGAGATCCAGATATATCTGATCCAGTAGATGTAGCTACTAAAGAAATAGATGCTGGAAAAGTAACTGTAGCAATGAATGAACAAGATCAAATAGCAGACGTAATAATAGAGGATGTTGTTGAATAATAAGAGGAAAAATATATGAAAAAACAGATGATATGTATAACAGGAAATATAGCTGTTGGGAAAACCGAGGTTGCAAAAATAGTTGCAAATAAACTTGGATTTGAACTGTATAAAGCAAGCACATCATTTAGAGAACTTGCTAGACAAAAAAATATGAGTTTAGTGGAATTCAGTCGCTATGTAGACAAAAATCCAGATATAGATAAACAAGTAGAATTTAATACACAAGCAAAAGTTAAAGATAGTAATAAGATTGTAATAGATGCAAGACTTGGTTTCTATATTGCGCCTAACGCATTTAAAGTATACATGACATCTACGCTAGATGTTGCAAGTAAAAGACTTTTCGAAGCTTCTAAAACTAGAGGAAAAGAAGAAAAATATGAATCTATAGAAGATGCTCACGATGCAATACTTGCTCGTGAAGAATCAGAAAAAGAAAGATATTTAGAGTTATATGATGTAGACATACATGATTTATCTAATTATGATTATGTAATAGATACTTCAGATTTAACTCCAGAGGAAGCAGCAAATAGAATAATTGAAGAATATGGCAAGTGGGAGGGTAGATAACCCTCTTTTGTCATATAAAGAATTAGAATAATATAAATATTAGGAGGTGATTTGGTGGTAGTTAAAATTTTAATAGACAATGCAGTACATAAACTTAACAAGGTTTATGATTACAAAATAAAAGAGGAACATGAAGAATTAGTAGAACTTGGCAAAAGAGTAAGAGTAAACTTCGGAAGCGGAAAAGGGAGCAGTCGTGAAGGGATAATTGTAAAGATATTAAAAGATGAAGAATCGGACAAGGTGGGTAAATTAAAGAGCGTAGAAGAGATTTTAGACGAGAATAGTTATTTAGATGAAAAAAGACTTTCTTTAGCTAAATGGATGTCTAAAATGTACTTCTGCAACGTATATACGGCACTTAAGCTCATGTTACCACCAACACCAAATAAAAAGTTAGAGCAAAAAGAACTTGTGGGAAAACAAATAACAGTTGTTGCGTTAGATAAAGCAAAAGAGGAAATAGAACAAGATATAGAAAGTAAAAAAATAACAAGTGCAAGACATATAAAGCTATTACGTGAACTTGAAGAAAATAATAATATACCAATAGAAGATATAATTAATACACTTGGTATATCTAGAAATATAATAAAAACTGTAGAGGAAAAAGGATATATTAAGTTAGTAAAACAAGATGCTGCAATTGAAGACTATTCTAAAATAGAAAGAAGTGAAAAATTAGTTCCAACAAGAGAACAAAAAAGAACTATTGATGGAATAATAAGTACACTAGATACATTTAGAGTATCTTTAATACACGGTATTACTGGTAGTGGTAAAACAGAAGTATATCTTCAAATAATTGAAGAATGTTTAAATAGAGGAAAAGATGCAATTGTACTTGTACCAGAAATATCTTTAACAGACCAAACAAAACGTAGATTTATATCTCGTTTTGGAGAAGTTGTTTCTGTGTTACATAGTAAAATGACTGCTTTAGAAAGACAAACAGAATATAAGAGAATTGTAAACGGCAAAGCAAAAATAGTAATAGGTCCAAGATCTGCACTTTTCGTTCCATTTAAGAATTTGGGATTAATAATAATAGATGAAGAACATGATTCAAGTTATATATCTCAGACTACACCAAAATATAATACTCGTGAAGTTGCGACAAGACTTGCGTATCTAAATAATGCAAATTTAGTATTAGGTTCAGCAACTCCAGATGTATGTACAATGTATAAAGCAATGGAAGAAAAGATAGACTATTATTCTATGCTTACAAGACCTGGTACAAGCGTAGTGCCGGAAGTAGAGATTGTAGATATGAAACAAGATGCAGTAGTGAACAAATCTAGAATATTATCTACAAGACTTAAAGAGGAAATTGAAGAAAACTTAAAAAGGAAGGAGCAAGCTTTTGTCTTCTTAAATAGACGTGGTTTTTCTTCGTACATAACTTGTAAAACATGTGGAAAAACTTTAAGATGCCCTAACTGTGATGTTAATTTAACATATCATAGAAAGAATGGACTACTTCTTTGTCACTATTGTTCATATTGTGAAAAGGTAAGTGATGTGTGCCCAATATGTTCAGCAGACACTTTAGAAGAAGGTGGAATGGGAACTGAAAGAGTAGAAAAAGAACTTTTAGAAATCTTCCCAGGAATAACTACATTAAGATTAGATATGGACACAACTGTAAAGAGGGGCTCACATGAAAGAATACTAAATGAGTTTAAGGATAAGAATGTAGATGTTCTTGTTGGTACTCAGATGATAAGCAAGGGCCATGATATAGCCAACGTTACACTTGTAGGTGTAGTAAATGCAGATTATATGGCAGGAGACGACTATACAGTTTCAGAAAAAGCGTTCTCTAATCTGCTTCAAGTAGCAGGAAGAGCAGGTCGTGGAGATAAAAAGGGTAGAGTTATTCTTCAAGCATATGATACAGAAAACTATATATTAAGTTCAGTGAGCGAAAATTCATATTTAGATTTTTATGAACAAGAAATTAAGTTTAGAAAGATGGCAGGATATCCACCGTTTGTAGATATAGTAGTTGTAGAACTAACATCTAAAGATAAGGCAAAGCTTATGAAGGAGAGCGAAAAAATATATAATATATTTAATAAAGACAAGAATTTATATAAAGTATAGTCTCCAAAAGCACCATACATTAGCAAAATAAACAATAAATATAGAATACAAATGATAATTAAAACTAAAGTAGATAACAAAGTTTTAGATAAACTCATTGAAAATATGGATATTTATGATAAAATTAAAGATGTAAGTGTTACAGCATCGGTTGTAAAGAATCCTGTAAGACTTGGGTAAATAAAAAGAATAGAAGGAATAAAATATGGCAATTAGAAATGTTAGATATGATACAGACGAAGTTTTAAGAAAACGTTCTAGAGAAATAGAAGAAATAGACAATAAAATACGTGAGTTGGCACTAGACATGATAGATACTATGTATAAATATGATGGCGTTGGACTTGCTGCGCCACAAGTAGGAATACTTAAAAGAATAATTGTAATAGATCCAGGAACAGGACCTAGGGTTTTAATTAATCCAGTAATAACTAAAAAGTCTGGTTCTCAAACTGGAGAAGAAGGTTGTTTAAGTTCTCCAAATGTATTTGGAAATGTAGATAGACCTAAAACTGTTACAGTTGAGTATTTCGATATAGATGGCAAGAAACAAACAATAAAAGCGGAAGATTTAGAGGCTGTTATTCTTTGCCATGAAATAGATCACTTAGATGGAATTCTTTTCTTAGATAAAGCTTATGATGTATATAAATTAAGCGATGAAGAAATAGAAGCAGCAAAACGTGAAGCCGAAGAATTAGAAAGAAAAGAACAAGAAAAGGCAAACAAGAAAAATAAAAAATGTAAAAGAAAGTAGGATATAACATAAATGGTAAAACAAGATTTAAGAATAGTATTTATGGGAACTCCGGATTATGCAAAAGGAAGTTTAGAAGCGTTAGTAGATAACGCTTTTAATGTTGTAGGAGTATTCTGCCAACCAGATAAACCAAAAGGAAGAGGTATGAAGCTTATGGCTCCGCCTGTAAAGGAATATGCAGAGTCAAAGAATATACCTGTATACCAACCAGTAAAATTAAGAAATAACGAAGAAGTTAAAGAGATATTAAATACATTAAATCCAGATTTGATAGTAGTTGTAGCATACGGGAAAATACTTCCTAAATATGTATTGGACTTCCCTAGATTTGGATGTATAAATGTACACGGTTCATTACTTCCAAACTATAGAGGAGCAGCACCTATACAGTGGTCTGTAATAAATGGGGATAAGACTACAGGTGTAACTACTATGTTTATGGATGAAGGTATGGATACTGGTAATATGATAACTAAAGCAGAAGTAGAAATTGATGCGTTAGATACATATGGTACACTTCATGATAAACTTATGGTATTAGGAGCAAATACACTTGTAAAAGACCTAGAAAGATTAGTAGTAAATGACGGAGTGTTAGAAAGTACAAAACAACCAGAAGAATGTACTATGGCTCCAATGCTTGAAAAAGATAATACAAAACTAGATTTTACTAAAGATGTAGATACACTTGTAAATTTAGTTAGAGGAACAAATCCATTCCCATCTGCTTGGTGCATGATAGATGAAGAAAAAACATACAAGATTTATCTTGCAGAAAGAGTAGAATTAGAAGAAGACTATAGCACTGCTAAGTGTGGAGAAGTTGTATATCTAAACGATAAAAAGAACATATTGGCAGTAAAATGTAACGATGGATATATAAATCTAAAAGGAATAAAACCTGCAGGTTCTAAACTTATGAACTGCGGAGATTATATTCGTGGCGGGAAAATAAAAACAGGAGAACTATTTATATGATATTTAAAGAAACAGTAAAAATAGGATTGAAAGATATAGAAAAAGATAATATTTTAGGAAATAAAGCTATTCTTAAGTTTTTTGAAAATATAGCAGGACATCATTCGGATAGTCTTGGTTATGGATTAAATAATAGCAACGAAACACATTTATCTTGGATCCTTTTAGAATGGAAAATAAGAAGTATAAAAAGAATAGAATATGGTGAAGAATTACGTATAGATACATGGTCTAGAAGTATAGAAAAATACTATGCTAGTAGAGATTTCAAAATGTACAATTCTAAAGGAGAACTTTGTGTAATTGGTACATCAAAGTGGTTGTTGATAAATACAGAAAAAGGAAGTATAGTAAAACCAGATGAAACAATGATTGCAAAATATGAATCTGAACCAGATAATAGTGTTTTTGAAGAAGATTTAGAAAAAATAAAAGTACCTGAAGAATATACAAATGAACTGCTATATACAGTAAGAAGAAAAGATATAGATTTCATAGGACATATGCATAATTTATACTATTTAGATTTAGCTTACGAAGTTTTACCTGATGATGTGTATGAAAAAAGATTATTTAACGATGTTAGAATAACATACAAAAAAGAAATAAAATTAGGCGAAACAGTTAAATGCAAATACGCAAATGTAGATGATAAGCATGTTATAGTAATAACAAGCGAAGATGATAAGACAGTACATGCATTGATTGAGTTAAAATAGAACAAGTAAGAGTACACAGAGATGTGTACTTTTATTTGCAACAAGTGACATATTGTGTTAAAATATATTAGCATAAAGGAGAAAATTATGGTATTTAGTAGTGCGGTATTTTTATTTGGATTTTTACCAGCTTTGCTTATGTTATATTTTATAGCAAAGGATAAATATAAAAATTATGTATTGCTTCTATTTAGTTTAATATTCTACGGTTTTGGTGGACCAAAGCTTTTAGCTATGATGGTAGCTGTAGTAATGTTAGACTATTTAGCAGCATTGTTTATAGATAAAATAGATAGTAACAAGAAAAGAAAATGGTTGTTAATACTTACAGTAGTATTAAATATAGGGACGTTATTCTATTTCAAGTATACAGGCTTTACTGTTGAAATAATTAATAGATTAGCAGGACTTAAAATTCCTGTACCTAATATTGTATTACCAATAGGAATATCATTCTATACATTCCAAGCTATGAGTTATGTTATTGATGTGTATAGAAAAGAAGTTAAGGCGGAAAAGAATCCTTGTAATGTTCTTTTATATGTAAGTATGTTCCCGCAACTTGTTGCAGGACCGATTGTTAGATACCAAACTGTTGCAGAAGAAATAACCAAAAGAACAGTTACATTACAATCATTTACAGATGGTATAGAGAGATTTATATTTGGTCTTTGTAAAAAGCTAATAATAGCAAATAACACAGGTAAACTTGCGGATGTAATATTTGGAGCTGAAGCATTAGAAACTCCACTTGCATGGCTTGGAGCAATTGCTTACTCACTTCAAATCTATTTTGATTTCTCAGCATACTCAGATATGGCAATAGGGTTAGGTAAAATATTTGGATTTAATTTTGAAGAAAACTTTAACTATCCATACATAGCTAAATCTGTTACAGAGTTTTGGAGAAGATGGCATATATCTTTATCTACATGGTTTAGAGATTATGTATATATTCCACTTGGCGGAAATAGAAAAGGTGTATTAAGACAAATATTAAATCTATTTGTTGTATGGGCTCTAACTGGTATTTGGCATGGAGCAGCAGTAAACTTTTTACTATGGGGATTATATTATTTTGCTTTCCTTATACTAGAAAAATTTGTGCTTAAGAAATGGTTAGATAAAATGCCAAAATTTGTAGGGCACATATACACATTAATAGTTGTACTATTTGGTTGGGTACTATTTAGATGTACAGGTATGACAGAAGTAGTACGTGTGCTTAAAGCAATGTTTGTACCATATATAACAGATATAACATGGCAACAAGTAGCTATATACTTAAGTAGCTATGGTGCATATTTGTTAATGGGAATTATACTTTCTATTCCGGTATTTCCATGGATTAGAAATATTGTAATGACTAAATACAAAGAAAATATATTTGTACAAATTATGTATTATGGATTTGTGCTTGGCATGTTTGTTATAGCAATAGCATTCTTATCTCAAGCAACATATAATCCGTTTATATACTTTAGATTTTAGAGGTGAACCATGAAAGAAAAAATAATTAGAATAACATTTTGTTCTTTGTTCATATTAATTATTTTTGTAATGGCAATCATCACAATAACTAATAATAATGAACTAAGCAAAAAAGAGGGAAGAAGACTTACACAGTTCCCTAAAACAACAATAAAGAGTGTATTAAGTACAGAATATTATACAGAATTAACAAATGCATTTGCTGATCAATTAGCATTTAGAGAAGACTTCATTAAGTTATATTATTTAATGAATCTTCAAAAATATACAGGGGATGTAGTAAAAGGCGAAAATAACGAACTTTTCTTGTCTCCACAAATCTTCACAGATGAGACAAAAACAATAGAAAGTATTGTTGATGTAGTAAAAAACGAAATGAATAAAGTTGCAGAAGAAGTAACTTCTAATGGCTCAAAATTCATATTCTTAACTATTCCTAGAAAAGATGTTATGATGGAAAAATATCTTCCAGAAACATATATTAAAGGAACAAGCACATATGTAAATACAGTTAAAGCAATAGAAGAAAATACGGGTGAATATATTGAACTAATAGATGCATATAGTATTCTAAAGGATAAAGTAGATGCTCCATATTACAAAACAGATCATCATATGAATATTAGAGGTGCATATCCTGTTTTTGAGTATCTAGTAGATAGAATAAACAAAGAGGGATATAATATTAAAGTAGGTACTTTAGAAGAAGAATATAATATAACATCTAAACCAATAAACGGAGCTTTTAATAGAAAAGTTGGTCAAAGTGTAAAATCTGGACCTGAGGAATTAAATCTTGTACACATCGGTAAAGAGGTAACATATACAAGATATGAAGATGGAAAATTATCTAAAATACCAGTTTTAGGTGAAGGAAACGATTATGCTTCTGCGTATATGGGAGACGATATGGCAGAAACAGTTATAGACACAAATAATGATGATGCACCAAATATATTGTTTGTAGGTTCATCATATACAAATGTACTAGAAGCTTTATCTGTACATAAGTTTAACAAGATGGTATCTATAGATTACAGACATAACAAAACAGGTAAAAGTATAGCAGACTATGTAAAAGAATATGATATAGACTACACAATATATATTTGCTCTCAATCTACAGGGGCATTCAATATAGGTAGTATGAAGGAACATTTAGGTGTAAAATAATAATAAAAGCATTACCGTATAAGAGGTAATGCTTTTATTTGCAAAATGTCTAAAAATATGGTATAATATATGTGTTGGTGAACATAATATAGCCAAAAATTTTAATAAAAATGGAGAAGTAGAAAATGACTGAAAGAGAAATGAGAATCATGGAAGATCACACCAGAGCACTGAACGCAAACACCAGAACTATGGAGCGGATTATACCGCTTCTTGAGGTAATGGCAAGCAAGAAATTCTTAGATTACATCTCGTCTGCAGCAGACACAAATCTTACTGCAGCTAGAAGAATGGAATCTGCAGCATCGGATTTTATGAGCGTACTCAAAAAGATGGAAGAAGTTGCAGAAAGCAACAATACAGCGGCTAACAGGATGCTTGAAGCAGCAGAAATAAACAGAAATAATTCTTAAAAGGAGACACTATGAAAGTTAAGAAGTGTGGCAATGTATACAGTAAGCAAACAACTGAAATGATGGATGTAACATGTCCTAACTGCAATGCAAAACTGGAGATTGTTCCTAAGGATGTACACGCTGATCTTACAAGAGTATTTCCTAGATATTACATCAAGTGTAAATGTTGTGGACAGTGGTCTAGAATCAAGCTTAAAGAAATGACTAAAACGTTTAAGGATGAGGTCATATCTCTAAACATTTCAATGTAACAAAGAAAAGACGGCAAGTGATTAATTTCGCTTGCTGTTTTTATATGTATTATATGCAATTAGATTACATAAAAAGCTTGCGTAATTTGTCTAAAAAAGGTATAATATTAAGAGTGTAAAATAGTTGAAAGGAATAATATATGGTAAATATAGCAGACTATACAATAGAAGAATTAGAAGAATATATATTAAGTATTGGTGAAAAGAAATTTCATGCAAAACAAATATTTAAATGGTTACATAGAGTGGGAGTTTCGTCCTTTGATGAAATGACAGATATATCTAAAAGTCTAAGAGAAAAATTAAAAGAAAATGCATATATAATGCGCTTAGAAGTGTTACAATGCCAAGTATCTAAAAAGGATGGAACTCATAAGTTTTTAATTAAGCTAGAAGATAACAATGCAGTTGAATCTGTAGTTATGAGATATCATCACGGTAATACAATATGTGTGTCTTCTCAAGTTGGTTGTAAAATGGGATGCAAATTCTGTGCATCAACTAAGAATGGTTGGAGAAGACATCTTTTAGCTTCTGAAATAGAAGGACAAATTATTGCCGCAGAAAAATACATGAATGAAAAGATTTCTAACATAGTATATATGGGAATAGGTGAGCCTTTAGATAACTATGATAACGTAGTTAAATCTGTTAAGCTTATTAATTGCCCAGAAGGCCTTGGAATAGGTGCTAGACACATTAGTATTTCTACTTGTGGACTAGTAGATAATATTAAAAGATTAGCAGATGAAAAACTACAAGCAACGCTGTCTATTTCTCTTCATGCTGTAACAGATGAAAAGCGTAAAGAAATAATGCCAATTGCTAATAAATATAGCATAAAAGAGTTGCTAGACGCGTGCACATATTATATAATGGTCACAGGTAGAAGAATTAGTTTTGAGTTTGCGTTAATAGCTGGTGTAAACGATGATGAAGAAACAGCAAGAGCGCTTGCAAAACTACTTAGGGGCATGATTGCTCACGTAAACTTAATACCAGTAAACGAAATAGTTAATGGTCAGTTCAAGAAGAGCAAACAACAAGATGTGGATAGATTTATGGGAATTCTAAATAGTTCAGGTGTAGTTGCAACAGTAAGACGTGAACTTGGTTCGGATATTGATGCTGCTTGTGGACAATTAAGACAAAAATATTTAGATGAACAAGAAAATATAAATAAATAATATAGAATATACTAATAAGAAAAGAGGTGTTTAAATGGTATACTCAAGAACAGATGTGGGAATGAAAAGACAAAATAATGAAGACTATATGTTAACATGTAGCCTTGAAACAGGTGAGCAAATATATATGGTTTTAGATGGAATAGGCGGAGCAAGTGGCGGTGAAATTGCATCTAAAACAGCAGCTGAAAAAGTAATTGAGTATATTAAAGAACACTATTATGAACACAAAACAGAAGATATGCTTAAACTAGCTGTCAAATATGCAAATAGATGTGTTCATGAAATAGCAAAAGAAAACAAAGAATATAAAAATATGGGAACAACACTTACAATGCTTTTTGTTAAAGATGATGTAGCATACCATATAAGTATTGGTGACTCTAGAATTTATGAATTAACAGATAATGCAATAACTCTTTTAACAGAGGATGATACATATGTAAATACGCTTCTTAAAGATAATATAATAACAAGAGAAGAAGCTAAGGTACATCCAGATAGACATGTGTTAGTAAGAGCAATAGGAATTGCTAAAAATGTAACTTTTGATGTAAATAAAATAGAAAATATAACAGGAAGAAGATTTTTGCTTTGTACGGATGGGTTAACAACTACAAGTACAGATCAAGATATTCTTCTAAAAATAGCAGACAGTAATGATGAAGATATTTGTAATATATTAGTAAATATGGCCAATGAAAAAGGCGGAGTAGATAATATTACTGTTATGTATGTTAAGGTGTAAGGAGGTAAGAAGTTGAATCTAGTTGGTAAGACTTTGTGTGGCAGATATGAAGTGCTAGAAGAAGTTGGCGTAGGCGGAATGGCCACAGTATACAAAGCAAAATGTAATTTATTAAATAGATTTGTTGCTATAAAAGTTCTTAAAGACGAATTTGCGAAAGATCAAGAATTCGTTAAAAAGTTTAGGGCAGAAGCTCAATCAGCAGCAGCTCTTACACATCCAAACATAGTATCGGTATATGATGTAGGTGAAGAAAATGGCGTAAACTATATAGTAATGGAACTTTTAGTTGGTGAAACGTTAAAAGACTATATAGAACATCATGGCAAACTTTCTAACGAAAGAACATTAAAATATGCAAGCCAAATAGCATCTGCTTTAGAAGCTGCACATAGCTCTAAAATAATACATAGAGATATAAAACCACATAATATAGTACTTGCAAATAACAATACGGTTGCAAAAGTAACAGACTTTGGTATTGCTAAAATGAGTTCTAACGAAACAATAGCAAATGGAAGCCAAACAATGGGATCAGTGCATTATTTTTCGCCAGAACAAGCTAAAGGTGGATATACAGACGAAAAAACAGATATATATTCTTTAGGTGTTGTAATGTACGAAATGGTAACTGGAGAGGTTCCATTTGAAGCAGACACACCTGTATCTGTTGCGTTAAAACAAATACAAGAAGAACCTGTTGAACCTAAAGAAAAGATTCCAACAGTAACTAACGCTTTAAATAAAATAATACTTAAAGCAATGGCAAAAAACACAAGTGAAAGATATCAAACTGCAACTGAACTTCTAGATGATATATTTGCAGCAATAAATAATGTGGATATAGAAGAAAAGGAAGAAAAAGCAGTAAATGGATTTAAGAAAGGTTCTACACAAGTAGTACCTGTAATAACTAAAAAAGATATACAAGGAAACAATGTAGACAATGGAGTTGAGACTTCTAGAAAAAAAGAACGTATAGGAAAAAGAATAGAAGAACTTGAAAATGATAAGAATGAAAAAAGAAGAATTGAAAGTTTAAATGAAAATCCTAAACAAAGAAAGAAAAAAATAATAAAAAGAGTTGTTATAACTCTAGTAATAATTCTTGCGCTGGCCGGAATTGGATTCTTAACATACAAACTAGTTGAAACTATAAAAGAAAACAACAAACCTATAGTTGTCGAAAAAGTTGAAGTAGCACCAGATTTAGTTGGCAGCGATTACGAAGAAGCAAGAGCTAAATATGAAAAGTTAGGATTGATTATTAAAATTAGCAAATATCAAGAAACTGATGAGCTTCCAGCAGGGCAAATAATTTCTCAAAATATAGAAAAGGGAGAAAAGATAACTGATGGTAAGATGACAGTTGTAGTTGCTAAAGGTGTTAAAAAGATAACAATGCCTGATGTTGTTGGCAAAGACTATAAAGTTGCTAAATATGAACTTGAAGCATTAGGTTTTGTGGTAGATATTAAAAACGTAACAAGTGATAAAGTAGAAAAAGATTTAGTTGTAAAACAATCGCTTAAACATAAAGAACAATTTGTAACTGGAACAAAAGTACTATTAGAAGTTAGCGAAGGCGATGGAAAAGATAGAATAATAGTTCCAAGTGTTATTGGTAACACAGAGTCAAACGCTAAATCTAAATTACAAAAATTAAAATTGGTAGTTAATGTTTCTTACGTTAACGATCCAAGCAAGAGTGATGGAATAGTTGTTTCACAAAGCCTTAAAGAGAATAAAGAGGTAGTAGAAGGAACTGTTATAGAAATCACAGTAAACAGACTAGAAAAAACTAAAAATGTAACAATTAAACTAAAAGATTATACAGCGAATATGGAAGATGAAAGTATAACTGTTAGAGTAAAAGCTCAAGTTGAAGGTGTTACAAATACGATACATAGTAGAACGCATACAAAAGGTGAAAATGGATATGAGAACTTTACTGTTGAAGTAAATGGTTTCTCATCAGCAAAATTAACTATATATATAAACGATAAAGAGGTAGATACAGTTACAATTTCGTTTTAAGTAACATAGGAGGAATATATGAAGAAGATAGCTATAATGACAGCTGGCGGCGATTGCCCAGGGCTTAATGCAGCAATTAAAGCAGTAGTAATGAGCGCACACAATAAAGGTGTACAAGTACTTGGAGTACAAGATGGCTACAAAGGATTTGTAGAGGGTTGGTACAAAGAATTAACACCAAAAGATGTAGAAAATATTGAATTGTTAGGTGGAACAATATTAGGTTCATCAAACAAGGAATGCCCATTTTACTACTTAGTAGACAAAGTTAATATGAAATATGTGGACAAGACTGATGAAGCAATAGCAAAGATAAAGAAACAAGGCGTAGAAGGACTTATAGTAGTTGGTGGAGATGGGACATTAGATTCGGCTAGAGTTATTAGCGAAAGAGGACTTCCAACAGTAGGAGTTCCTAAAACAATAGATAACGATATGGCAGCAAGTAACCCGACAATAGGATTTGATACAGCAGTAGGAAATGTTGTAGATGCAATAAATAAAGTTCGTTCGACAGCAGATTCACATAGAAGAGTAATTGTTGTAGAAATAATGGGAAGAACTTCTGGATATCTTACACTATATGGTGGTTTCGCAGGATGTGCAGATATAATTCTTTTACCAGAACAAGACTATGATTTAGATGGTGTTTGTGAAAAAGTAAAAGAAGTAGCTTCAAGAAGACGTTCTGTAATAATTGCTGTTGCAGAAGCTGCAAAAGAACTAGGAAAAGCTGAAACTGTAGCTAAGATGATAAACGATAGTTTTGAAAAGAAAAGATATGGCGGTATAGCTGAAAAACTAGCTGATGAAATAGAAGCTAAAACAGGAATAGAATGTAGATATGTTGCATTAGGACATGTACAAAGAGGAGGAACTCCAAACCATAATGATATAATTACAGCATCAATGCTTGGAAGTTATGCATATGAACTTTTAACGACAGGTGAATATGGATATATAGTAGGAGTAGAGGGTGAAGAAGTTAAGAAAATGGAATTCCCTAAAGATGAAATAAATGCAAGACTTCTTGATCTAAATACACATCCGTTAGTTAGAACGGCTAAAGCTGTTGGTGTATATTTTGGAGATTAATATAGAAAAGATAATGTAAATAACTAGTAGAAATACTAGTTATTTTTGTAGTTAAAATAAATTTATAAAATATTTTAACAAAAAACGAACTTTTGTTTGACAAACATAAGTTTATCATATATAATAAAACAAACATTAGTTTAGGAGGTAATTTTTGTGGGAAAAAGAGAAGATACAGTAAAAAATGAAGAGAATATATTAAATTATATTAGAAAGCAAGTAGAGGAAGTGGGATATCCACCAACAGTTAGAGAAATATGTCAAGCTGTTGGATTAAAATCTACATCTTCAGTACATTTATATTTATCTAGACTTGCAGAAAAAGGTTTAATATCTAAAGGGGATCTTAAAACAAGAGCGTTAAAAGTTGTTGGACAAAATATGTCTAGTGAGGCTCAAGATCCGGATATGATAGAAGTACCTTTAGTAGGACAAGTTGCAGCTGGTCTACCTATTCTTGCAGAACAAAATATAGAAGAGTATGTTAAACTTCCAATAAGCATGGTTAAACAAAATGCTAAACAAGAAGGAACATATATGTTAAAAGTTAAAGGCGATAGTATGATAAATGTAGGTATTTATTCTGGAGACTATATAATAGTTGCTAAAACAAATACTGCAGAAAATGGTCAGATAGTTGTTGCATTAATTGAAGATGAAGCGACAGTTAAAACTTTCTATAAAGAAAAAGACCACGTAAGACTACAACCTGAAAACGATTCTATGGATCCAATTATAGTTACAGACGTTCAAATAATTGGTAAAGTGGTAGGATTAATAAGAAGATTCTAAAATCGAACATTGACAAACGAATAATTATAGAGTATAATAAATATACTATTTTGAGATGCTTTTCTCAATATAAAATGCGGAGAACCCTGCCGTAAGTGGGAAAACAAAATTGGAGTAGCCTGCCATTAAGTGGCACGAAAAAATTGGAGTAGCCTACCATTAAGTGGCACGAAAAAAACAGAGCATTCTTGCTCTGTTTTTCTTTTTTGTATTAACATGTCTAGCTTTTTTGCATAATATAAAGTATACCGGAGGTATTTTATGCTTAAAGATTTAAAAGTAGGTTTAGGAATAACTGGCTCTTTTTGTAACTTTTCTAAAATTAAACCTGAAATAGACATGTTAAAAGATAATGGAGTTAAAGAGATACTTCCAATTGCATCATATAGTACATTAAATGAAACTAATAGATTTTCTAATCCGCAATATATAAAAGAGTTGCTAACTAAAGAAACTGGTAAAGGGATAGTAGATACAATATCTAAAGCTGAACCTATTGGACCAGAGAACTTGGTGGATTTAATTGTAATTGCACCATGTACAGGAAATACATTGGCTAAGCTTAATCTGGGTATTACAGACACACCTGTTTTAATGGCTGTAAAAGGTCATATTAGAAATAACAAACCGGTGGTTATTGGAGTATCTACAAATGATGGACTAGGTGCAAATGGAGAAAATTTAATGAATCTTCTTAATACAAAAAATATATATTTTATTCCTTTTGAACAAGATAATCCAAAGAGTAAACCAAAATCTTTGGTTTACGATTATACTAAACTTATAGATACAATAAAATGTGCTATTGATGGAAAACAAATACAACCATTATTTATAAAATAACAAACAAGATTTAACCTAGAGAAATATGCTCTAGGTTTTATATTTTTTACTGTACATTGTAGCTTAAATATTGTATAATAATCTCGTATAAAAGACACGAAAAATATACTAGTTTAGTTGCAGCAAATAAGGAGAAATAATGGACATTAAAAATATATCTGGACCAGAGTTTTTGAAAGATTTAGATAATAAAGAATTAAGCAAATTAAGTGAGTCAATACGTGAATATATTATTGCTAATGTCTCTAAAACAGGAGGGCATTTAGCAAGTAATCTTGGGGCGGTAGAATTAACTGTTGCACTTCATTCAGTTTTTGATTCGCCAAAAGATAAAATAATATTTGATGTAGGGCACCAATGTTACACACATAAAATACTTACTGGGCGTGCAAACAAATTTGATACCCTAAGAAAACTAGATAGTATATCTGGTTACCAAAAAAGAAAAGAGAGCATACACGATCCGTTTGAAGCAGGACATTCATCTACTTCTATTGCAGCGGCTTTAGGATTTGCATATGCTAGAGATTTAGATAATGAGAATAATGAAGTAATAGCTATAATTGGAGATGGTTCTTTAACAGGAGGACTTGCATTTGAAGCGTTGAATAATATAGGAAACATTAAGTCTAAGATAATAATCATCTTAAACGATAACGAAATGTCTATCTCTAAAAATGTAGGTGGAATGAGTGAGTTCTTAAAAAACATTAGACTTAGCAAATCTTATGGAGTTGCTAAAACGGGATATAAGAAGTTACTTCTTAAAACAAAGCTTGGTACTAAAATATATAGAGCAACAAAAGAAGTTAAAGAAAGAATTAAGGATAGATTAAACGATAATCTATTTACAAGCCTTAATATAGATTACCTAGGACCAATAGATGGACATGATATAAAAGAGCTTAAAAAGGCGTTTAAGAAGGCTAAGGAGTCAAAAGAAACTATACTAGTACATGTTAAAACTGTAAAAGGTAAAGGGTACAAGCCAGCAGAAGAAAACTGTAGTAATTGGCATGGTGTCGGTAAGTTTGATGCCGAAACTGGAGAGATAAATAAAAGTGATGTTACAAGTATTAGTGAACTTGTAAGTAACACGGTTCATGAATTTATGGAACAAGATAAAGATTTAGTTGCAATTACTCCTGCTATGATAACAGGAAGCAAGCTAGAGAAAATATTTGAGGATTTCCCTGAAAGAAGTATAGATACTGGAATAACAGAATCCTTTGCTACAACACTTGCCTGTGCAATAGCGTTAAACAACAAGAGAGTATTCTTACCAATATACTCATCATTCTTGCAACGTGCCTATGATAACATAAATCATGATATAGCCAGAATGAATGCACACGTAGTAATTGGAATAGATAGAGCCGGTCTTGTTGGTGAAGATGGGGATACTCATCACGGTGTTTTCGATATAAGTTTCCTAAACAGCATACCTAATATGGTAATATGTATGGGTAAAGATAACGAAGAAATACGTAATCTGTTGTACACAGGTATGTATAAACAAGAAAAACCATTCTGTATAAGATATGAAAGAGGTAATCTTGAGTATGAAAAAACAGAGTTTAAGGAAATAAAAGTTGGCACTTGGGAGTACTTAAGAAAAATAGATGGTTGTACAAATACTGTAATTAGTTATGGTACAGATGTAGCTAAGTTAAGTGAAATGTTAAAAGATGAAAATATAAATATAGTTAATGCAAGATACATTAAGCCAATAGATAAAGTTGTACTTAAAGAACTTGCGAAAGAAAATCACAATATATATGTTTATGAAACAAATATTAAAACAAACAGTTTAGGAACAAATATACTAGAATACTTTAATCATCTTGAGGCTACAAATAAAGTTAGAATTACAGGAATAGATAACGCGTTTGTAGAACACGGAAAGATTAACGAATTAAAGAAGATAGTAAATCTAGATTTAGAAACAGTAGTAAATAATATTAAAGAATTTTTTGATGAAGAAAAATAAATTAATAAAATATAAGTAATATATGGAGGTGTATTATGAAAAATAGAGAATATATAGAATATACATATAAACATAGAAAAGTAGTAACCTTTCTTGCAGAGAAATATTTTAAGAATAATACAGAGTTATTGGAACAATTAAAAGCACATGATATGGACAAGTTGTTTACTTATCTATTCTATGCTAAAAAAGATGTACATAGTGTACATAGATCATTAATGCCACATCACGAAAATGAATTAGATAAAACATATTTAGATTATGTAGAAATGGTTTTAGATTGGGAAAGTGCAAGATACACTAAACCAGATAAACCACTTAATGCTTATGTCACGTTATATAAATATTATCCAGAAATGGAACAACATATTCTACCAATACTTAAAGAAATGGGAATAGATAAACCATCACTTCCAGATGAAGCAGATGTAAAAGAATATGCTTTAAGTTTAAGTAATGTAGATATTGATACTATCAAATCTGAAATGAAAGATTACATAGATTTAATGTTTAATTAGGAGTAGAATATGTATAAGAAATTAGTTAGAGATAGAATACCTGAAATAATATTATCTAAAGGCGAAACTCCAATTACTAGAATACTATCTGATGCAGAATACAAAGAGGAGTTAGAAAAGAAGCTTCATGAAGAATATTTAGAAGTATTAGATGCAACTGGAGATTCTAGAATAGAAGAACTTGCAGATATGTTAGAAGTAATGGAAGCGTTGGCGAGTGTGGAGAATAAAACACTTGAGGATGTATTAAGTGTTAAAGCTAAAAAGCAAGAAAAAAGAGGTGCTTTCAAAGATAAAATATATCTAGAAGGTGTAGAATAAGAGGTGTTGTATATGAAATTTACAGAATTAAAATGTGTAAGTGAAAACGTAAATTTAGATGAATATCTATGGCTATATTCTTATGTTAGAGATAACATGGAACATAAAGAATGGCTTGGAACATTTACAAGTGAAGAAATAGAAGATGTACTAAGTGCAGGTGGAAAAATATTTATGTACTACGATGGTACTACACCAGTATGCTCAATGTTTTATATGCCCGTAAAGAATAAAACACTTACAAAGCACAACGTAGAACACGATGAAAGCATAGTTGGATCTTTAGGACCAATAATGGTAAGTAAAGATTATGTTGGAAATGGATTCCAAAGAGAAATGATGAAAGTATTAGATGAGTATGCTAAAAGCATAGGTAAACAATACATATATACAAAAGCACAAAGTGAAAATGTATACTCAATAAACAATATGTTAAAGAACGGATATGAAGTAGTACATGAGTACGAAAGCGATAGAGGTATGGCAACAGCTTTAATAAAGAGAATATAAGGAGAAATAATGAAAAAACAAATATATTTGGTTTTATGCATAATACTTTTGTTGATATTGGCTTGCGTAGTGTTTAATTTGTTTATGAATTATGATATGAAATTTGAGGAATATGAACAAGATAGACTAGAAATAATACGAATGGTTAAAGAAAATGAATTGGTTCCGGATAAACTAGGTAATTGTATTATGCCAGAACAATACAAAAAGTTATCACAGGACGGATGGATATATATCTACCAAAATGATAGCGAAGGGCAAGTAATTTCGTTTTGGGTGTTAAGGGGAATGCAGTCTGGTTCGAAAGAATTAATATATTCTACAGGAGGCGAAGAGCTTATTAAAGCAAATGAAACTGGACATCCAATAATCAGTATAGAAAAATTAAAAGATAATTGGTATTATGTAGTTACAGATTATTAGAATAATAAGGGGAAATAATATGTGGTTTGTGTATGCAATAACAACATTAATATTTTGGGCACTAGCAGATTTGTTCTATAAAAAAGGAGCAGATGAAAAAGATAAATATAGTCATTTAAAGACTGGTGTAATGGTTGGTCTTGTGATGGGGATACATGCGACAGGATATATAATATTTAATGGAGTAAAGTTTAATATATTAGATATAGTTAAATATTTGCCAGTATCCTTTTTCTACATATCTTCTATGATAATAGGATATAAAGGACTTAAATATTTAGAGTTATCTATTTCATCTCCAATACAAAATTGTTCTGGTGTAATTACAGCGCTATTACTTCTATTAATATTTAAAGAGCCGTTAGCTACTTTAGATATGATTGGAATAATAGTAATAGCAATAGGTATAGTAACACTATCTGTAATAGAACATAAAGCAGAAAAGAAAGTAAAAATTAACCTAAAGAAAATAGCAGGAATACTAGCAATAGTATTTCCGCTAATGTATTGTATTTTAGATGGTTCAGGAACTTTTTTAGATGCTATATATTTAGACAAGCTATCTTTAATATCTGAAGATGTTGCACTTATTGCATACGAATATACATTTTTAATATACGGAACAATATCTTTAATATACTTAACTTTTATAAAGAAAGAGAAGTTAGTAGTATTAGAAGAAAAAGATAGATTTTTAGCATCAATATTTGAAACTGCAGGACAATTTTTCTATGTGTTTGCAGTAGCTAAAAACTCAACATTAGCAATACCAATAATATCTATGTATAGTGTTGGTTCACTAGTGTTAGCACATATATTCTTAAAAGAGAAACTAAAGAAGAAAGAATATTTTGCAGTAGCAATTGTATTACTTGGAATAATAATTCTTGGAATAAGCGAAGGAATAAACAGTTAGTATAAGGAGAAGTTATGGAAAAAGAGAAATTTTTATCTGCAGTATATTTAATAATAAAGAATAGCAATGGTGAAATACTACTTCAAAGAAGACAAGGTACAAAATTATGGCCAGGCTTCTTAGCATTACCAGCAGGTCATATAGATGAAGGCGAAAATGCCTATGATGCTGTTATACGTGAAGCAAGAGAAGAATTGAGTATAAAAATAACTAGAACAAATATTATAGATACATTTGTAGCAAATAGACGCAATAAATCTCTTATGCCATATTTTGATATATACTTTGAAATTAATGGATATAACGGAGAAATACAAATTAGCGAACCGGAAAAATGTTCGGAATTAGTATGGGCAGATATTAACAATCTTCCGCAGGATATGATAGATTTTGAGATAGAAGCTATTAATAATAATCTAAATGGTATAAAATTTAGTGTAATAGATGTAGATAATGAAAAGAAATTAGTATAAAGTGGGTGTAAAAATGAGTGAAGAAAACAAACAAATAGTAAATATTAACTGGTATCCAGGGCATATGGCTAAAACTTTAAGAGAAATGAAAGAAGACTTAAAGCTAATAGATATAGCTGCAGTTATTCTTGATGCTAGAACTCCATATGCATCATTAAACCAAGATGTATATGAAATAATAAAAGCAAAAACAGTTCTTATGGTGTTTAATAAATCAGATTTAGCAGATCCTATAAAACTAAAAGAAGCAGAAGCTAGATACCAAAAGAATGGTTGCTATACAGTAAGAACTAATTCTTTAAGTGGAGAGGGAATAGACACTCTAACTAAAAGAATAAGAGAAATAGGTGAAAAAGTTAAGTATGGAAATAAAACAAGTGCATCATACAAAATGTTAAAGAAAGTGTATCGTGTACTTGTAGTTGGTATACCTAACGTTGGTAAATCTTCATTAATAAACAGAGTATCTGGAAAGAAATCTGCAGAAGTTGGAAATAAACCAGGTGTAACTAAACAAAAACAATGGATTAGAGTTGGTAAAGATATTGAACTTATGGATACACCAGGTCTTCTTGCTAAATCTATTGCACAAGATGGCAAAGCATATAGATTAGCTATTGCAGGAACAATAAAAGATGACATTTTAGATATGGAAGTTTTAGCAGTAGAATTAATAGATATACTTATGGCAAATAAGCTATATACAGCGTGCCTTAAAGATAGATATGGTTTAGGAGAAGAAATAGAATCTCTAAGATCATTTGAAATACTAGAATTAATAGGAAGAAAAAGAGGTGCTCTTCTTAAAGGCGATGCGGTTGACCTATTAAAAGCATCAAGAATAGTAATAGAAGATTATAGAAACGGAAAACTTGGCAAGATAAGCCTTGAGTAAAAGGGAGATATATGGAACTAACAAATTCGCAAAAATTAATAATTACTACTAAAAATAAAAGTCTACTAGTTTCAGCTTCGGCTGGAAGTGGTAAGACTTTTGTTGTCGTAGAAAGAATAGTAGATAGTATTAAATCAGGAAAAGACATTTCTAAAATGTTAATATTAACATTTACAAATGCTGCTGCATCTGAACTTAAAGAACGTATTGTTAAAAAGCTTTACGATATAAAAGAAGAATATTTGAAAGCTGGAGATAAAGAAAATGCAAAAAGAATAGCAAAACAAATATCTGCTGTTCCTGCTTCGGATGTATCAACAATACACTCTTTCTGTCTAAGTACTATTCGTAATAATTTCTATAGTTTAGGTATAGATCCAAATGTACAAACTGTAGAAGAAACAAAAGCAACATTAATGCTTTACGAAGCAATAGAAGAAGTTTTAGAAGAAGAATATACATCCGCATCAGATACATTTACAGACATATTAGATATGTTAGGAAATGAAGAAATGCTAGTGGAGATGTTGTTTAAGCTTCACAAGGCTATGTGTAATGCAACAAATAAAGAGGAATGGTTAAATAATATAACTAAGACATATTCTGTATCTAGTGAAACTGTTAAAGACTTAATAGAAATAGACTTTGGACACGAAGTAGTTAAGAGTATTAAAAACACATTAGAAATAGAAATAATGAATCTTGAAAGAGTAATAGATAAATTAGATTCTGTTTCAGATTTTGAGACTAGAAAAGAAGCATTAGAAAATATTCTTGCAATAGTTAAAAGAGCATATATGAAAGAGACTTTTGATGAAATATATGCTATGCGAGATGAGTTAACAAGCTTACCACAACTACCAAGAAAGTCTGTGCCAGATGAAGAGCTTAAAAAAGAAGTTTCTGCTGTTAGAAATAGCTGTGCAAAGAAACTTAAAAATATAGTTACTAAGTTAATATATAAAGATTCAAAAGGTATATTAGAAGAGCTAAATGCAAGTCTTATTTATGCTAATTGGTATAAAGATATAATTAAAAGAGTAGACGAAAAATACTCTTTAGCAAAACACGAAAAAGCGTTAATAGACTTCTCAGATTATGAACATTTAACGTTAGAGGCTTTAGAAAATGAACAAACAAGAAAAAAATATATAGAAAAGTTTGACGAAATATATATAGATGAATATCAAGATACATCAGACATACAAGAAACCATTTTAATGAGTATTGCTAAAGAAAATAATGTAATAATGGTTGGAGATGTTAAGCAAAGTATATATGGGTTTAGAAATGCTGCTCCAGAATTATTTAGTGCAAAATATGCAAGGTTAGAAGAAATAGAGTATGAAGGAGATAAAGAAGAATTAAATGAAGCAAAAATCCTTCTTGCACAAAACTTTAGAAGTAGAAAAGAAGTAATAGACAGCACAAATGAAGTGTTTGGAAAACTTATGTCTGAAACATTTGGTGGTGCAAGCTATGGTAAAAAAGAAGAACTTGTATTAGGAGCTGCATACCCACTAGACGAAGGATATAAAGCAGAACTACATATAGTAGAAAAAGATACAGATGAGGAAGTCTATGATGCTGAAGCTGAAGATGATGAGCAAGCAGAAGATGTTGTAACAGACTTATCTTCTTTAGAATTAGAAGCTGGAGCAATAGTAAATAGAATAAGAGAGCTAATGGCTGGAGACTTCAAAGTATACGACCTAAAGAAAGAAGAGTACAGAAAATGCGAGTATAAAGATATAGTTATACTTATGAGTAAGGTAGAAAAAACAGCAAGTATAGTGCAAAATGTATTATCTAAAGCAGGCATTCCAACATATACAGATGCTAAAACCGGCTTCTATAAATCGGATGAAATATCTTTAATAATATCCTTCTTAAAGATATTAAATAACATAGAAGACGATATATCTTTAGCAAGTGTGCTTTACAGTATAATAGGTAAATTTAATCTAGATGAACTTGTTAAAATAAGAAAAGGAAATACAAAATATTCTCTTTATGGTTCGCTTAATAAGTATTTAGAACAAGATAAAAAAGAGCAAGAAATTTCAGATAAAATAACTAGCTTTTTAGAGCTAATAGATAGATTTAGAAGATATGTAAAAACATATCCATTGGCGACAGTATTATTAAAGCTATATGATGAAACGGGTATATATGAAGCAATGCGTTTTGAAAAAGCAGGAACAATGAAATGTGCTAACCTAGATGCATTTGTAAATATAATAGCAGATTACGAAAAAGCAGAAAATGTAACAAGTCTTTACTTAGTACTTAAATATTTAGATACATTAAAGAAAAAAGAATCTGCTGGAGATAGTCCAAAGATGCTTGGTGAAAATGAAAATGTTGTAAGGATTATGACTATGCATAAGAGTAAAGGACTAGAATTCCCAGTAGTATTTATAGCTAATACAACAAGCAAATATAACGAACTGGATTTAGGAGATAAGATATTAACAAGTAATACTCTAGGTATAGGGCTAGATATTTTAGATAAATCTACTGGCGTTATGTATCCGTCAATAATTAAACAAGTAATAAAACAAAACACAAGAAATAGACTTCGTTCAGAAGCATTAAGACTTCTTTATGTTGCATTTACTCGTGCAAAAGAGAAGTTAATAATTACAGGAATAGTAAATAAAACATTAGATCATTATTGTGAGAAGATGTTGTTTGTAGATGGTAAAGTTCCAGATTCAGTGGCTTTTGAACATAACTGTCATCTAAAATGTATACTTCAAGCGGTATATGAAAAAGCAAAACATATAGATATAAAAAGATATAATGTTAAAATGGTTATGCCAAAAGATGATGATGAAAAAATAGATAGAAAGTTTAGTAAGCTAGATGAGTTTAAGGCTAAAGTAGAAGAATTAGGTATAACAGAAAATAGAGAAGAAAAAGAAAGATTAAAAGAAAAATTATTATATACATATTCACATGAAATAGATGTAGAACAAAAATATACAGCAACAAAATTAAGTGATAAAGAGAATGGTGTATATATGCTTTCAGAATTAAAACCACTAGTATTAGAAACAGAAGTTACAGGAGCAAGTTATGGTACATTTATGCACTCTGTAATAGAGCATTTAGATTATACTAATGTAACCAAAGACAGTATTAAAGAATTAATGCATGTGCTTGTAAAAGAAATGGGTATAGAAGGAAGAATAAATATACCAAGAGCAATAGAGCAAATACATAAGTTATATACAACCTTCTTAAAAGACCTTATTACTGGTGCTAAAAGAGTAGAACACGAATTAGAATTTGTTTTTGAAAATGATCTTAAAGATATAGATGGATTAGAACCATTAAAAGCTCCATCATTAATTCAAGGTGTTATAGATATGTATATAGAAACAAAGGATGACAAATGCGTTATAATAGATTTTAAGACGGATTCTGTAAAAGAGGATAAAGAACTCATAGATAGATATAAAATCCAATTAGAAGTGTATAGGCGCGCTATAAACGTATGTTATAACAAAGAGGTAGATGAAGTATATATTTATTCGTTTGCCTTAAACAAAATGGTAAAGGTGAAATAGATGTTAGACAAATGTATGTTATGCCCACATAAGTGTGGCGTAAATAGACTAGAAGGAAAAACAGGTGTGTGCAAAGCTACAGATAAAATAAAAGTAGCTTTGGTAAGCACACATAATTACGAAGAACCATGTATAAGTGGTACTAAAGGTTCAGGAACAATATTTTTTACAGGTTGCAATCTTAAATGTGTATATTGCCAAAATCATGAAATAAGTAGTGGAATGTATGGTAAAGAAATAACGATAGAGCGCTTAGCAGAAATAATGTTAGAGCAACAAGAAAGAGGAGTACTAAACATTAATCTTGTAACACCAACAATGTATGCATTACAAATTAAGGAGGCAATAATCCTAGCAAAAGAAAAAGGATTAAACATACCAATAGTGTATAACTGTGGTGGCTATGAAAATATAGAAGTGTTAAAAGAATTAGAAGGATATATAGATATATATCTTCCGGACTTAAAATATGTAAATGATGAGTATGCTAAAAAATATTCTAATGC
Organism: Clostridia bacterium; assembly: GCA_045637095.1. Classification (GTDB taxonomy): domain Bacteria; phylum Bacillota; class Clostridia; order TANB77; family CAG-465; genus UMGS1649. The sequence goes on along the minus strand of JAZTYX010000062.1, from coordinate 5,499 downwards.
ACCAAACTATTTCAAACATGCAACAGAAGCAATATTGGAAATGAGAAGGCAAATAAAAGACAACATAGATGAAAATGGAATAATGAAATCCGGTCTTGTTATTCGTCATATGATACTTCCTAATATGGTGGAAAACACAAAAGGTGTCCTAAAATGGATAAAAGAAAATCTAGGAGAGGAACAAATAATAAGTGTTATGGCACAATATTTTCCAACGCATAAAGCTAATAAATATGAAGAAATAAATAGAAAGATTACTAAAGAGGAACTAGAAGAAGTAGAAGACTATTTATTTGAACTAGGTCTAGAAAATGGTTACATTCAAGAATTAGGAGAACACGAAGAGGAGTATGTACCTAATTTTAATTTAGATAATGTATAGTATGTTATAATGTAGAAACGAAAACACACCAAATTAACTTTGATGTGTTTTACTGTTTTCTGTTTTCTTGTATTCACGACATACTTCAGTAAGAGGACATTCTGTGCATTTTGGTTTTCTAGCTATACATATTTTCTTCCCGTGTTCTACTATAGTGTGGTTAATAATTTCCCATTTATCTTTAGGGATTCTTTTCATTAAGTCTTTTTCTATTTTTAATTGTTCTGTATTGTTTGTAAGACCTAATTTTTTAGTTATTCTAGTAACATGCGTATCTACTGCAATTCCTTCTACAATTCCAAAACATTCAAGTAATATAATGTTAGCACTTTTTCTTCCTATACCAGGTAGTGTAGTTAAGTCTTTCATAGTGTTAGGTACAGTGCTGTTGTATTTTTCTACTAGCATTTTACTTGCTTCTAAAATATGGCTTGCTTTGTTATTTGGGAAACTGCAAGATTTAATTATTTCATATATTTCTTTTTTAGTAAGTTTAGATATAGTCTCAGGTGTTGGATATTTTTCTGTAAGAATAGGACGTATCTTATTTACACGTTCATCTGTACATTGTGCTGCTAGAATTAAAGATAGCATAAGTTCAAATGGTGTATTGTAATCTAATCCACACATCGGTGTTGGATAAGTTTTATTTAGTATATCTAAACATCTTTCTATTTCTTCTTTATTTAATAATTTATATTTCATAATATCTCCTTATATATCTTTATCACAAAAGATTGGGATTTACATAGTATATATTAAGTTTTAGACTACAAGTATTTTACTACAATAAAGCTCATAAGTAAAGGAGGATATATGTTTGTAGGGGCATTTAGAAAAACAATAGGTCTCTTTTTAATAGCGTTTGGAATAGGTGCTGTAATAACATTATTCTTACCATTATGGCTATGGGTGTTAATAGTAGCTGCAGTGCTTATGGTGTTTGGCTTTATATGGCTACTATGTTGAAAGGAGAATGTTTATATGAAAATTGTTGTATGTAAACCAAAGGGATTTATGAAATATATATTAAAAAGCATATTCAAAATATAGCAAAAATTATTGACAAAACAGAAAAATATATAATAAAATTTATACAGTTATATAGGAGGAAACAAAAGATGAAAACAAGAAATAAACAGGGTATATCCTTAATTGTTTTAGTAATAACGATTATAGTAATGATAATACTTGCAGCAAGCGTTGTTATTACATTATCTAATTCAGGAATAATAAATAAAGCATCAGAAGCTACAGGAAAAACAAATAGAGCTCAAGTTGAACAATATGCATCTATTGTTTGGGCAGATGCATTTATGGACGGATTAAGAGGCGATGCTCTTAAGAACGCAGTGCTAGATAAACTTAAAGATTATGAAGATGATTATACATTTGAAGTAACAGATAAGGGCGTTAATGTTATAGATGGAGCAGTACCTCAATTAAACGAATATGGCTTCTATTATAAACAAGTTTATCTTGGCGAATATGATGGACTAAAAGTAGGCTACGCTTTTTATAAAGATGGTTCAATGGACATGGTTATGTCTGGAGCGACAGTAGAAGCAATGATGGGCGTACCAATGCCAGAGAAAATTAAAGACGATCTATTCTTTATGGGTACGGTAGAACCTGGTCGTATAGATTATGCAACTATCGCAGATGATTATGGATATGTTTTTTCTGATGATGGTAAAACAGTAACAGATGAACAAGGTATGGTTTATACTTGTCAATTTGTTCAAGGTAAAGGCTTAAAAATGGATGTTGAATATACACTAGACACTCTAGGCCAGTATTCTGTTGGCAATATTCCTGAGGACACAGTGTTATTATTTAATAAAAATTATGTAGAAATGCAATCGGATACTCAAGGAACAGAAATAATGGATTATTTAGATTATTCTGGAAACGGTTATTTAATGGCTATGGGTTCAGGTGGAGCTATTATGGGTTCTCTTGATGGAACAAAAGTGTTATTGCTTGATAGCTTGTTTGTTGCAACAAGCGAAGCTCCAAAAGAAACTGTTACAGAAAAAACATTAGTTGGAAATTGGAAGAAGAGAACAACAGTTAGAACAGGACTAATAACTAAACTTGAATTAGTTGATGCGACTCAATCATATGAAATAGGCTCAACAGTAAACTACATGCCTAACGGCGTAGGCAGTACATCATATAAAGGTGGATGGAAATTACTTGGTGTAGATGAACAAGGCAGAATACTATTAATGTCTGCACAAAATCCACATGGCTCTAACTTGTCTTTCTATGGCAAATCTGGATTTGATTCAGCTCTAGCGGCTGTTCAAAATGCAGCTACAGGTTATCACGACGGAACAATAGGTATAGCATCAAGAAGTATAGTGCCTGAAGATATAGTATCATTAACCGATGAACCAATGCCTGATGGACCAGAGATAACATATACATGGAATACTACTAATTATCCTACATATTCTTATGTAGAAAACGGTGAAACTAAAACAGGTAGTTTGTATCAACCACATAAAACAGATTTTACATATTATGATGTAGCAACAAGTACATGGCATGTAATACCAAAAGCAACATCTGGAACTATTACTACATTAAAAAACAACGCATTCCAATTTGACATACAAAGAAAAATGAATATGGAATCTAAAGTATTCCAAATGATAGGAAACGATTCGTATTGGTTAGGAAAAATTATGATAAATGCTAATACTAGTTATCCAACATATGGTTTATTAACATTTGATTTTGATTACATATCTGATTTGAATTATTTTGCAAGCTCTTTGGGTGGGCAAGCTACGGTAACACGAGGTGTTCGTACAGTTGTAACATTAGCACCGGGAGCAAAATTAACTAAACAAGCAGATGGTTCATATAATGTAAGCTTATAACAAAATATGACGTAAAAAGAGTACTAAAGTAATTTAGTACTCTTTTAGTATACATAAAAGTTGAAATTTTAGCATATCTATGTTATAATACAAATCCAATATATAGCAAGGAGGTACTAAAATGTGTACTAAGTTCAAACGGGTTCTGTTTGATTATGACGGAACGATATTGATTCATAAAAGTGAAGAGCAAGGAAAACTCATAGCATCAGATTTAGGATTAACTAAAGAACAAAGCGAGATTTTTGCAAGCCAGCTCGATTACTTCTTCCATAATCAAAAATATTTCTACATCAATAAGAAGGTGACATACGGTCTGTATCTTAATGCAATGGTACATTATGTGCCGTGTATTCTTGAGTACGGACTTGATCCGGAAGATGTAGACATTGCGATTTGCGAGAATAACAAGGTGCATTCTGAACTTGCAAAAGGAGTTAAGGAAACGCTTGAATATCTTATGGATAGAGGCTATAAACTCTGTTTGGTTACCAATGGTTTCATGAAGCAACAGGTAGATAACATGAAGCATAATGGTATTTTTGATTATTTCGAAAATATCTATACCTGGGATGATACCTATGCCAAACCAGATAAGAGATTCATTGAGCGCGTGCTTGCAGGAACAAATCCCGAAGAAAATGTCTTTGTAGGAAATGACCTCATTTCAGACATAGATATGGCCAATAAAGCTGGTGTATTTTCGATTGGGTTTAACCTTACGCGTGTAGAAGGCCTTGATGTAAAACCTGATGTTGAAATTCCTACTTTTGACACTCTTATGAAAATTCTTTAAGAAATTGAAGAAAACTACAAAAAAGAACCAGATTTTTCTGGTTCTTTTTATGTATTCTTTAGATATATTTTCATTTAGAAAAAACTTAAAACCCTTAAAACAAGCATAGTACACCGACATTTTTCGCCTTAAAAAATAGAAAAATATCTATTGACTTATGCCTAAATTGTTGTATAATTAGGCTAACAGTTAAGGGAAGGCGGTGTTCAATATGCAAATTACTGATGTTAGAGTTAGAAAAATAACTTCTCAAAACAGAATGAAAGCTATCGCTTCTGTAACATTTGACGATGTATTCGTAGTACACGACATCAAAGTTATCGAAAGCGATAAAGGTCTTTTCATCGCTATGCCAAGCAGAAAGACTCCAAACGGAGAATTCAAAGACATAGCTCATCCAATCAATACGGATACAAGAGAAGCAATTCAAACAGCAATAATAGCTAAATACAATGAAACTGATGATTCAGAAGAAACAGTTGATGTTGAATAATTTAGTTTAGTCATAAGAGCACGCGCCTTTTTTGCGTGCTCTTTTGGACATATTGGAGGAAAGTATGGATATTAAAGAAACCATTAAAAGGGAGATAGTAGAAAAAATACCATTTGATCCTGGCATATATATGATGAAGGATGAAGATGGTAAGATAATATATGTAGGTAAAGCTAAATCTTTAAGAAAGAGAGTTAGACAATATTTTAACAAAACTAACAAAACTGTAAGAATACAGAAAATGGTTGAGAAAATTAGAAATATTGAATATATAGTTACTGAAAGCGAACTTGAAGCATTAGTTCTTGAGTGTAACTATATTAAAGAATTCATGCCTAAATATAACGTAATGCTTAAAGACGATAAAACTTATCCTTATGTAAAAATAACTGTAAAAGATAAATATCCATCAATATATATAACCAGAACAAAAGTAGAAGATGGCTCTAAATATATAGGACCATTTACAGATGTAAATGCATTAAGAGAACTGTTTGTAACAATCCGTGAAATATTCCCGTTAAAGAGATGTAAATACAACCTAAACAAAATGTGTAATGCTAAAGTTGGACCTTGTTTATACTACCATATAGGAAGATGCTTAGGCCCTTGTATAAATGATGTTGCAAGAGAAGAATATAACAAAATGCTAACTGAAATAGCAATGTTTTTAGATGGCAAGACAGATACTGTAAAAGAACATATAATAGCATCAATAGATAAATGTATAGAAAATCTAGAGTTTGAGAAGGCACAGGAATTGAAGACTAGATTAGAAAAGATAGCAAAAGTAACAGAGAAACAAAAAGTATCTAATTTAAATGAAACCAATACAGATATATGGGGTTATGTGTTAGTACAAGACAAAGTATATATACAAATATTTAAGATTAGAGATAGCAAACTTCTAAAACATGATAACATCCTAATAGACGAA
>JAZTYX010000061.1:0-1884 GCA_045637095.1 Clostridia bacterium | reverse complement strand
ATATGCTATATTCAAATGTGGATAAACTAGAAGTTAAATAATAAAACGAAAAAATAAAGTAAAACATAATTTATATGTTTTACTTTATTTTCTTATGTGATATAATCACATAAATGCTTCTATAGCTCAGTAGGTAGAGCGCATCCATGGTAAGGATGAGGTCACCAGTTCAATTCTGGTTAGAAGCTCCAGTAGAGGTGAAAGAATGAAACAAAATTTCGGAGAGTTATATAGAAAGTTATATGATGAAAATAAAACAGAATTAGAACAATTAAGACTAAAAAGTAAAGAAGAAACTAAAAAGATAATAGGTTATGTGTTAGGATTTTTTGCTTTGTTTATATTTTTGGGCATTACAGGTATAGGAGTTTTCCTTATTCCGGTAATATTTATATTTGCAATAATAGCAATAATCAAAAGCTCAAGTGTAAGTAAAATAAAAGAATCGCCAACATACAAATATAAAAAATTATTTAAAGAAAAAATAATGGTACCATTAATAACTAATGTTTTTGAGGGTGCAACATATAATCCTGATGCGGGCTGGACTCCTGTACAATACAAAGAAGCAGGGTATAGAGATTGGATAGATAGATATAGCTCAGAGGATTTAATTATAGCGCCAATGAAATTAAAAGATGGTGTAGAAACTAAAATGGAATTTTGTGAAGTTCATACAGAACGCGAAAGTAGAGATAGTGATGGAGATACTTCATATACAACTATATTCTATGGTTTAGCATCTAAAATGAAGATAGACAAAAATATTGGTACGGAAGTATATATTAAGAGGAACTGGTCTGCAGCTGGTAATTCTAAAGTAAAATTAGATTCACCAGAATTTGAGAAGAAATTTGATGTTGAAGCAGAAGATCAAATAATGGCAGTTAGATTATTAACAGCAGATGTAATGGCAGAAATGGTAGATATGTATGAAAAATATAAATATTCATTTGAAATACATGTAATTCGTGATACAATATATATGAGAGTTTATACAGGCGAAGTGTTTGAACCAAATATATTTAAAGATTCTATGGAATATCAAACTCTTGAAAAATATTATAATGTAATTGAAGCGATGATGAGTCTTTCAAAACACATATATAAAGTAATAGACGAAATAATAGTATAAGGAGAAATAATATGAATAAATATAAAAGAGGAGAAACAAATCCAGCAGCAATAATAATAGCGGTTGTAGCAATTTTTATGGTGTTACCACCACTTACAATGTTAACACAAGTATTAGACATTAAATTAACAGGAACTCATGTGATGTTAATAGTTGTTGCTGCGGTAGTTATATGGATAATAGCAATGTACAACTCACTTGTTAATGCTAGACAAAAGGTAAAACAAGCAAGTAGTGGAATAGATGTATATTTAAAACAACGTTTCGATTTAATACCAAATATAGTTGAAACAGTTAAGGGGTATGCAAAACACGAAGCAACAGTTTTAGAGCAAATAACAATGCTTAGAACAGAATACGATAATAGAGAACAAGGTAATATGAAACAAAACCAAGAATTAAATGAAAGATTTACAAATCTTTTAGGATTGGTTGAAGCATATCCAGAACTTAAAGCGAATGAATCATTCTTAAATTTACAAAAGTTATTAACTAAAGTAGAAAGTCAACTTCAAGCGGCAAGAAGAATATACAATATAGAAGTAACAGAGTATAATACAAAGAGACTTAAATTCCCAAATAATATAATAGCAAGTATATTTGGATTTGGTGAAGAAACTTTGTTTGAAGCTACAGAAGTTGAAAGACAAGTTGTTAAAACAACTTTTGATAACTAATAAAAATAGCAACCACAAGGTATATATTCCTTGTGGTTTTATTATAGGAGATTACAAATTATTAATTATTAA
>JAZTYX010000060.1:0-7816 GCA_045637095.1 Clostridia bacterium | reverse complement strand
TGGCGCGGGAATTACTTACGAAAAGAATGGGTTTAACAAAAGTAAGTATAGAAAATATAAAATTAAATGGACAGAAACACAAAATGATGTGCTATGTATGAGTGAAGTAATAACAAGAAGACTTAAGCATGTAGATACACTACCTTTACCAGATGTGTTTTTAATTGATGGTGGGTTAAACCAAGTGCATGCAGTAAAACAAACATTAGAAAATAATAATGTTTCAGTACCTGTAATTGGTATGATAAAAGACGATAAACATCGTACACGTGGAATAATTGATTTAAATGAACAAGAAATAGATTTAAGAGAAGATAAAAACAATAAAAGACTATTTAAGTTAATTACAGAACTTCAAGATGAAGTGCATAGATTTGTAATAACATATCATAGAAGTTTAAGAGATAAGATAAAGTAATATAAAATCACAAAAGGAACAGTTTTAACTGTTCCTTTTTGTTGTGGGTTAGCAATAGATCGTCAGTGCCACCGCAATAGTTAGTATCACTAATCCTGCAATAAACACTGTTCGCATCAGCTTCCACGGGTATTCACCTTTGTACTTCCGTTCGCTTTCTGTTTCGTTAACTTGAAACAGTCTAGACAAAAGTGGGAGCGCTATGCAAAAGCATGCGAAATAATACAGGACTATTTTAAGCGCTAACATTGCAACCTTCCTTTCCTTATAGATTTATTCTAAATAATTATTAGAATACTAAGTTTTTTTCTGTTTGTATTATATCATATGGTTTAGTAAAAAGTCAAGAAAATGGCGGAAAATACGCAAAAAACGACAATTTATATTTTCTTTTTATTATATATTTTAATCGGTGGTTTTATGGATAATGTTTTAGATAATTTACCTATAGAAATTAAGTCTTTAATTGTTGCGGCTGGAAGGTTAAACGATTTAACAGAGATAAGATTAAGAGTGGGAAAAAACATATATTTATACTATGGGCTCGAGGAAATAGTTTTGCCATATATTATTTCAAAGATAGATTTAATAAATATATTAAAAAACATATCTTCTAACAGTATATATTCTGTGCAACAAGAGATTAATAATGGTTTTGTTACAATAACAGGCGGTCATAGGATAGGGGTGGTTGGTGAACTTGTATTAAAAGATGGAGCGGTAGGTAATGTTAAAAACATATCTTCTATGAACATACGCATAGCTAGAGAACATATTGGGATTAGTGATGATGTATTAGACGAAGTATTAGTTTCAAATTTAGTATTAAATACAATTATATTATCTCCGCCGTTATGTGGAAAAACAACGTTATTAAGAGATTTAGCCAGAAATATTAGCAACAAAGGTAAGAATGTGTGTATTGTAGATGAAAGAGGAGAGATAGCGCCTATGTGCGATTCTAGATGTGTTTTAGATGTAGGAGATAGAACTGATGTAATTAGTGGTGGGAGCAAAGAAGTTGGAATAAGAATTGCTGTAAGAAGCATGGCGCCAGATGTTATATGTATAGATGAAATTGGAACTAAAGCAGATGCTGAAGCACTTAAATATTTAAGTATAAGTGGTGTTAATTTTATAGCTACTATGCACGGGAAAAACATTAATGATTTGCTGCTTTCGGATATATCTAATCTAGTTAAAGAAGGATATGTTTCAAGGGTTATATTGTTATCCAATAATAACGGGATAGGAACTATTGAGAATGTTTATACAGATTTATCTTCTAATTTTCGACTATAACATATATTTCTTTTATGTCTCTAATACAAAAAAATACAATATTTTTTCTAAATTCAATATATATTTATCTTGTAATTTCGGAGGATACATATGTTAGTAATTAGATTGTTAATTGGGATTATATTAGTTGTTATGTGTGCATTAATTGGTGTATATAAAAGCAAAAAGTTTGAAGCCAGAGAACATATATTAAGAGAAGCTATATATCTTTTTAGAGGATTAGAAAATGAGATTAGATTTTCCTTAAATACGCTTCCAAATGCAATAGAAATAGTTAGACAAAGAATGAATACATATCTTAAAGATGTTTTAGGAAGTATATCTTTGTTGCTTATTAAAGCTAATGTGAATAACGGAGAATTATTAGACGAATTAGATCGACTAGACTCACTTACCACTTATGATAAACAGATAATTCTTACAGGAATAACTAGCTTGGGTTCAAGTGATGTTGATGGTGAACAAAGAATAATTAATATGACAATATCCTCTCTTGAAAACGAACTTTGTGATGCAATTGAAAGTAAAAAGAAGAACTCTAAAATGTATAAAACAGTGGGACTTGCAACAGGACTTGTAATTGCAATTATATTAATTTAGGAGGAATTATGAGTATAGATATTTTGTTTAAGATAGCGGGTATTGGAATACTTGTAGCTGTATTAAATCAAGTACTTTCTAAAGCAGGACGAGAAGATCAGGCGATGTTAATTAGTATAACTGGTTTAGTTATTGTTTTAATGATGGTAGTAAAAGAAATAAGTGGGCTTTTTGATGCTGTAAGAACAACATTTGGATTGTAGGTGGTAAAATGGATGTTTTCAAAATAATGTCTTTTATACTTGTTGGTTTGGTGGTTATTTTAATAGTAGAAAAAAACAATAAAGAAATTGGAATACTATTAGTTTTAGTTGCCAGCATAGGACTGTTTTTTAGTGTTTTTACTAATATAAGAGAGATCGTACTTGTGCTAAAAAAATTAGCAGACGGTGCTGGGATAAATCGTGCGTACTTAGAACTACTACTTAAGGTTACAGGAATTGCGTATTTAGTAGAGATAGTTAAAAATGTATGTGTTGATGCCGGCAATTCTGTTTTTGCATCTAAAGCGGAACTTGCAGGTAAAGTAAGTATTGCAATTCTTACAATTCCATTAATTACTAATGTTGTATCTTTAATTGGGAGTATTGCATAAATGAGAAAAATAGTAAATAAAATAGTTTTTGCAATTGCTGTTATTATACTTTTTAACAACTTTTTTTTATTTATATATGCAAATACAAATGATGCAATAGAAAAAGGAATAGAAACTTATGGATTAAATGATGTGGTGAATACGTTAGAACAATATGTAGAAGAAATAGATTTAGATGATGTGAAGGAAGATTTATTAGAAGGCGATGGAGTAGATATATCTAATGTGTTTAACATTATTGGTAGTGCAATACTTAAGGAAGTTAAATTGGAATTGAAAACAGCGGTAGATATATTAATAGTACTGGTTTTGATAGGTATAATTAAATGCTTGGAATTAGAAAAAGGAAACCTTGATAAAGTAATAAGTATATTAAGTTTTTTAATTCTTACTTCTATAATATTAAAAAACTATACTAATATATTAATGATTTTTAAGAATACGATTGCTAATATAACTAATATAACAGAAATAATATCGCCTATTATACTAGGGATATTGATTGCAACAGGAGAAGTAGTAACATCTGGGATAATTGGACCGTCTATTATGTTTTTAACATCTTTGGTAGGCGTAATTGTGAATTATGTAGTGCTACCTTTGTTAAATCTATCTTTAGTGTTTAGAATAATTACTAGCATTTCTGAAAGTGTAAATTTAGATAAACTAGGTGGCTTTTTAAGTAGTAGTGCAATGTGGATAATTTCAATTGCTTTTACAATAGTTTTAGGGGTATTGGGTTTAGAGACAAGTGTGTCTACAAGTGTTGATGAAATAACCGTAAAAACAGCTCAAGCAGCAATTTCTAACTTGGTACCTGTAGTTGGAAAATTTGTATCAGATAGTACAGAAATAGTAATGGGTGCATCAGAAGTAATAGGTAAAGCTGTGGGAGTAATTGGAATACTTGTAATATTTATTGTGTTGTTATTGCCTGCGATTAAAATGCTACTAATTGGAGCTATATATAGCTTTGTAGAAGGTGTAGGTGAAACGTTAGTTAAGGATAATAAAATAAGTGGAATAATAGGAATGTTTGCAAAACAATATACTAAATTAGCTGGCATTATGATTGGTATAGGAGTAACTTTTGTAATTACAATTGCTATAGCTATAAGTTTAATTGGAAGGGCGGTAGGAAGTTAGAATGAAAGAGTATATAACCACATTGATATATGTTTCGGTATTTAGCATTTTGCTAGAATTAATAATTCCGGAGACGAAATTAAAAAAATATATTTTAACCGTAATATCTTTGGTAATACTAATACTAATTGTTACGCCGCTTGTTAATGTAGTGAAAGCGGAAAACATATTAGAAGTTTTAGCCAGAAGGGTAGATGAAATGAATTTTAATATAACAAACGGCTCAAGAGAATATGAAGTTAATTTATATAATAATGAAAATATAAATAACAGTGTTAAGAATAAAATAGAGCAAGACGTATATTCTAACTGCAAGCAACAAGGTTTTGATGTGGTTATGGTGGATGTTACATTAACTAATGAATATTTAATAACGGATGTGAATATATATGTTAAGGATATATCTAATGTTGATGATGCAAGAGATATAATTAGATATGTTACAGATACATATAACCTAAAGAAAAATTATATAAATGTTATAAAGGTGGAATAACAAATGATGGAAAAATTAAAAGAATTATTAAACAAAGATAAGAGAATGAGTAATTTAATATTAATTTCAATATTGCTGGTAATAGTACTAATAGCAACAGGAAATATTTTTAACACAGAACAACAGGTTGTAGGGAGTAACGTTTCTACTAATGATGGATATAATGTGGTGTTTAATGATGGATATGATTTAGAAAAGAAACTGTCTAATATAATATCTAAAATAGAGGGGGTAGAGTCGGCTGATGTTATGATTAGCTATTCTACGACCGAAAGGATAATACCAGTGTATGATGTAAAAGAGGATACTAATACTGTAAAAGAAAATGTTAAAGAAAGTACTAAGATAACTACAGAAAAAACGGTTGCATATGAATCTAAAGATGGAAGCAAAATTGCTATTGTAGAAAGCAAAGAAACTGCAGCTGCTGTTGGAGCAATAGTTGTTGTTAGCGGAACTGTTACGGAGAGTGTTAGCGAAGATATTAAAGAGGCAATATCTTTTGCTACAAGTGTTCCAATACATAAAATACAAATATTTATAAATTAAGGAGAAAATATGAAATTATTAAAAAGAAATCAGATGTTAATGTTATCACTAGCTTTTATGGTTATGATAGCTGGATATATTAATTATAGATATGATCCTAAAAGAGAAGAAAATTTGGGGAGTACGGTAAAGGTAGACAGTAATAAAAATGTAAATGTATATCTAGAGACGTTTGTAGATAAAGATGAAAACTTGTATGAAGATAAAGAAGAACAAAAGAGTTTAAGTGCATTTAAATCATCAAGAGACAATATGTTTTCAGAATTAGAGAGTACGTATAAAGAACTTATTAGTATAAATGTTAGTAGTAATGAAGTTAAAATATATAACGAAAAATTAGATGAGATAATAAAAAAGAAAAATTTAATAAAAATAGTTGAGAATATGATTAAGTTAAAAGGAATAGAAGAAGTTGTAATAATCCCAAATGATGATTCATACAATGTAATGATAGGCAGTAAAAGTGAACTTGCAAAATCTCAAATTGCTATGATTGAAAAGCTTTTAATGGACGAATTTAAAGTAAATGCAGAAAAAATAAAAATAATTGTAAAAAGTAGTTGACTTATATTTTTTATATATGCTATAATTAATTGCGTACGAAAAATTAAAAGTAGCCTTAATAGGCAAGTTGTATATAAGTTATGTCTGGCGTTATGCCATTTATAGAGGAAACTGACTCAAGTCGGTATAAAGAAGATAGGTTGAGACAACAACCTTTGCGAATTCTTATTTAACATTCTCCCATACTTAAATAAGAGTGCGTAAAGTTTATATATATTATCCCATCCCCACCTTATTCCCTCTCCCTGAGGCCTTAGATTAATTTCTAAGGTCTCTACCCTTTTAAAGTGAAAATATATCTTAAAATACAGTTGAAATAAAATATAAAATGATATAGAATAAACTAAACAAGAGGTGGAAGAATGGAAGAATTTTATAAGAAACTAGAGAAAGAATATGGTATAGATAGAGAATCTTTTAAGAAACTTGCAGTAATAGGTGTTATAGCTCTTATACTTGCAGGTATAGGTATATTTTGGCTATTAGATTCTATGAAGGTAAAAACATTACCATATAACGAACTTAAAGCAAAGGTTGAAAATCTTTGGGCTCAAGCAAAATCTAAAGGTGCAACAACAGAAGCGGATTATAGAAAATATATAACAGACAGATTAACACAAGTTAATTACAGACAATATGAATTAGATGTAACTACTAGCGGTGTTGAGGTTATAGACAGAGTAGCGAGTCTAAATAAATATGGCTTCTTCTTTGATGTGCCTTACCAAATAATCATAACAAATAGTGATGGTATGTATACTAAATATGCAATAATTTTCCACGAGGATGGAACAGCAGATACATATATTGCAAATGAAGAATCACAATATTATTTAGTGTGTGATGCTCTTCAAAATGAAAGAAACTTAAAATATGAAACTCGCTTTGTAAGGATGGAAGGTTATGAGTTACAATTCTCAGCAGATGGATATGATATAGTTATAACAAGACTTCCGGAAGAAGGCGAAGAGGTTAATGAAGAAGAATTGCCAAAGTATTCAGCAACTGTAACATATGATCCAGACCATGGGATATTTAGAGAATATGTTTATGCTGGTGTTTTAGAAGAAATGCAAGCTATGGTAGCGTTAAGTGCTGCAGATAAGTTAACTATTGTACAAGAAACAGGAACTAAAGAATTACAAATAAGAACAGATTGTGATGGCCATAGAATTATATATGAAGGCGGTGTATTTGCAACTGTTTCTATGGATGGAAAAACGCTTAAAATAGGTTCAGATATATTACAAATACAAGAAACGCCATATACATATAATATAGAGAAACCAAAATATCCTGGAATGAAGGTTAAATTAGTAAATGGTTCTACAGTTGATGGATTAAAAGCTGGAAAACCAAAAACAGGAGATATAGTTATATATAATGATTATATGTATGTATGTAACAAAAGTTTTGTAAAAGATGAATGGGTTGTATTTAATGAAAATGAAGCTAAACCTGAATGGGGCGTTCAAGTATTAAGCACAGACTATGAACTAGTAGCAGATATGGAAGATGAAATATTTGGAGTGCCAGTTACTATGGTGACATATACATACGCTAACTGTCTAATGATAGCAGATGCACCTGAAATATCTGCAAACGCTAAAGATATGTCATTTGCATTTAGCTATTGCTCTAGTCTTAAATATGCACCTAAAATACCAAGTAGTGTAAAAAACATGACTAATACATTTAGTGGATGTAGTGCGATGAAAACAGCATCTGTTTTACCAACAGGCGTAACAACATTAGTTAGAACATTTGAAAAATGTTCAGAGTTGATTAGTCCGGTTAAAATCCCAGAAAACGTAGAAGATATAACTTATATGTATGATGGATGTAAGAAGATGGCTGGAAATCTAAAAATAGATTCTAACAAAATAGAAAAATATGATAGCTGTTTTGGTGGAACAGATGAATTAATAATACTTTCTGGTAAATGTGAAGAAGAAAAATTAAGATTATATGCGGCAACATCTGCTGGAAAAAATGTAAAACTTGCATCGGATCCTGAAGTAGATACTGGTGATGGATATACAGAAATAAACGAGTAAAAATTAAAATAATCAGAATAGAAATATTCTGGTTATTTTTTATGTTTAAAATAAAAAATAAATTATATTTATTTATACTAAAAGAATAC
>JAZTYX010000059.1:0-2737 GCA_045637095.1 Clostridia bacterium | reverse complement strand
AATCATACACCATATGAATCCTATAACTAAAGATGATTTAATACATCAATCCGACTTTCTGCTTAATCCCGAGTATCTAATTTGTACTAGTAAGAAAACACACTCAGCAATACACTATGGAGATGATAAACTGTTGTTCGGAGGGATGATCGAACGTTCTAAAGATGATACCTGCCCATGGAGGAGGTGAGATCAATGAGCGAAGAAATTAAACATCATGGTATTAAAGGGCAAAAATGGGGTGTTCGAAGATTCCAAAACGAAGACGGATCGTTGACTGCGGCCGGTAGAAAAAGATACGGCGAAGATCGTTATGATGTTAGAGATGATGGAAGCGTTGAAATACAGAAAGGCGCTGAATTACAACGTGTAATAGACGGCATAATGTCCAACCCTCATATAAAAGGTCAGACTTACGTTTCTATAGGTAAAAATGATAACAATCAATACATGAATTTATTAGCTCAGCCTAAAATTTCAACCGTTCTAAAGTTAGAGGCTAAAACAACTTTAAAAGCGCCGCCAACAAAAGAAGCAGCTAATATGTTTTTTGATATATTACGCAATGATAAAAAATCATTGGAAGAATTTAAGCAAATGAAAAACTTTGCGGAAGATGCTGGCGCAGTTAAAGATTTCGATAAATCATTGAATAACATGTTGAAGGGTTCCCCTACAGATAAGGATGTAAAAGAATTATATACGCTGGCTAATTATTTATTCGTAACGAAAGATCAGATACCAACATCACAACAAGCCTTTTATAAACAATTAAAAGCAAATGGGTATAATATGCTTAGAGATGAGTACGATAGTTTATCCGGCGTGGTTCATTCTCCTTTGATATTATTAGATGGTGAAGCATCTGTAGTCATAACATCATCCACATATGTTACAAAAAATATGCATAAAAAAGCTGTTAAATATGTGGAACAATACGAGGCTAAAGGGGAAGAATACGCTAAAAAACGTTTCGGAATTGTGTAAGGAGGTGATATATAAAATGTGGACTTATGTTAGCGCGCATGAACTCTATCATTATGGAGTAAAAGGTATGCGATGGGGTGTTAGAAGAGCTAGACGTGAAAACGAAAGAATCGATAAGAGTTTTAAGAAGTGGAATACAAATGCTAAAAATAAAGCTAATGCTATTGATTTAGGTAAAAAAGCGAATTCCGCTAGGATGGATTATGAAAGAGACTCTAGAAATAAAGAATTAAAAAAGACATACAAACAAGCGCATAAAGAATACAAACAAGCATTACGTACTAATACGACATATAGAAAAGGTGCTATAAAAGGTGAAGTTGGGAAAGATATGTCTCGTAAATATTTAAGCGAAGCGAAAGCAGTGAAGAAACAATTACAAGCAGACCCTAGTAATAAAATACTACAAAAACAGTATAAATATTTATCCGATCAACACCAATACGAGAGAGCTAAAGCTAGAAAAGCACCTGAGGTGGGGGCAAAAAGAAGCGCTCAAAAAGCACAAATGAAACGTAGGATGACCATGGCTGCGAAACAAGTTGCCACTGGAGTAACTATAGCGGCCGGGTTAGCTGCTGTTAATGCGATCTTAAAGAAAAATAATGTAACTTTAAATGGTAAAAGCGCATATGTAAATGCGAATAATGTTAATGACCTTCTTAAGTGGGTAAAAATAGGCAAAGATATAATGGGTTATGTCTATTAATAATATACAAGGAGGTGAAAATCAAAATGGACAGTATATTGGATTCCATTAAGAAATTATTAGGGATTCAACCAGAATATAGAGTGTTCGATGAAGATCTAATAATTCACATAAACACTGTTTTAGTCATCCTCAATCAACTTAACATCGGACCTTCTGAAGGGTTTCTAATATACGACGGTACGGAATTATGGGATGACTATATCGATAGAGAGCAAATCGCGATGGTAAAAAGTTATATTTACCTTAAAGTAAGACTAATGTTCGACCCTCCTGCAAGTGGAATACTAGTTGATAGCATGAATCGCATGATTTCGGAACTTGAATGGCGCCTTTATCTAGAAGGAGATTCTTCGGAAGGAGGTGACGTAAATGGCAAGTAAACAATACAGACTTGACGAGTTGATTCATCACGGTATAAAAGGTCAGAAATGGGGTAGAAGAAGATACCAAAATGCTGACGGCTCTTTAACTCCTGCCGGAAAACAACGTTATGGCTCAGCAGAAAACTTCGATAAACAATACGATGCTCAGCAAAAGGCCGCAATAGCGGGTACTAAAAAAGCGGTAGATGGAGCTAGAGAATTAAATAGAGCTAGTAGAGAGGTGCATAACGAGCGTACTAGAAAACAACAAAAGAAAGCGGATAAAGCGGTGGAAGAAGCCGTAAGAGAAAGAGCTAGAAATATGTCTGATCAAGAATTACGTGAAGCGGTTAATAGACTTAATATGGAAGAGAACTATACACGTATGATGCAGAATAGAGAGCGTATCGATATGGGGGAAACAAAAGCTTCTAAGTTTATGGATCATGCTGCTACAGCATTAACCGTTACAAGTACAGCGCTAAGTATAGCTCTAGCCGTTAAAGAACTTAAGAAATAACAGAACTTAATATATGAAAGGAGAATTCAAAATGGCGTTATCGAATACTGCCACTCCGATTTACTACGGTAAATTCAGAGATGCTGTAATAAGAGGCGAGATACCAGTATGTAAAGAGATTTCCATGGAGATGAACAGAATCGATGACCTGATTGC
>JAZTYX010000058.1:0-20511 GCA_045637095.1 Clostridia bacterium | reverse complement strand
ACAGATTTCTTAAGAAAAGAGTATCTTTTTGAAGATAATATAGAGCAACAAAAAATTGGTGTATTTCCAATTCTATTAAATTTAATAAAACAAAACCCATCTATGAGTATGGCTGTTTTAACAGGAAGTATCTTTATGATACCTAGAAGTAAAATAGAGTTGTTAGTTAAAGATTTAGAAACAAGAGAAATAACTAAGGAAGATGTTTCGTTTGTTGATGTACCTAAAACACCAGACTACGTTATAGTAAAGCCCGCAGGTAAATACAGAAGTGCTACAATGAAAAGCATTTCTAAACTATTTGCAGATGGTGAAATAAATATAATAATTGGTACTAAATCTTTACTTGGTGAAGGTTGGGACGAACCAAGTATTAATAGTTTAATATTAGCAAGTTTTGTTGGTTCATTTGTATTATCTAACCAAATGAGAGGTAGAGCAATTAGAACAAACGATAATCCAAGAAAAACAGCAAACATCTGGCACTTAGTATCTGTTTTAGATGCGCCAATATTAACCATGGAAGGTACAGATGGAACAGATAATCCAGATTACAAAATGCTGCAAAGAAGATTTGATTCTTTTGTGGGAATAGGCCAAACATTAAATATAATTGAAAGCGGAATAGATAGATTAGATATTCTTCCAAAAAGATTTTCTAAACCAGACATAGATAGGCATAATAAAGAGGCTATAAGAATAAGTGGCGATAGAGAAAGAATGTACGATAGATGGTTTGAAATGGGAGATAGATTTGGTGGCTCTAATATGCGTATGGTAACTAAAGTTACTACTAAACGTAAATTCATGTCACGTAAATTCAGTTCAATAGATTATGTGGGTATAGCTAAAATGCTAATAGTTTTCTTGGTTCTTATGATGGCTGCAGTTGCGGTTGACTTTATTTTTGATACTGAAAAATTAGTATATAATTTAACTGGACTTAAATTAACCGAAACTGTTATACGTTACACGGTAGTAGCACTGCTTACAGCTATATTACAATTTAAAACAATTAGAGGTTTGTTTAGAGCGTTATATATGCATATGCCTAGAAACCAACTTAAGATTGCAGCGACTGTTGTTGTAAACTCAATGTGTGATGCTAATATACTTAAAACACCAAGAAGTAATATTGTAATAAAAACTGAGGAAGATGATGAAGAGGAAACAATTACATTAACAATAAAAGGTGTTACTCTTCAAGAAAACAACGAAATAATAAAAGCAGTTACTGAAATTTTTGATGATGTACGTAATCAAAAGTATATAATTGAATGTAAAAATAGTGTATTTCCAGTGTACTATTCAGCGCCAGAAATACTATCAGTAAACAAAACATTATGTTCTAACTTCTTTAAACATTGGAAAATGTATATAGGAAATAGTAAGCTAATATCTACTAGATCAGAGTCGGGGCGTAAGAAGCTTTTAGAGGCAAGAAAACAAACATTTAATTATGAAAAAACAAGTAAATTTAAGACTAAGAAGAAACCAATTTCAGATTGGCAGTAATAAAGGAGAAAGAAAATGAAAAAGAATGGAATATCTTTAATCGTATTAAGTATAACAATTTTAGTTATGGCCATACTAGCAGCGACAGCAATAATATCTCTAGAAGATAGCGGAATAATAGGAAGAGCAAAAGGTACAACAAATAAATCAAATTATACAGATGAATATACAAGGTTAACAGTAATAAAGAATGGAATATTAACAGATAATTTAGGCAGTATTACACTAGAAGAGTATATAAATGAATTAGATAGCAAGGGAATAATTGAATCGGGAAGAACAAATAATGCAGATGGAAGTGTTATAGTAACAACAAAATCTGGATTTAAAGTGCTTCTTTCACAAAATGGTGACAGCGATTTAAACATAAAAATTACAGATGCGGAAGCGGGAAATAACACAAATACATCAAATATAGTATCAATTGAGTTTGATGATTTAATGAACATCCCAGAATCTTTTTCTAACGAAGCAGGAGATACATGGCAACAATTAGTGTCAGATGGATTTAGTATAATGTTACTTAGCCAATTGGGCTCAGAAAAAACGCATCAATTTTCGGCAAAAGGAGAATATATAACATCTTCGCTAGGAGCGATATCGCCAATGCCACCTGGAATGACATGTACTAAAGTAAAATTAACAGATAAATATGGTGACTATACAAAATATTATATTTTGTATGATGGTACTGAAGGAAGTAATATTTTATATGGTGAAAAATAACCAAACCAGAATTAACTTTACATAATATTGAATTTAGTTCTAATGTGTAGTATAATAAATGCACATTAGAACTTTTTCTATTAATAATTATTAAAAGGAGATAGCACTATGAATGGTATGATGGTAATTTTATCTGGACCTAGTGGAGCTGGAAAAGGCAGAATTGGAGAAGAACTCTTAAAGCGGATGAATATGCGCAAGGTATTATCCGTTACTACAAGGCAAAAAAGACCGGAAGACAAGATTAAGAACAACTATATGTTCTACACAGAGGAAGTTTTCTTAGAACTTAAGGAACATGGCAAGTTCTTTGAGACCAACTACTATGATGGACATTGGTATGGAACTTTGAGAATTCCGGAAGAGGAACTTCACGTTCGTGATTTGCTCTTTGACAAGGATGTAAACGGAGCGCTTGCAATTAAGGCGGTATACCCTTTTGCACTTACTTTTTACATTATGCCCAAGGATAAGGAAACTTTACTTGAGCGTAGAGGTAACCGTGGTGAAGGAAGAAAAGCAATTGCACTTTCTGAAGTACCTAAAGCAAAGGAGTTAGACTTCCTTATTGTAAATGACGATCTCGAGGAAGCAGTAACTGAAATCATGGATATTATCGAATGCATGAGAAAGTGTTCTATGAGAAATCCTAAGGCGCAAGAGTTCTTGGATGAATTCTATCAAGAAGAAATTGAATAGGCTTCTGCAAATGACGCGTAAGATTAAAATCTTGCGCGTTTTTTGCTGTTTTATTAGTTCTTTTGTATTGCACTATTTTTTACTATTTGATATACTTAAACTGTATAGTTGTAGGAGTAGATGAAGAATAATGGAGAAATTTGAACTAACATATCCAGAAAGAAATATTTGGCTTGTTGAAACGTTTTATGACAAGCAATTAATTAATATTATATCTGGCTCTTTTGTAATTAAAAGAGACTTTAATCTGGATTTAGCAGAAAAGATGGTAAACAAGTACGTAGAACTAAATGATGCTATGAGACTTAGAATAAATTTAGAAGGTGGCATACCAAAACAGTATGTTAGTTCTTATGTGCCCTTTACAGCAGACAAAGTAGATGTTAGTGGTAAATCTGAAGAAGAAATAGAAAAAATAAAAGATGAGTATATCGGGAAACAAATATATGTATTAGAGGATCCACTTGCTTCATTTTTATTAATAGATAGAGGTAATGGCTTAGGAGAAGTATTTGTTAAAGTACACCATTTAGTTGGTGATGCTTGGACAATATCTAAAATGGGAAGCGTATTTTCTGAAATATATGAAGCATTACTTTTAAATGAAGAATATACTAAAGAATTCCCAAGCTATATAGATTTTATAAAAGCAGAACAAGAGTATTTACAAGACGATAGATATGCATCAGATAGTGAGTTTTGGAAAGAATACTTAACAGGATTAGAAGAACCTGTAGGGCTTAAAGATAGTGGTGTAATTAAGGATACTAAAGCAAAGAGATACACAGTTGTTTTAGATGATGAGTATCAAGCAATGTTGGATGATTATTGCAAATTAAACAGATTATCTCCATATACAGTATTTTTAACAGCACTTGCTATATATATGGAAAGAACAACTGGTAAACAAGATTTTGTAATTGGTACACCAGTACTAAATAGATCAAATTTCAAAGAAAAGAATATGGCAGGTATGTTTATATCTACTATGCCAGTAAGATTTAATGTAGATGAATCAAAAACATTCTTAGATATGTGTAAAGAAGCTGGTTCGGAATCTATGTCGTTATTTAGACATCAAAAACATCCGTATGTAAAGATATCTGAGATATACAAAAAATTAACAGGTGTTACAGATAACATGTACAAAGTAATGTTATCTTACCAAAATGCTAGAGCATCTGTTGCAGTAGAGGATAAATACGAACTTAAATGGAGATTTAGTGGTCATATACAAGATGAACTAGAAATACATATTTCAGACTTAAATGCTACAGGTAATTTAGAAGTACATTTAGACTACTTAACATCTTTGTTTGAAGATATAGAGGTTAAGTATCTAGCTACTAGAATTCTTGAAATAATTAAAGACGGAATAACAAATAACAGTACAGTAGAAACTATTAAAATAATGACAGATGATGAAAGAAGTAAAATACTTGGTGAGTTTAATGATACTACAAGAACTTATCCTAAAGATAAGACTGTTATTGAATTGTTTAATGAACAAGTAGAATTAAATCCAAATAATATTGCGCTTAGATTAGAAGACAAGTCTATGACATACAAAGAATTAGATACAGCTTCAAACAAACTTGCAAATATGCTAAAAGAAAAAGGTGTAGTTGTAGGTGATGCAATTGGTATAGATATAGACAAGTCATTTGAACTAGTTACAGCTATACTTGCAGTTCTTAAAACAGGAGCATATTATTTACCAGTAGAAATAAACATCGCTCATGACAAAAAAGAGTATATGTTTAAAGATGCGTCTGTTAAATTTGTTTTAGAAGATCATATAGAAAATTATGATGACATAGAAGAAGTATTTTTAGAAGAATTAGACTTTAGTAAAATGGATGATGCTAAAGTAACTTTAGATAGTGAATATACAGCTGTAAGTCCGGCTTGTATATTGTATACATCTGGTACAACTGGAAATCCAAAAGGAGCTTTAATTACGAATATGAACATTGTAAAGCTTGTTAAGAATCCAGATTATATGGAACTTAAAGATAGTGATACAATAATACAAGCTGCATCAACAAGTTTCGATGTATCGTTATTTGAGTTCTTTGGAACGCTTCTAAATGGTGGTACATGCGCGCTAATTACTAAAGAAAATCTTCTTAACTTCGAATATCTAAATAAATATATAAAAGAATCTGGCGTTACAATCGCTTGGATTACATCAGCGCTGTTTAACCAAATAATAGATGCTAAGATAGATGTGTTTGAAACTTTACATACAGTTTTAAGTGGTGGAGATGTAATGTCTCTAAAACATGTAAACAAGTTAAGAGAAACGTATAAAGACTTAACAATAATAAACTGCTATGGTCCAACAGAATGTGTAACATTTACTAACACATTTAGAGTAGATGAAACAAGAACTGTAAAGGTTCCATTAGGAAGAGCAATATCTAATACATATGGTTATGTAATAGATAAGAAGTTTAGACTACTTCCGCTATATGTTGAAGGCGAATATATAATTGGTGGAGATAGTGTAGGGCTTAAATATATAAACAACGAAGAATTAACAAAAGAAAGATTTGTTGAAGACGAAATAACAAATAAAGGCAGAATGTACAAAACAGGTGATGTTGTACGTATGCTGGAAGGCGGATATATAGACTTCGTAGGAAGAAGAGATAACCAAGTTAAGATTAGAGGATATAGAATTGAACTTGATGAAATAAAACACGCTATATACGCTTCTAACAAGGTAGAAGACCTATCTGTATTCATATATGAAGATCATAATAAAACAAAGAAGATAGCAGCTATATATACATCAAATGAAGACTTTTTACCACAAGATATGAAGATATTCTTAAAAGATAAACTTACTTCATACAAGATACCTTCATATATAGAAAGAATGGACAAGTTACCATTAAACCAAAATGGTAAGGTTAATGTTAAAGAGTTAATAAGACACATTCTAGAAAAATCTCAAGATGCAGATGAAGAATTTGTACCAGAGTATGAAGGGATTGCAAAAACAATTTATGATATGTTTAGAGATGTTTTAGGTATTGAGAATATACATCCTGAAGATAGTTTCTTTGACATAGGAGGAGATTCGCTTCTTGCTATTAGACTTACAACAGAAGCTCTTGAACATAATATAAAGATTACATTTGCAGATTTATATAAATATCCTTCTATTAAAGAGTTAACAGAGCTTCTTACATTAGATAACAAGAAAGCTTCAATATCTGAACCGTTAAAAACAAGAGATTTTAATGCTATTCATAAGCTTCTTGAAACAAATGTAATTGAAAACACTGTTAAAGAGGATATAAATAAAAAAGATATATTACTTACAGGAGCAACAGGCTTTTTAGGTTCACACATTTTAGAAGAACTATTACTTAATACAGAAAGTACAATTTATTGCTTAATTAGAAAGATTAAGAATAGCGATAAAACTCCTAAAGATAGATTAAAAGAAAAAGTTAATTTCTTCTTTGGTAATAAATATGATGAACTAATTAACACAAGAGTAAAATGTATTGAAGGAGATATAATCCTTGATGAATTAATAGTAGATGAAACTGCTAGAGAAGAAGTTTCTAGAAATGTTTCTATGATAATTAACTCTGCAGCTCATGTAAAACACTATGGAGATATTAATTTATTTACTAGAATAAATGCAAAGGGTGTAGAAAATCTTGCTAAATTTGCGTTAGCTAATAATATGAGATTAATACATATATCTACACTTAGTGTATCAGGTAATATATTAGAAGTTGGACAATTAGATCAAGATAACATAGTTAAAGGAACTATATACAATGAAACAAACTTGTATATAGGCCAAAACCTGGACAATGTATATGCATATACTAAATTCTTAGGTGAAGAAGTAGTATACAACTATATATTAAAAGGACTTGATGCCAAAGTAATGAGAATGGGTAACTTAACAAGTAGAATGTCTGATGGTAAGTTCCAACCAAATGCCACAGAAAATGCATTTGCAAATAGACTTAAAACTTTTGTAGATATTGGAATAATGCCAACTAATTTGATGGATTTTAATGTTGAGTTTACACCAATAGATTTAGCAGCTAAAGCAACTAGAATTTTAGCAAATACAGATAAAAAATATAATACTTATCACATTTTTAATGACAACCATATTGTAATGAAGAGGTTAGATGAGATATTATATAAATTAGGATATGAGTTAAGACATATCACTAAAGAACAAATGACAGAACTTATTGAATTTTATTCTAAACAAGACAATGGTTATGAAAGAATACAAGGTATAGTACAAGATGTAAATAGAAATAAAGAGATAGATTATAACCCTAATACGGTTATAAAATCAGACTTTACTAAAGATGCATTATCTAAACTTGGATTTGTTTGGCCGGAAATCGATGAAGAATATATTACTAAATACATAGAATATTTAGAAGAAATAGGTTTCTTAAAAGGAGATAACAAATGACAACATATTCAATTTTTTTAGTTTTAGTAGGTGCGTTTGTAATGCTTATAGTTCTTATGGACTCGCTTATTAAGATTAAACAAAAAACAAACTTACATAAACACTTTATAACGTTAGTATCATTGTTTAGCATACATATATTAGGTTTGCTATTACAAATACTAATGTCTGGTACACCTATTAAACCTATATACTTTGAGTATATAACGTATATAGGAGCAATGTACTTTGGGGTAGAGATTTTTGTAATTGGTTTGCTGTATAAAGATAAAAACAGAGATATAAGTAATTTGAATTGGTTATATATATTACCATCGATATTACTAGGTATTTTATGGACAAATGATTTCCATCATTTGTTCTATGTAGAATACTCTACAAATTTTGCAGATACAGTATTTGGCCCTGCGTTATATGTATTTATGGTGTATTCTTATGGCTTAATAATAGCATCGTTTGTATCGATGATTAAAGTAACTATAAAACAATCAGGATTTTTATCACCACAATCTGCTTTAATAATAGCAGGTGCGTTAGTACCATTAATATCTAATGCGTTAGGTGCTTTAAGAATAGTAGAAAGCAGTGTTTATGTAATGCCAATCACATTCTCAATTACAGCAATGTTATATTACATAGCAATATTCCACTTAAAAGCTTTGAACATGATTCCTGTATCATTTAAGACAATTGTGGATAGCATGTCAGATTCATTCGTTGTTGTAAGTGATGATGGTACTATAGTAGACTTAAACAAAACATTTGTAGATAACTTTAAGAAGTTTGGTGAAATTCAAGATAAGGACAACTTATATGATTGGATGAAACAAAAAGGTTTTGTAGATTTAAAATCTGTTAAAAAAGATATAAATGAAGCAAGAAAAACAAGGGATATAATTACTAAAGAATATCACATAAAACAAGAAGAATACGATAAATATTTTGAAGTAGAATATCAACCAATAAAAGCAAAACATAGCAATGAATTTGTTGCGACACTTATTCTTTTAAGAGATATAACAACTCTTAAGAAGGATACAGAAATAATGCTTAAGAATGAATCTTTAGTAATGTTAGGAGAACTTGCAGGTGGCGTTGCACATGATATTAACACACCAATATCTGCAATAAAGAGCGGACTTTTAATGTTAAAAGAAACTGTTCAAACTGACGATGAAAAAATGTTAGTTGAAAGAATGGATAGTTGTGCTACTAAGATAGTTACACTTACAAATAGCTTAAGAAACCAAATAAGAAATATTGGTAGTGATGAAGTTATGGATGTAAATATAACTACAGTAGTAAACGATATGGCTACAATTATTCACAACGATTTAACTAAGCATAGAGTTAAATTAAATTTAGATATTAAAGAGGATATAATAGTAAAAGGAAATCCAGCTAAATTATCTCAAGTAGTTACAAATATAGTTGTAAATGCAATACAAGCATATGAGGATAAAGGTGGAGAAATAAATCTTAAGGTATATAAAAATGCTAAAGAGGTTGTAATATCTGTTGAAGATTTTGCAGGCGGAATTCCTGAACATATAAGAGAAAGTATAGGAAAGAGCATCCTTACAACAAAAGGTGTTTCTGGTACAGGATTTGGATTATATCTTGCATACTCTGTAATAAAAGGAGCTTTCGGTGGAGAAATACGCTTTGACACTGAAGTAGGAAAAGGTACAACATTCTATATTACAATCCCTAAAGAGAAATAGGAGGAACATATGAAAAAGAAAGAAGGAATAAGTTTAATTGTTTTAGTAATAACTATTATAGTTATGATAGTATTAGCAAGCGCAGTTGTAGTTACTTTAACTAATAGTGGAATTATAGATAGAGCAACCGATGCAACAGAAACTAGTAATCTAAAACAAGTTGAACAACTTGCAAATTTAGCATGGTCAGAAGCATATTTAGATAAGGCTAAAACAGATGCGGAATTTGAAGGAAAGGTATTAGACGCATTAGATAAAAACGGCATTAATACTGATGATTATATAATAGAGGTAGATAAAAACGGAGTAACGGTAAATTTAAGGCCTCAACTAAACGAGTACGGCTTTTACTATAAACAACTGTACTATAGCGAGGATGCTGGTATGGGATTTATATTCTATCCAGGCGGAGAAATTTCTATAGCGCAAATGCTAGTGATGGATGAAACATATCCGTTATCTTCTAGGTTGGCTGTTGTGCCGGCGTTTATGATGGGCAATCCGGTGGAAACACATTATTCTAATAAATCTATTGTATTTGATGGTGAAACTTTATCTGTTTCAGATGACGGAAAAACTTTAACAATGTCTAATGGAAAAGAACTAGTATGTAATTTTGAAAAAGTACATTATACATATAAAAATTGTAATTATATAACTGAACATAATGGTGATGAAGTAAAAGTTACTGTAGACGCTAAAGGTAATATGGTTTTATATATAGCCGGTGCTTCATATTTAGAATTTGCCAAAGAAACTATAATTGATGCGGATAGGCATATGGCAGCTATTTTTGGTTCGGGGGCTGGTTTGTTTACAACAGTAGATGGAAACTATATTGTAGCTGTGCTAGGAGCAGATTTAATTATTTGTAAAAGGGATACAACAAAAACAAATCCTACTGTTTCAAGTGAAACATATACAGGTACTTGGGAAACTAAAAAAGAATTTAGTGGTAACAAAATGTCTAAAGCTGTTGTAACAAACGGAACAAAAGAAATAGAACTTGGAACATTTATAAATTATATGCCAAATGGTGTAGGACCTACTTCGTATAAAGGTAACTGGATTCTGTTTGGCGCAGATGACCAAGGAAGATTATTAATAGCATCGGTTGGAATACTAGAAGAACTTGCTGTAACTGGAAAAAACGGATATGATACAATAGTTTCAACACTTGAGCAAAAAGCTAAAAATTATAAAGATGGTACAATCGGAATATCTGCAAGGTCTATAAAGATGCAAGATTTAGTAGATTTATTAGAATTTGATCCATATAAATCGTCATATTACAGTCCATATTATGGAGATACTGCTACATATAGTTGGAGTGGTACTAATGGTGGTGTTAAATTGACATATGTAAAAGACGGAAAAACACAAACATCCAATTTGAATGAAAAGTTTACAAATGGTTTTACATATAGAGATGAAACAACAGGTAAATGGATAACTGTACCTTATGTATCTGGAAATACCAGTGACATAGTAACAATGACACATACTAAAGCAACTATGGATTATAGTTATATAGCAAACGGAGTAAAATTAAGAAACTTCTTAATGTATAATCAAGGAACTATTGTCGGTGGTTCTAAAATGGTTTCAAGATTAGTTGCGGACAATTTCCAAGATGCTTATTCTTGGGGACCAGATTATGGAGTGTATGGATTTACAGATGGATTAGACAATCTAGGACTAACATTAGTATCAGGCGGCGGTCAGGAATATACTGTATATGGTACACCTTGTGCGATAGTTACACTTTCTCCAAATGTAAAATTAAAAGAAAGTACAACAATAGTAGGCGGCTATGATTTAAGTTTATAAAAATAATAAGAGACAAACCAAAAGGTTTGCCTCTTATATTTTTAGGTTTCGTTAAAATCCGGTTCGTTAGCATACTCAATATCGTGGGCTCTTTTAAGAACTTCGTTGTAAGACAACTCGATAAGATATCTTTTATTACGGAGTTTGAATTTTCCTGGTGCGATAAAGATTATTTCAAAATCGTGAAGATACATCTTGTTGCCACGTACTACGAGCTGAACAGGATTATATCCACCGAGAGTTCCACGATGGGTAAGATACAAATCATGAACTTCATCTATGGAATGAACCATCCAAGATTTGTCTTCCATTTTTTGCTTGCGAAGCTCCTCGTCAAAAATGAGGGCGTAGATAGGTTCGTTCTTTGAGTTTGCTTTATCGATAATCGATGCATCGTCAAGGGGCAAGAAGCTATCTCTTGTAAGACTAATTGCTTCTTTTTTGTGGCGTACATATTTCATACCGCTATGCCAATCCAAGATGCATTTTGCATCTGCTTCAGAAAGGTTAAGGTCATAAAGAAAACGCTCAATGTCTTCCTTAGACATGATTTCCTCAATTTCCTCGTCAGATTTGAAATCTGAGTATCTAAACTCTGCACAGAGTGCTTCGCCATTTTCTGTTCTTACAAAGTAGAGGAAGGTAAGAGTATAGCAATCCTCCATAGAGTAGCCTCTACCCATATTGCGGTAGCTTGTAAATTTTGCATACAGCTTATCGTACTCAAAAAGATGTGTTGCGTGATTTTTAGAAGATGGCATGTTTTTATATGGCATCTTCTTGCGAGTAGGATTAGTAAGGTAGCGGTGGATGGTAGTGTCTCCATCACGCAGATAAATAAAGCCGTCAGAAGACAGAATTACTTGACTGGGTGCATTAGAAAACATTATTTGAACCTTTCCATCTACACAGTACTTTTTCCGGATTCTTGTAATTTCCATACTATATATCTCCTTTAAATTATTATTTAGATTTATGAAAAAACTGAAAGTATTATATCACACAACGCAATATATTACAACTAAGCGCAAAAGAAGATAACATAATTTTGAATATAAAAATACGCACATAAATTATATGTGCGTGTTTTTTAGATTATTCTTTTATAATCATATGCTCAAAGGAGAAGTCGCCTTTAGCAAGTTTGGTTTTAATAAAAGCAGGGCGGAAGTCTACGTTTTCAAGATTAGATAATTCTATCCACTCGAAGTTGTGGTCTTTCATTTCGCCTTTGTCATTTTCGGAAGTTGAGTAATTCTCCAAAGGAATATTGTCATAGTTTACAGGTTCAACGATGTAGTAGAAACTGATTTCGTGAGTAGATAAACCGTTCTTATCTGTGTAGAAGCTTTCTACAATAGCTAATTCGCTTGAAATAGTAGCTTCAGAATTTAATTCCTCTTTCATTTCGCGAATAACAGCTGTGTGAGTATCTTCGCCAAGTTCAGCGTGACCGCCAGGTAAACAAAATGAAGTTCCGTTCTTCATTTTAATTGTTAAAAGTTTGCCATTTTTAATCACAATTCCGTTAACTCTGTATTTAAATTTGTGAGTTTCTGTAGTGATTTTGATATCTGTTCCCATAGTTACGTACCTCCTTATATAAATTTGCAATATATTATCACAAAATATATAAAAAAGCAAATACGGTTAAATTAATATCTCTATGTTATAATGTGAAAGCCACATATTTACTTGTATAAGGTAGGCAAGGGTTTGTGGATAAGTCATAAGCTGACCAAACCAGTTTTCTTTTAGATTAGTTCCGTGAGTAGATAATAACTCGTATAAAAACTCTACATTAATTATTTGTAGTATTGGAGAAGTAGATTTATTAATAATCTTTTTTATTTCTTTTTCTAATAGTTCTAGATATTTAGGATCATATGTTTTAGGGAATGGAGACTTCTTTCTGTATACAATAGATTCTGGTAACATATCTTCGAAAGCTTTACGAAGAATGTATTTTTCTACAGGAATATCACTTGCTTCTAATCCAAGTTTTCTTTTAGCAGATATGTTATATACGTATTCAAAAAGTTTGTAATCTGCAAAAGGTGTTCTAACATCTATACCAACATAGTCTGCTATTTTTTCGGTTCTTTCTATAAGGCACATCATAAACCATTTAATTGTGTTGTAACAATTTTGTGTAAATGTAGATTCAAAGTCTAAATTATTTTCTTTAGTATCAGTGATTTTATTTTGTATATACTCTTCTAAATATTCTTTAGATACTATATCTGTGTTTAATATATTTTTTCTAAGTTCTAAAGATTTAGCCCAAGGGAATGGGTAAGAGTGCATTAGATTTTCTTTGTAATACCAAGGATAACCACCAAATATTTCATCAGAACACTCGCCAGATAATATTGTATTTATTCCATCTTGTTTAATAGATTTTAGAAATAGCAACATAGATGAGTCCACATCTGCCATGCCTGGCATTTCTCTTGCATGCATTGCTTCATATAGCGAGCTAAAAAGCTCTTTAGAAGAATAGGAGAAAGTAGTATGGTTAGTATTAAGATTGTTAGACATTATTTTAACAAAATCTTTATCTTGTGTTGGTTGGTAAGATGAACCTGTAAAGTTAATATTGTTGTTTTCGTAATCTATAGAATAAGTTTTTAGATTAGAAGTTTCTTTTGCAGCAATTGAAGTCAATATACTTGAATCTAATCCGCCAGATAACATACAAGCACTACCTAAAGAATAATCTCTGTTAAAAGAAGATACTACTAATTCTTTTGCTTTAGATATATTTTCTTCTAGTGTATCTGTATTTGATTCTTTTTCTAAATCCCAATAACAATATTCTTTAAAACCATCATTATTTAATATTCCGTAATATCCGGGTTTTATCTCTAGAATGTCCTTAAAGAATGTTTTGCCTGGAGTATGTGCTGGACCAAATCCAAATATTTCACAAATCTCATCTTTAGATATACAAGGTGTAATAGACGAATTGGCAAGAACATCTTTTATAGTGTTTGCAAATATAAATTCTGTGTCGGTAGCAGCGTAATATATAGGTTTTGAACCAAGTCTGTCTCTAGCAATAAACACCTCGTTATTTTTTAGATCAAGGATGGATAAACTAAAACTTCCATCAATATGATTTAAGAAATCTGCGCCAAATGTTGTATAAAGATTTAATACAGTTTTAGCAGTCTCAGATTCAATTAAATGCATTTCTTTATTACAAACACTAAATAACCTTCCGGAAAAGAAAACTATGTAATTTTCCGTTTTGAAAGCTTGCCCGTTATAATTAACACCGCTAGGGGCTATATTGTAATCTAAAATATGTCCAAAATATTTCATGTGTACCTCCATAAATATATTAATATATATTAAATATTTTTATGACTTATTCCAAATGTAAGAAAAGCCAATAATGTACTTGCAAAAAATATTTCATTGTTGTAGTATATACATATATTAGGAGGAAATAATATGGGACTTACAACAAGTACAGAAATGTTTAAGAAAGCTTATGAGGGTGGATATGCAGTTGGTGCATTTAATGTAAATAACATGGAAATAATCCAAGGAATTATGGATGCAGCAATAGAAGCAAATTCTCCAGTAATATTACAAGTATCTAGCGGAGCTAGAAAATATGCAAATGCAATATACTTAAGAAAATTAGTAGAAGCAGCAATAGAAGATGCTAAAGCTAAAGGTAAAGATATAGATGTAGTACTTCATTTGGATCATGGAGATACTTTTGAACTATGTAAAGATTGTATAGATAGTGGATTTACATCAGTTATGATAGATGGTTCTAAATATTCTTTTGAAGAGAATGTAGAACTAACAAAAAAAGTAGTAGAATACGCTCATCCAAGAGGAGTAGTAGTAGAAGCAGAACTTGGTAAACTTGCAGGTGTTGAAGATGATGTTAATGTTGCAGATGAAGACGCTAAATTTACATCTCCAGATGAAGCAGTTAAATTTGTAGAATTAACAGGTTGCGATTCTTTAGCTATTGCTATTGGAACAAGTCATGGAGCATACAAATTTAAGGGTGAACCAAAACTTAGAATAGACATATTAAAGGAAATAACAGATAGATTGCCAGGGTTCCCACTAGTATTACACGGAGCATCATCTGTGCCACAAGAATTTGTAGAAATGTGTAACAAATATGGTGGAAATATTCCAGGAGCTAAAGGTGTACCAGAGGAGTTACTTAGAGAAGCGGCTAAATATGGCGTATGTAAAATAAACATAGATTCAGATATACGTTTAGCAATGACTGCAAACATTAGAGAATGTTTCACTGAATCTCCAGAAGTATTTGATCCTAGAACTTATCTTGGCAAAGCAAGAACTGCTGTAAAAGATATGGTAAAACATAAAATAGTAAATGTTTTAGGTAGCGAAAATAAAATGTAATTATATATAAAAATAATAAAATCTCTTAGAATGTCTAGGAGATTTTTTGTTATATATTTTCTTGCCATTTTATATATACATGTGATATAATATGCTCGTAAAATTTATATAATTGAAGGGAGAATAATAAATGAAAATATTAGTATTAAATTGTGGAAGCTCATCATTTAAATACCAATTAATAAATATGGATAATGATGAAGTTATATGTAAAGGAAATTATGAAAGAATAGGTATGGAAGGTTCATTCTTAACTCACAAATTTGGTGATGAAAAGAAAGTTTATGAACAACCAGCTAAAAACCATGAAGAAGCTATTAAGTTTACAATGTCTAAATTTGTAGAACCAGGTATAGCAGTTATATCTACATTAGATGAAATCGATGCTATAGGACACAGAGTAGTTCACGGTGGAGAAAGATTTACATCTTCTGTAATAATAGACGATAGCGTAGTAGAAGGAATTAGAGATGCAGTTAAATATGCACCACTACACAACCCTGCTCACCTACAAGGAATAGATGCTTGTAAAGTTGCACTTCCAGGAAAACCAAATGTAGCAGTATTTGATACAGCATTCCATCAAACAATGCCTAAAGAAAGTTACATCTATCCAATACCATATGAATATTATGAAAAATATGGTGTTAGAAAATATGGTGCACATGGTACATCACATAAATATGTAACAGGAAGAATAGCAGAAATAATGGGACGTGATGATCTTAAAGTAATAAGCTGTCACATAGGTCAAGGTGCAAGTATATCTGCAGTTAAAAATGGTAAATGTGTAGACACAAGTATGGGGCTTACACCGCTTGCTGGTATACCAATGGGATCTCGTTCTGGAGATTTAGATCCTTCAGTAGTTACATACATTATGGAAAAAGAAAATCTTTCTCCTAAGGAAATGGAAACAATATTAAATAAAAAATCTGGTCTTTTAGGAATGTCTTGTGTATCTGCAGACAATAGAGATATTGAAGCAGCTATACATAACGGAGACGAAAAAGCTCTTCTTGCTATGCAACATTATACATACAAAATAGCAGGATATATAGCTAACATGGCTACTGCATTAAACGGTGCAGATGTAATCGTATTTACAGCTGGTGTTGGTGAAAGAGGCGAAAAAGAAAGATGGTTAATCTGTGAAAGATTAGGATTTATGGGTGTAGAACTAGATAAAGAACTAAATAAAACAAGAGCAGAAGAAAAAGAAATTTCTAGTGCAGACTCTAAAGTTAAAGTTTGGATAGTTCCAACTGAAGAAGAATTAATGATAGCTAGAGAAACAATGGCTTTAATTAAATAATTAGGAGGAAATATATATATATGAAGATATTAGTGTTAAACTGTGGTAGTTCATCTTTGAAATACCAATTAATAGATATGGAAACAGTGAATGTTTTAGCAAAAGGTAATTATGAAAGAATAGGGGAAGACGAAGCCTTTCTAACTCACAAAGTAGGAGGGGAAAAGGTAGTCATAAACCGTGGTGTAAAAACTCATGATGAAGCGCTTAAACAAATCATTACCTGTCTATTAGATCCACAGTTTAACACTATTTCTAGTTTAGACGAGATAAAAGGCGTAGGACATAGAATAGTTCATGGTGGCGAAATATTTAAGGGTTCAGTATTAATAGATGAAAATGTTATTAAAGATATTGAAGCGTGTGCAGTATTTGCACCGCTACATAATCCAGCAGCCGTTATGGGAATAAAGGCATGTTTAGAACTTATGCCAGGAACTCCAATGACAGCAGTATTTGATACAGCATTTCATCAAACAATGCCTAAAGAATCATATATGTATCCAATACCAAAAGAATACTATGAAAAGTATGGTATAAGAAAATATGGTGCGCATGGAACATCTCATAAGTATGTTGCAAATAGACTTGCAGAGTTAATAGATAGACCAATAGAACAACTTAAAATAGTAACTTGCCATTTAGGTCAAGGGGCAAGTATTTCTGCAGTAGATGGCGGTAAATGTGTAGATACTAGTATGGGACTTACACCTTTAGGTGGAATAGCAATGGTAACTCGTTCAGGAGATTTAGATCCTTCAGTAGTTACATATATAATGGATAAAGAAAACATATCTCCAAAAGATATGGAAAGTATATTAAATAGAAAATCTGGATTATCTGGAATGACTGGGCTAGCACCAGACTTTAGATATATAGAATCTGTGTCTGAAGAAAATGAAGAAGCAGGTTTAGCAGTTGATGTATTTACATCTAAAGTTGCAGAATATGTTTCTAGATATGCAGCTAAAATGTCCGGAATAGATGCTATAGTATTTACTGGTGGAATTGGAGAAAACCAAATAAACGTACGTACTAAAGTATGTGAAAGATTAGGATTTATGGGACTTACAATAGATAAAGAACTAAACAATGTAAAATCTGAAGAAAGAAAAATATCTACAGATGACTCTCGTGTGATTGCATATATAATTCCGACAGAAGAAGAGTATATGATAGCTAAAGACACATTAGAATGTATAAATGTTAAATAAGGAGAATGACCATGACTTACGAACAAGCACATGAATTATTAAAGAAATACAACCAACTACATTTGTTAGTATCATACAATGATTTAACAGATCAAGAAAAAAGAGAATTATTACAAAGTATATCTGAAATAGATTTTGAACAAGCTATAAGTCTTACAAAGATTTCTAAAGAACAAATAAACCTAGGGGAAATAACACCAGTTACAAGTGTTACAGATACAGATTTTTCTGATGAAGAAAAAGAAGAAATACAAGCCTTAGGAAGAAGTATAATTTGTAATAACGAATATGCTGTAATAACAATGGCAGGTGGGCAAGGAACAAGACTTGGACATTCTGGACCTAAGGGAACATTTATGTTAAACCTAAACACAGGAGATAAATACATATTTGAATTATTTGTAGAAAACTTACATAAAGTATACGAAAAATATGGTGTATATATTAATTGGTATGTTATGACTAGCGTAGCGAATCATGAAGAAACAGTAGCTTTCTTTGAATCACATAACTATTTTGATTATCCAAAGGATAAAATAACTTTCTTTAGTCAAGGAGAACTTCCAATAACAGATAGTGAAGGAAATCTTGTGCTAGAGTCTAAAGAGAAAGTATTTAAGGCGGCAGACGGTAATGGTGGAATATTTAACGCTATGTCTAGACATGGAATAACAAACAAACTTAAAGCGGATGGAGTTAAATGGGTATTAGTTACAGGTGTGGATAACATTCTTGTAAACATGGCAGATGAAATATATATAGGTTTAACTGCTAGAAGTAATACATTTAATGGAGTTAAATCTATAGAAAAAACAATACCTAATGAAAAAGTAGGAGTATTCTGCAAAAGAGGCGGTAAACCTAGCATAGTAGAATATTCTGAAATGGATGATGATATGAGAAATGCTAAAGCAGCGGATGGTAGCCTTTTATATAAAGATGCAAATATAGTAAACCATTTATTAAGCATAGAACTTTTAGAAAAGATACAAGATGAAAGATTACCAATACATAGAGCGCATAAAAGCTTAAACTATATAGATAGAGATGGGAATTTTGTAATAGCAACAGATCCAAATCTATTCAAATATGAATGCTTCATATTTGATTATTTCAATATGGTAGATGATGTAATGATTTACAGAGTAGATAGAAACAAAGAATTTGCACCTGTAAAAAATAAAGAGGGAGCAGATAGTCCAGCTACTGCAACTGCTTTATATAATGCATTACATTAATACAAATAAATATAAACAAGAAAGAGGTAAAATATGAGTAAATTAGAAGAAATTAAAACAAAACTTGCAGCTTATGGTCAAGACCATTTAGTAGCATTTGCAGGAGAATTAAGTGATGAGGAAAGAGAAAGACTTTTAACAAGACTTGAAACTCTAGATTTAGACCTTGCAAAGAAACTTTACGACGGAAGAAATGATATATCTACAGGAGATGATTTAATAGAACCAATGGCATATGTAGATAGATTAAAACTATCTGATGAAGAAAATGCTAAATATATAGCTATGGGTGAGGAAATACTTAAAGCAGGTAAATTTGCAAGTGTTACTATGGCAGGTGGACAAGGAACAAGACTTGGACATTCTGGACCTAAGGGAACATATATGGTAGAGGTAGGAGAAACTAAATCTTTATTTGAAATTACTTGTGAAACATTAAAAAGAGCATATGCAAAATATAACGCATATATTCCTTGGTACATTATGACTAGCCGTGAGAATAACGATGATACGGTTAATTTCTTTGAAGCTAACAACTATTTTGGTTATCCAAAAGAATATGTAGCATTCTTTAAACAAGGCGAACTTCCAATGATAAGAGAAGATGGTAAAATCCTTCTTGAAACTAAATCTATGGTAAGAGAAGCTGCAGATGGACATGGTGGTATATTTGAAGCTATGAATAAAAATGACATAGTTAAGGATATGCAAAAACGTGGAATAGAATGGATATTTATTGGTGGAATAGATAACATATTACTTAATGTAGTAGATCCGTTATTTATTGGTATGGCAGCGGACAAGGGTGTTAAAGCAGCATCTAAAACAATTGTTAAAGCAAATCCACAAGAAAAAGTTGGTGTATTCTGTAAGAGAAATGGTAGACCAAGTGTTATAGAATATAGTGAAATATCTGAAGAAATGGCAAACCTAAGAGATGAAAATGGCGAACTTCT
Source organism: Clostridia bacterium (assembly GCA_045637095.1). Taxonomy (GTDB): domain Bacteria; phylum Bacillota; class Clostridia; order TANB77; family CAG-465; genus UMGS1649. The sequence continues at coordinate 422 of JAZTYX010000058.1, read as the reverse complement.
ATATGGTGAATCTCACATACTATGCAATTTATTTAACATAGAAGCACTAGAGCTTATAGGTCACGAAAAACTACCTTATCACGCAGCGCACAAAAAGAGTAACTACATAGATGAAAACGGCTTAGAATTTGTTCCAGAAGCTCCTAATGCATATAAATTTGAAGCGTTTATATTTGATGCATTTAGTAAAGTAGAAGATATGTTACTATTAAGAAGTTTAAGAGAACATGAATTTGCTCCAATTAAAAATAAAGAGGGAGTAGATAGTCCTGAAACAGCAGTTGCTTTATACAAAGCGCATTGGAATATATAATAAGTAGATAATACAAAATTAAATATTAATTTAAACAGCATAGCGTTTTACGTTATGCTGTTTAATATTATTGTAAGAGTATGTGTACAGCAATTGCAGTTTGGTACAC
>JAZTYX010000057.1:0-8151 GCA_045637095.1 Clostridia bacterium | reverse complement strand
TTAACAATTCTTCTGTATATTCTACATTGCTTGTTGCTTTTTCCACATTAATCACCTATATGTATTATATATTTTTTTACTACACTTTTCAATACACAAAAAGCAGAGCCTTCGCTCTGCTTTAATATATTTCTTTTCTACAATTCTACTTTCCAAAGAATCCTTTCTTCTTTGTTGTTACCTCTTCACTACAAGATATTGCATATTGTTCTAGCAATTCTCTTTGTTTGTCTGATAACTTTTTAGGTATTTCTATTTGAACCTTAAATTCTAGATTTCCTCTGCTATTTCTATATGGAACTCCTTTATTTCTTACAGTAAAGATTGTATCTGGTTGAGTACCTTCAGGAATATCGAAATCCATCTCACCTTCTAATGTAGGTATTTTAATTGGTCCACCTAGTACCGCTTTTACAAATGGTATTTTGGTTTCAAAGTATATATCTCTTCCTTTTCTCTTGAATATTTTATGCGGAAGTACTGATACAACTATGAATAAATCTCCATTTTGGCCACCACGTTTTCCAACATCGCCTTGACCTGCTAAAGCTATTGCTTGCCCGTCATCTATTCCAGCTGGTATATTTATTTCAACCTTCTTAGCTTTTCTTACTGTTCCTGTACCTGCACATGTTTCACAAGGTTCTTTTACAACCTTACCTTCACCGTTACATTTATCACAAACCTTAACAGTGCTAAATTGCCCCATTATAGTATTTTGTACTGTTTGTACTTTACCACGGCCACCACACTTATCGCAAGTAACTTTTTCACCAGTCTTAGAACCAGTACCATTACATGTTGCACATGATTCATTACGTGTTATTGAAATTTCTTTCTTAACACCAAAAACTGCCTCTTCAAAAGTAAGTTTCATATTATATCTGATATCCGAACCTTTAACTGGTCCATTTTTAGCTGCTTGTTTGTAGCCACCAAAGCCACCACCAAACATACTTCCTATAATATCTTCAAGATCAATATCAAAACCACCATTAAATCCAGAGAAGTCAAAACCGCCTGCTCCGTATCCACCAGCACCATATCCGGCATAGCCATTACCGTTTACAGCATCGGCACCAAATCTATCATATTGTGCTCTTTTCCCCTCATCAGATAATACGCTATATGCTTCTGAAACTTCTTTGAATTTAGCTTCAGCTTCTTTTTCATTACCTTGATTTGAGTCAGGATGATATTGTTTTGCTTTTTGTCTATATGCTTTTTTTATTTCATCTTGGGTTGCTGATTTAGAAATCCCAAGAATATCATAATAATCCTTACTAGCCATTATGGTCCCTTTCTAGTAAGAAACGGAATTAGTTAAATCCCGTTTCCAACTTAAATTACTTATTTGTTTTCAGATTCATCTTCTACTTTGTAATCTGCATCATGAACTACGTCTTCTTCTCCGCCATTATTTGCTTCTGCTTGCTTAGCTGCTTCAGCATATAATTTTTGAGAAATTTCATAGAATACTTGAGTTAATTTTTCGTTTGCTGCTTTTATAGCTTCTGTATCTGTTCCTTCAAGAGCTTTCTTAACGTTAGCAATTTCAGCTTCAACTTTAGCTTTTTCATCATCAGAAACTTTTCCTTCAAGTTCTTTTAATGCTTTTTCTGTGTTGTATACCATAGAATCTGCATTATTTCTAACTTCAACTTCTTCTTTCTTCTTCTTATCTTCTGCAGCGTGTGCTTCAGCTTCTTTAACTGCTTTTTCGATTTCTTCTTCAGATAAGTTTGAAGATGCTGTTATAGCTATTTTTTGTTCGTTGTTTGTAGTCATATCTTTAGCTGTTACGTGAACGATACCGTTAGCATCAATATCGAAAGATACTTCGATTTGAGGTACTCCTCTTGGTGCAGGTGGTATTCCTGTTAAGCTAAATCTACCAAGTGTTTTATTGTATGCAGCGATTTCTCTTTCACCTTGTAATACGTGAACTTCAACAGAAGTTTGGCCATCAGCTGCTGTACTGAATATTTGAGATTTTTTAGTTGGTATTGTTGTATTTCTTTCAATAAGTTTTGTAAATACTCCACCAAATGTTTCAATTCCTAGAGATAGAGGTGTTACATCTAGAAGTACTAGACCTTTAACATCACCTGTTAATACACCTGCTTGAATTGCTGCACCGATAGCAACACATTCGTCTGGGTTGATTCCCTTGTATGGTTCTTTACCTGTTAATCTCTTAACTGTTTCTTGAACTAAAGGTATTCTTGTTGAACCACCAACTAATAATATTTTATCTAGTTTATCAAAAGACATACCAGAGTCTTTCATAGCTTGGTTAACTGGTCCTACTGTAGCTTCTACTAAATCTGATACTAATTCTTCGAATTTAGCTCTAGATAAAGTTATATCTAAGTGTTTTGGTCCAGTTGCATCAGCTGTGATGAATGGTAGATTGATGCTTGCAGTAGCTGTTGAAGATAATTCAATTTTAGCTTTTTCTGCAGCTTCTTTTAATCTTTGCATTGCCATAGAATCTGAACTTAAATCTATTCCTTGATCTTTCTTAAATTCAGATACTAAGAAATCCATTATTCTTTGGTCGAAGTCATCTCCACCAAGTTTGTTGTTACCTGCTGTAGCAAGAACTTCAAATACACCATCACCAATATCTAGTATAGATACGTCGAATGTTCCTCCACCTAAGTCATAAACCATTATCTTTTGGTCTTTATCTTTATCTAGACCATAAGCTAAAGCTGCTGCTGTAGGTTCGTTTATTATTCTTAAAACTTCAAGACCTGCTATTTTACCAGCGTCTTTAGTTGCTTGTCTTTGAGAGTCTGAGAAGTATGCTGGAACTGTGATAACTGCTTGAGTTATAGTTTCGCCAGTAAATGCTTCTGCATCAGCTTTCATTTTTTGAAGTACCATTGCTGATATTTCTGGAGCTGAATACTCTTTGCTATCTATTTTAACTTTTTTGTTTGAACCCATATCTCTTTTAATAGATACTACTGTTCTGTCGTGGTTAGTAACTGCTTGACGTTTAGCTACTTGACCTACTAATCTTTCTCCGTTTTTTGCAAATCCTACTATTGATGGAGTAGTTCTTGCACCTTCACTACTTGTAATAACTGTTGGTTCTCCATTTTCAATAACAGCTACACATGAGTTAGTTGTTCCTAAATCGATTCCTATTACTTTTGACATAATTTAATTCCTCCTAATACTACAAAAATTATGTATAGCTTAAATATACTTGTTTACATTATATGTTTTATTAATATATTTAAGTTGTAACCATTTAATTAATTTGCCACTTTAACTAGTGAGTGACGCACTACTTTATCTTTCATTCTGTATCCAGTTCTAAAGACTTCAACTATTTCTTTTTCGCCTTTAGTCTCATCCTCTATGCTCATTACAGCTTCGTGTATGTCTGGATCGAATGTTTCGCCTAAATCTGGTATTTTTTCAACACCTTGTTTTTTAAGCATATCTATTAGTTGTGTATATATCATCGAGATACCTGTTTTATATGTTTCATCTGAACATTCAGCATCTTTTGCTTTTTCAAAGTTATCTATAATAGGTAACATTTCAGATATAACACTTGATAATGTTGATGAATATAAAGTTTCTTTTTCTTTGTTCATTCTCTTTTTATAGTTATCGAACTCAGCCATATTTCTTTTTAATCCATCACAATATTCTTCAGCTAATTTCTTTTGTGTTTCTAAATCATCATTTAGTTTTTTAATGTAAGCTTCAGCGTCTTTGTTTTCCACTGTTTCTTTAGTTTCTAGTGTTTCTTCTGCCTTACTTTTTGCCACAATTAACACCTCCTTAATCCTTGTTAAATATCTTTCTTAGCTTTTCATTAACTAATTTTAATGTATTTATAGTTTTAGAATAATCTACTCTCTTAGGAGATATTATTCCAAGACTTGCGTTAGTTGTACTATCTGTCACATCAAGTGATACTAGAGTGTAATCTTTAAGAAGCAATTCTTTGTGTTCGCTTCCAATAATTACAGAAACATCATTTGTTTCAACTTTTTCTAATACTTCGTTTATAATGTCATTTGTTCCAACAACATTTAGATATTTCTTTATTTCTTCTGCATCAGAGAATTCTGGTAAAGCTAACATATTAGATATGTCACCTTTAACTTCTGTTTTTCTCTTTGTCATTCTATCTAGCATATTTTTATTTATTTCATTTAGTACTCCTGAGAATTTCTTCAATTCTTTATGTATCATATCATTTAATACCATAGATAAATTCTCAAGCGGTGTTCCCTTTAAATTCTTATTTAGTAACGTTGTTAATTCATCTATTCTTTCTTCAGGTAAAGTATCATTTATTTGAACAATAACATCTTTAACTGTTCCAGATTTAGACATAAGTATAATTAAGAGCACCTTTTCAGATATCTTTAATATTTTTACTTGTTCAACCACGTCACTAGATTTTACATTAAGCACTGTTGGTAAGTTTAATACTTTAGCTACAACTTCAGCGGCATGTTCTAATGTTTTTTCCACACTACCATAACTTACAATATTATTGTTTATATAATCTATATCCACCATTGCTAGTGTATCGTTTTTCATTAGATTATCTACGTAATATCTGTACCCTTCTGTAGATGGAACTCTACCTGCTGAGACATGAGGTTGTTCTAACAACCCATAATCTTCTAATAGCTTAAGTTCATTTCTTATCGTTGCAGAACTAATACCATATTCTTCTGCTATCTGCTTTGAACCAACCGGTTCTGCTGACTCAATATAACTTTCTACTACTGTGGCTAGAATCTTCTTTTTTCTTTCATCTAATTCCATTCTATTCACCCTATTAGCACTTTAACACCTCGAGTGCTAATTTCTCCTATATAATACATCTGTTAATATATATTGTCAACAGTTTTTGAATAAAAAATTAAAAAAATTAGCACTTTCACATAAAGAGTGCTAATTATGTTATAAATCCCATTATTTCTACATTTTTCGTTACTTTTTAATTCTTCCTTTTACCCCAATTATTGTTGCTCCACATTCGTTAAAACTATCTACTACGACAGTACCTGCTCCTATCTTTATACCCTCTGCTATGTATACTGGCCCTAAAACTTTTGCGCCAGCACCTATCATAACATTATTTCCTATAGTAGGATGACGTTTAATTTTATCTTTACCCGTACCCCCTAAAGTTACCCCGTGATAAATAGTACAATCATCTCCTACTTCTGCAGTTTCACCAATAACTACTCCCATACCATGATCAATAAACAACCTTTTACCAATAAAGGCTCCCGGATGTATTTCTATTCCTGTTAAAAATCTAGCTAATTGAGAAATACATCTAGGTATAAATCTTAATCCTTTTAGATATAACCAGTGTGCTAATCTATGATAAACCAACGCATGAAATCCAGGATAAAGTAATATAACTTCAAATATATTTCTTGCTGCAGGATCTTTCATAAGTATATTCTTTGCATCTAAGTATAATTCTTTAATTCTTTTAAGCATAAAATATATCACCTGGTATATTTTATGAAGAAGGATACATATAGTGAAAAAGGAATGTACATTGTACATCCCTTTTGTATTATTCTACACTATATAATAATCCGCACCATTTTCTATTATATTACTAGAATCAACTACCTGCGTTGTATTTGTTCCCGTTTTTTTATATATAGTCGCATCTTCTATAGAAAAACCATTAGTATTATATTTACTTTCAATCCATTCTTCCCATGTCATTCCAACTTCTGCTTGACATTGTACATTTGTAATAGAATTCGTTAAATCAGAAACAGTAAAAGAAATTAATTCTACCGCAATATGATTATAACCTTCAATTAAAATTTTCAAATCATAAGTTCCTTCTTTTAAAATCGTTACATCAATTCCCGAAGTTGTTGTTACTGTTACGCTTCCATCCACATTTGTAGTTTCGTTGCCGTTTATAACGCCTTGTGTTCTTAATTCATCTATATATTCTTCAACTGTTATTTCACCCAAATTATCTGTCATTATACCGTTTTTTATAACTTGTAATCTAGTATATTCCTCAGCATAATTTTGATTTGTTGTAGTGTTTTTAGCTCTTCCTATTATACCGCTATCTTCTAACGATATTATTACCGCTGCTGCAAGTATTGCCATTACTAATATCGTTATACTTAAAACTATTAATGATATTCCTTTTTTCATTTGTTCCTCCAAATTTACTATCTAAATACTATTACATATTGTTATTTTTTTCAATATAAAGAACTATGTTTTCTAACATAGTTCTTTATTTATTAATCTTTTCTATTCTTAGCTCTTTCATCTTCTAGTTCTTGTTTTGTTTTACCCAATTTAATGTATAAGTAAATTACTTGAACAAATTCTACTAATGCTAGCACATAAACAAGAATTACTAAAGTATTGTTGTTTAATATATTCATTAAGAAACCTTCGCTTTTTTTAGTTGGTTTGCTGTTATTTCCGTTATTGTTGTTTTCGTTATATATAGATACATATGCATTTTCTTCCTCTTTAGCAAGCATTTCAAATGTAACTGTATATTCTGTTGTACTAGTCTCATCTAAAGATGTTACTATAACTTTTACTGTATTTTCACCAACCTTAAGGTTGTCTGCACCTTCAACTGTATATGTTGCTTGTTCTGCTTCAGTATACGCTAATACATTAAGTGGTTGTTCTGTATACTTAATTGGTTTTGCTGTATATTCCGTTTCTGTTTTTGTAAATGGTTCTTCAAATTCCATATTTTCTATTATTAGATTTGTTAGAGCTGAAGATGTTTCTTCTATATCTCCTGCTTTCTCTACATTAATCTTATATGTTTTTGTCGCACCATTTTCTGCTTTTACAACTATTTTAATTACATTGTTACCCGCTTTAAGATTCTTGTTACCACTTACTGTATAAGTAGCTTTAGAATGTGCAGGTGTTGCTTTTACTGTTATACTATCTACATCTGCTCCAACTTTTATATTGTATGTTGTTTGACTAGATTTAAAACTTAATCCTTCAACACTTAAAGATATTTTACTTAAATTACAATTTGAAGATTTTGTTGTAGTTGTAGTATCTTTGTCTTCTGTCACAGGCTTTTCTTTAACTGTTATTGTTACAGATTTATTTACAGAGCTATTTGTATCATTCGCATCTGTTACATCACCTGAAACCTTAACTGTATATGTTCCTACTTTACTGCAAGTTACAGTATATGTTTTTGTAGTTGTTTGGTTTTCTGCATCCATATTAAATCCAATAATATCTCCCGATGCACTTCCAGAAACAAATAAGTTCCACGCTGCAGCTTTTACTGTTACTGTAACTTTTACTTTATCTCCAACATATGCTGTTTTCTTTGCAGCTGTTATGGTAACACTTGCGGCATATGCTGCGTTTACCATTATTGCAATTACAAATGTAACCAGTATGCTACTAAATATTTTCTTTATTCTATTCATTGTTCACCTCTATTTGAAATCTATTAGGCTTGTGCCTTTTAAGTGTTTTACTATTTTTAATAAATCTGCTGAGTTTACTAAATTATCTATAGTTGCATCCGCAGCTTTAATATTAAGTTCTGATGTTCCTTTTAGATATTTTACTATCTTTAATAGGTCGGCTGAATTTATTAATCCATCACCAGTTACATCTCCACGTATTACTATAGTTTTTTCAGCAAAAGTTGTTCCATCTTCCCTTACAAATGTTATCTTAGTTCCTGTACCCACATTCTTTTCGTTTGTAAGTTCTGTTCCAGACTCATTTGTAACCTTTATAGTTAATCCTTCTATTTGTATTTTAGTAAGAAGTGTTTCAACTGTTGTACTTGTACTAATATTTGTTAATATATTTTCTGTATCTGTTATACTTTCATCTATTGTATAAGACTCATTAGGAAGTACTACAAGCTTTACCTCTTTAACAATCTCTGTACCAGTTCCTAGTACTCTTAATATTGTTTCGCCTACTTCTACACCTTTGATCTTGTTATCTTCTACAACAGCTTTTGTATTATCTACTACTTCTAATGTATAAGACTCAATATTCTTTAATGTAACTATTGGTTCTACATATTTAGTTACTCTCACTGTATATTCTTCTTTATCTAAAGTTATTTTATATTCTTTAGGAAGAACTGTAAGTTTT
>JAZTYX010000056.1:0-29216 GCA_045637095.1 Clostridia bacterium | reverse complement strand
TATAACAAACTTACTTAATCCAGTTATACCCCAAGTTAAAATTGCAGCTATAACAAGAGGCAAAGAATATTTAATCATGTTCTTTAACATAGATAAATCTATATTATTTTTCTTAATGTAAGCTAATATATGTTCCTTAAATTCTATTATACATATACTTGTAATTGTTCCAAGTAAACTAGATACAAATAACGCCACAAGTTCTAACCTAAAACATACAACAAGTATAACTACTGAAATTATGCTTACTATATTCCCAATTACACTAGATTTTACATACACATCATATTTGTTAAGTATCTTCAAATAATGTTGCCACATTATCCTAATACCATCTAACACAAATGTTAAAGTTACAAATACCGGTATTAAAATACCCGAACTATTAAAATAAAAATATGTTATGCAGACTAATGTAAGTATAACAGCCATACATAATGTATATATCCCACTTGTGCCAATTACTTTTTGTTTATTTGTTTTTTCATCTAGTCCAAACTTTAATATTGCTTCCCATATACTTAAAAAAGAAAATGGAACAATTATGTTTATTAAAGACTGAACATATTCATAATCTCCAAAGTTGTCTGGAGATATGTAAAAGGCATAAAGAATCACTAAACAAAAGGAAAAAACTTTTGTTAATGTATTAGATATAAAATACGAATTTACTCTTTTAAGTAATCTAGCCTTTTCCACTATTTATACTCCTTTGCTCCTTTTAACATGTTTTTTAATGCGAGTCTAAAACTTACACTCTTTTTATACATTGGATATTTTCTAATTACATATTGTAATATCCAAAACAAATACCACTTCTTTGTTAATCTTTTATATACCTTGCCTTGTATATAAAAATAATTCTCATCATAATCTTTTAACCATGTACTCTCAGTTTGATCAATATCTGCAATCTTTTTATTAACAAATATTACATTAAGACCTTTTCTTAAAGCCTCATAAATTAATATTTGTTCTTCGCCTCTGTTATTAGGCGCCCCTATACCAAAATCTTCATCAAATCTAATTTTAGCGCGTTCAAATGATGTTTTTTTAATACTCATCTCTGCAGATATTATCTTCATAGCATTTATATATCCAAGTTTACCCGTTCTTATTCTTTTTGTTTTTCTTTTACTATTTGTACTTTCGACATAAAAACAAATCATATCCGCTTTAGGATGTTCTAAATATGCATCTAAAACGATTTCAGAATAGTTGTCTAAATATGTAACATCATCATCTGAAAAAAGAATTATATCCGACTTACAATTATCTAATACAGTATTTCTACTCTTGCTTAACCCTCTCTCAAATCTTGTAACTACATTTTCGTTAGATATGTTTATATTACCCTTATCTGTTTGGTTAACTATTAAATAATCTGATGTTATCTTCATTCTATTTATAATATTATTTACATCTTCATCATTTTTAAGGTGCATTGTAGACAATGCTACAGAAAAAGTATCATCTCTTCTAATACTATATTTCCCAACACGTTTTTTCACAGCATTAAACACATAATGCATAAAACAGTATATAGATTTAACTAAGTTTAATTTTTCTATCTTTCTATATAGCTTCCATCTATACCATGCACTTTTAATTTTATTTCCACTTCTTGAACCATCTGTTATTCTGCAATATGCAAGTGTTTTATTAAGGCCATATGCAATGTATCCTTTTTTTAATATTTTCCACCAAGTAGCCATATCTTCATGTTTGAAGTGTGGCATATAACACAAATACTTTGGTATTCTTTCTAAATCTATTAAAGCAGTTATTGTAAGAATCCTTGTATTAAGAAGTGCCGCGTTATACTCCAGCTTAAATGGTACTTCTATCTTTTTGCTTATTCTTTTTCCATCATCTGTAATATACTTAAACGCAGAATATGTAAAAGCATAATTATTTTCTTTAGCGAATTTTACTTGTTCTTCTAATCTAGTAGCAAGCCACAAATCGTCGGAATCTAGAAAAGCAACATAACGTCCATTTGCTTTTCTTATACCGATATTTCTTGCAAAAGAAACACCCATATTTCTACTAAGCTTAAGTAATCTAAAATTAGCATTATTCTTACAGTAACTTTCAATAATATTTACGCTAGTATCTGTAGATGCATCATCTACAAATATTACTTCGTAATTTGTATATGTTTGGTTAAGAATACTTAGTACTGTTTCTTTTATATATTTTTCTCTATTGTATACAGGAACTATTATTGTGACTAAATCTTCGTTTTTCATATATACATATACCCTCTCTTGTTGCCAATTGTATCACAAAGATTAAAAAAAGAAAAGAAATTTATTTTGAGAGTCTAACAATTCAATATCCCCTTACATAAAATATACAAAACTATTTTTACGAGGTGTTCTATGAATAATATTAACAACCCAAACTTACTAAGAAAGCTGCTTTTCTGCTTTAATCCACGTTTTCCACTCACATGTAACCACTATACTTGCGGCTTTAACTTAGCTATATTCTCCTCTATAGCTCAAGTAGAAAGCTGCTTAACAGGTGCCACTAATTGTTGTAAAAATTTAATTACAAATAATAAAAAGTGTTTAAGAGAATCTAAAAATAATATTAACACTACACAAAATCCTAACGAAAATATTAAATAAATATACATATATATAACTTACTTTGTGGGTTGTATTTTACTTGTTTTTGTGCTATACTGTCCTTGACAGAAGATAAAAAATATTACTAAAAATATTTTAAGGGGGATTTTTTAGTGGAAAAAATTATAGTTAATGGGCCTTGTCGCCTTGAAGGTGAAGTTACAATTTCTGGTGCGAAAAACGCAGCAGTTGCAATACTTCCAGCTACATTACTTGTTGCTGGCAAATGTCATTTAGAGAATGTTCCAAACATTTCAGATATACGTGCTTTCGTAAAAATATTAGAAAGCTTAGGTTCTAAAATAGAATACGTTTCTGAACATGAAATGATAATAGATAACACAAATATACATACAACAGTAGCTCCATATGATTTAACAAGTAAATTTAGAGCATCATACTATCTACTTGGAGCTTTACTTAGCCGTTTTGGTAATGCACAAATAAGCTTACCTGGTGGATGTAACATTGGTGCAAGACCAATAGATCAACATATTAAAGCATTCGAAACTTTAGGTGCAGAAGTTGAAGTTAAAAGAGGAAATGTTTATGCTACTTCTAAAAAATTAGAAGCATCTTCTATCTTCTTTGATGTTGTTACAGTTGGTGGAACAATTAATGCAATACTTGCAGCTACTCTTGTTCCTGGAACAACTACAATAGAAAACTGTGCTAAAGAACCACATATAGTTGACGTAGCTAACTTCTTAAACTCCGTTGGTGCTAACATTAAAGGTGCTGGTACAGATGTTATTAAAGTTACTGGTGTTAAAAGCTTAAAACAAACATCTAGCTATGCAATCATACCAGACCAAATTGAAGCTGGTACATTTATGGTTGCCGCAGCAGCTACTCGTGGCGATGTTTTAATTAAAAACTGTATTCCAAAACATATGGAACCAATTTCAGCTAAGCTAGAAGAATCTGGTGCAGAAATTATAGAATACGAAGATAGTATTAGAGTAAGAATGAACAAAGCTCCAAAGGCTATAAACATCAAGACTCTACCTTACCCAGGATTTCCTACAGATATGCAACCTCAATTTGGTACATATCTTACACTTGCAACAGGAAGCTCTATGATAGTAGAAAGCATTTGGGAATCTCGTTTCCAATATACAGCAGAACTTGTTAAGATGGGTGCTACTATCTCTTACCATGATAGAACAGCGATGTTTACTGGTGTAAAAGAACTGTATGGTTCTCCAGTTAAAGCAATGGACTTAAGAGCTGGTGCTGCTATGATAATCGCAGGTCTTACTGCTCATGGTGCAACAGAAATATATGACATACACCACATTGAACGTGGTTACGAAAACATCGTAGATAAATTTAAAGCACTTGGTGCTAATATTGAATACGAAATTACAAACGACTAATAAGAAACGGAGCGTATTATGCTAAAACTATATCCATTATATAGTGGCAGTTCAGGTAATATGTATTTAATTAGATCCCCAAAGGCTACTGTAATAGTAGACATTGGGGTTTCTTTTAAGTCTCTTACAGAATCTTTAGATACCTTAGGTATCACTCTTTCTGAAATTGACGCCCTATTTATTACCCATGAACACATTGATCACACAAAAGGTGTAGCCACTTTAATTAACAAAACAGATATACCAATATATACATCTAATGGAACTAGAGCATATCTTTTAGATAAACATAAGGATAAACTAAAAAAAGAACCCGTATTTGTGTCTGTAAACCAAAATAACGAGTTTTATCTTAAAGATATAAAAGTTACACCATTTAAGATTTCTCATGACGCAAAAGAGCCTCTAGGTTTTACCTTTGCAAACGAAGAATCTATACTAACAATAGCTACAGATTTAGGTTATGTTTCAGATGATGTGTATAAACAACTTTCAGATTCAACATTTACAGTTCTTGAGTGTAACTATGATAGAAATCTACTTATGTACGGACCTTACTCTTACCCACTTAAATGTAGAATACAAAGTGATATTGGTCACTTATCTAATGATGATACATCTGACACAATACTTTCACTTGCTAAAGAAGGAAAAAGAAATTTCCTTTTAGGACATATTAGTGAAAACAACAACGAACCAGAACAGGCACTATTTGCTGTTAACCAAACACTAAAAGATAATGGTTTTGATTTAAATGAATTTAACATCCACTGTGCTACACGCGATGTTTCATACGAGGAGTACATTTTATGATAAATATTAAGATAATATGTGTAGGAGATCTTAAAGAAAAGTATTTAAAAGAATACGAAGCAGAATATGTAAAAAGACTTTCTAAATACTGCAAACTTGAAATAATCTGCTTAAAAGATGAAAAGCTCCCTACTACACTTAATGAAAGTAACATTAATATTGTTAAAGAAAAAGAAGGACAAGCAATATTACAAAAACTAAATAATATAAACAACTCATTTAATTTTGTATTAGATGAATATGGTAAAGAGTTTACATCGATAGAATTAAGTGAAAAAATTTCTAAAATTGCAACCGAAGGCAACTCCACTATTACATTTGTTATTGGTGGAAGTTTAGGGTTAAGTAAACAAGTTAAAGAAAGCGCGAATGTATTACTTTCATTTTCGAAACTTACTTTCCCGCACCAAATGATACGAATATTCCTTCTAGAGCAGATATTTAGGGCGTTTAAGATAAATAACAACGAAACATATCACCACTAGAATTGAAAAAAATGCTTGTATTTATTTTACAGCTATGGTATTATTTTATCGAGGTGTAAAATTATGAAATCAACAGGAATAGTTAGAAAAGTAGATGAACTAGGAAGAATCGTACTTCCAATGGAACTTAGAAGAACTTTAGGTGTAGATACTAAAGATGCTTTAGAAATCTATGTAGAAGGCGAATCTATAATTCTTAAAAAATATGCTCCTTGCTGCATATTCTGCGGTGAAGGAAATGACGTTACAGTATTTAAAGATAAAAACGTTTGTGCAAAATGTAAAAAAGAACTTTCTAAATAATATATGAATAAAGTAAAACCCTAGACAAAAGTCTAGGGTTGTTTGTTGCTATTTTAGGTTATTTGTTTCTAATAATTCTTTTGCTTCATTATATACTTCATCTGCGGTATAAAGCTTTTCATATTTAGCTGAATCTATACCTTTTTGTATCTCTCTTTTAAGTTCCTCTTTATCCTTTAAGTATTTTGCATAAATCTTATTTCTTTTAGCAAAACTTTTCTTGTACTCTTCTAATGCTTCTTTCGTAACACTGCCAACTTTCTTTTCTATTTGACTAATTGAAATTTGATATATCTTATCTGTTTTAACAATACTATCTTTGTGTAATTTGTTTAAACTATCCTTCTTCAATAATTTGTTTGCTTCAAATTTCAATTTCTCTAAATTAGAAGATATCAACATAGTAAATACTTCAAAAGGAACAGCCATAACATTTCTTTCAATTATTACAAAAAGATGTTTATATCCCTTTTTACCATCAGCGTATTCATATTCTTTTACGAATACAATATCTCCTTCTTCAAACGAAGTATAAACTTCTTCGTTTTCTTCACATACAAAATTGTCACTATTACCCTTATGCCATTCTTCCTCTACAGGAAATTCTTCAAAAGCCTCATGCAAATCACTTATTGCTCCTGAAGCATATAAATTTTTTAGAAACTCGCTCATTTCTTCTTTCATAAAATTCCTCCTTTATATTTTGCAACCCTAAAAAATCTTGTGCATTTATATAACGTTAGAAAATTATCCCCCAAGAAACTCCGCATCCATATTATACCAATTTTATTTTGCATATGCAAGAAAAAACAGCTTATTAGCTGTTTTTTAATTCATTTATTAAATCTCTTAATACTGCTGCTTTTTCAAACTCGTATTTTCTAGCATACTCAAACATTTCTTTAGTAAGTCTATCTATTGTTTCTTCTAAAGTTTCTCCTTTTTCTTGTTCTATTACTGGAGCCTCTTCATCGTTAAATACAGCTTTAACACTATCTCTAACATCCTTGACAATACTCTTTGGAACTATTCCGTGTTTAGTATTGTATTCTTCTTGTATCTTTCTTCTTCTATTTGTTTCTCTTATTGCGTTTTCCATAGAGTCTGTAAGCTCATCTGCATACATTATAACTTGACCTTCAGAGTTTCTTGCTGCTCTACCTATTGTTTGTATTAAAGAGCGTTCACTTCTTAAGAAGCCCTCTTTATCCGCATCAAGTATTGCAACTAAAGATACTTCCGGAATATCTAATCCTTCTCTTAAAAGGTTAATTCCAACTAATACATCAAACTTACCTAGTCTTAGTTCACGTATTATTTCAAGTCTATCTAAAGCTTTTATATCCGAGTGCATATATCTTACCTTAATACCTTTTTCTTCAAGATAACTAGTAAGCTCCTCTGCCATCTTTTTAGTCAATGTAGTAACTAGAACTCTTTCCTTCTTAGCAACTCTTTCATTAATATTCTTAATTAAATCTTCTATTTGACCTTCTGTTTCTTTAACAGTAATCTTAGGATCCAAAAGTCCTGTTGGTCTTATTATTTGTTCTACCACCTGAGTAGAATTATTCTTTTCATAATCTCCAGGTGTAGCACTTACAAATATCAATTGTCTTGTTTTTTCTTCCCATTCCTTAAAAGATAACGGTCTATTATCCATAGCAGATGGAAGTCTAAATCCATAGTCTACTAACGCTTGTTTTCTTGCTCTATCTCCGTTATACATACCACCTATTTGAGGTATTGTTACGTGAGATTCATCTATTACTGTTAGGTAATCTTCACCCATAAAGTCAAAAAGACAATATGGTGTACTTCCACGTTCTCTGTCTGCCATATATACAGAATAGTTTTCTATTCCTTGACAGAAGCCTGTTTCTTGAAGCATTTCTATATCAAAGTTTACACGTTGCTCTAGACGGTATGCTTCAACTATTTTTTCTTCTGCTCTTAGTTCAGCAAGTCTTTGATCTAGTTCCTCTTTAATTCTTCCTATGGCTTTATTTACTTTATCTCTAGAAGTTACATAGTGAGATTTTGGATATATTAACTCATGGTCTACTCTAGCAATTGTTTTACCTGAAATAGGTTCAATAAATGTAAGTTTATCTATTTCATCACCAAAGAATTCTATACGAAGTGCATGTTCGTTATTTCCCACTTCATATACATCTATAATATCTCCCTTAACTCTAAATGTACCACGTAAGAATTCCATGTCACTTCTTGTATATTGCATCTCAACAAGTTTTGCCATTACTTCTTCACGCGACTTAGTCATTCCTGGTCTTACAGATAATGTATGGTCTCTATATTCTTCTGGTGAACCTAATGCGTATATAGCCGAAACTGATGCAATTATTATTATATCTTTTCTTTCAAAAACTGCAGCAGTAGCACTATGTCTCATTCTATCTATTTCATCATTTATGCTACTATCTTTTTCTATATATGTATCTGTTGCAGCAATATATGCTTCTGGTTGGAAATAGTCATAGTATGATATAAAATACTCAACTGCATTTTCAGGGAAAAACTCCTTGAATTCCGAGTACAGTTGTCCTGCAAGTGTTTTATTATGTGCCATTATTATTGTAGGTTTATTTACCTCAGCTATAACATTAGCAATAGTAAATGTCTTACCACTTCCTGTTACACCAAGTAGCGTTTGGCCTCTATCTCCATTTTTTATTCCATCTACCAAAGCTTTAATCGCTTCAGGTTGATCTCCTGTAGGTTTAAAATTTGATACTAATTTAAACATTGTTTCTCCTTTATAATTTGTCTAACATAGTGTTAAAACAAACCGCTCTTAATATTATACCATTTTTTTAGAAAATTAAAAGAGGCTTTTAAGCCTCTTATCTTTATACTAATTCTTTTCTATCATATCTAAATAATGTTAAAACATAAAGTATTATACTTGCTACTATTGCTACAACTATAGTTACAGGATTTATAACACCTTCAGTTATTACGTTACGCATATCTGCTAAACTAAATGTAGATAAATATTTAAATAATTCTAAATCTTCAAACATTGCAGATATAACTTGTAGCATGTAACTTACCATTACTATTCCCATAGATATTCCTATCATCTTTTTAGTTTTATGTGTAAATGTAGCTATGAACATACATAAGAAATATGTTACTATGCATGTAAATAATGGTGTTATACTCATTTTTAAGAATAAAGATTTATCAAAATCTTCTACTATACTTAATCCTATAAAATTAAATATTGTTAAAAATACTACCATTAAAACAATATATATTAATCCCGCTAAAGCTTTGCTTGCTACAATTTTACTTCTACTTACAGGTAAGCTATTTAGATATTCTATTGTTTTATCGCTTTCTTCTTTTAGTATTATATTAGAACCAAGTATTCCAGAATAGCTTGCTAGTATTAAAAGTACTAATACCATACCTTCTGTTTTAAGCCATCCAAACGCAGATGTCATAGATGCAATATCCATATTAAATGCTACTAACACTTCTTCTGGGAATATTGTAACTAGTTCATCTATCATAGCTCCACTTTCACTACTCATTATGCTAGGATACATTAAAAATACTAACAAGAATAATACTACAAGTATCGCCGTCCATATTAAAAAACTTTTTAAGTTTGCTTTTAATTCTCTCTTAAACATATGTATTACCTCCTATTCATAATAATGTAAGAAGATGTCTTCTAAACTTGCTTCTTCTATTAGTATATCTTCTATATCATATTTAGCTATTATTTTAATAAGATCATTTGCTGGTAATACGTTTTTGAATTTAACTGTGTTTTTATTCTTTTCTATTACCTCCACATTTAGTTCTTCTACTAAACCTTTTACATCTTTAGCCGTTACTGTAACTAAATCTAGATTCTTCTTTAGAAGTTCTCCTATTTTTTCTATCTTTAATAGTTTACCATTTTTTATAATTCCAACTCTATCGCATATTTTAGATATTTCACTTAATATATGTGTAGAATAGAAAATTGTTGTTCCTTTTTTCTTTTCTTCTACAAGTAGTTTATAGAACTCTTGTTGCATAATTGGATCAAGTCCACTTGTTGGTTCATCTAATATTAAAAGCTTTGGTTCATGCATAAAAGCAAGAACTATACCAAGCTTTTTAGAATTACCTAAAGATAAATCTTCTACTCTCTTTGTTTCATCTAGTTTTAATCTTTCTACTAGTTCACATCTTCTTTTATGTATGTCTTTATTATAAAAAGATTCATGGTAATCTAACATTTGTTTTACCGTTAAGTCTTCATAAAGATTAACTTCACTTGGCAGATAACCAATTATTTCTTTTGTTTTAGTATCGTTTCTTTCAAATTCTTTACCATTAACTAAAACCGTTCCACTATTTTTATTTATTAAATGCATTACCGAACGTATAGTAGTGCTTTTTCCCGCACCATTAGGACCAATAAACCCAAATACTTCACCCTCGTTTAGGGACAAAGATAGATCTTCTACACCTAATATTTTTCCGTAATATTTAGTTAAATTTTTAATTTCTAACATTACATTTTTCATATGTTCACTCCTTAATTATTATTTTCAAGATAATTTACTGTCTTACCTGTACTTTCTGCATAAGCTATTTCAGATTTAGTACTTTCGCCAATATACCCATTTACATTAATAACAAATATTTCATCTGCCATATCTATTTTTCTTTTATGCATATCATCTAACATTTCTTTAGTTTTAGTTAGAGTTCCTTCATCCATACTCTCCCAAACTTCATTGTCTCCTGAGTGGCCAAAAAGTCCAACAGATATTACAATGTTACCTTCTAATGTTAAACGTTTTTGTTCTCTTAAGAACTCATCCTTAAATCTTGTTGAACCACATAATGTTATTACTTTATATTTTCCTACCATATATTTCTCCTTATTTGTTTTACTTCTACTTATCCATATATTGTTCTATATAATTTTTCATAAGATAATATGATGGATTAATTGATGGAACTACCATTCCTTGTTCTATCATAGAATCAAATTCTTTAAGTGTTACAAGTTTAGCATCAGCTACTTCCTCTTCTTGTAATACTAATTCATCTACATTTACATCTTGCCACACTAGCCATACATCAACTATGTCTCTTGTTCTAATATAGCTTGCTGCATAGTACATATTCTCTTCTTTAACAATTAATCCTAGTTCTTCTAAACATTCTTTAATTACTGTTTCTTTACTAGTATCGCCTGCTACTACTCCGCCACCAACTTGAGCCCACATTCCTGGGAATTTATCTTCTTGTTCAGAGCGTTTTAATACAAGTATTCTACCATTACTATCCATAACCCAAATATGTGTAGAAATTCTGTATTCTCCTCTTACTAGTTCTTTTCTTCCTTTTGTAACTCCTGTTTGTTCTCTAAATCTGTTTAAGATATCTACTTGTTCCATAATATGTACCTCCTACAAAAATATCTATTAATGATGATGATGGTGGTGATGATGACCATGTTCATGTTCTACAGGTTTTATCTCACACTCACCATGTTCACACTTGTTATATTCTATCTCTATAGTAGAATGAGTAAGGTTATATTTTTCTAAAGTCTCACGTATTTCATGTTTAACTTCTTCTAAGTCTGCATCCTTTTCTACCATAGCATGTAGTGTTATATAATGATGGATATTATCCATTGTCCATATATGTATGTGATGCACGTCTTTAACATTTTCTACATTGTTTAATTCTTCTTTTAGTTTCTCTAAATCTACATCACTTGGTGCTTTTTCTAAAAGCACATTAAATACCTCTTTAATATTTTTGTATACGTGATACAAAATATATATTGTTATACCAATAGAAAGTATTGGATCTATTATGTATAAACCTGTAAACTTAATTACAATACTTCCTGCAAGTACAGCTACCCAACCTAGTACATCTTCTATTAAATGAAGATTAATTGCTTTCTCATTTAGGTTGTGACTATGTGATGTTTTAGCTGCAGCAATTAAGTTTATTACTACTCCAATTATTGCTAGAATTAACATTCCATCGTGATTTACTTCTACTGGATTTATTAATCTTGGTATTGCACCAACTATTACAAACACAGCTCCAACAAGTAATATTACTGATGTTAAAAGTGCACTTAATAATGAATATCTAAGATATCCATATGTATAATTTTTATCTGGTTTCTTACTAGATTTCTTTTCTAAGAAATATGCCATTCCAATACTTAAAGCATCTCCAAAATCATGAACGGAGTCTGATATTATAGAAATGCTGTTAGTTACAAAGCCACCTATTAGTTCTATTATTGCAAACAGTAAATTAAGCAAAAATGCTATAAATATATTCTTTTCTGATTTCATATTACCCTCTTTAAATTCAATTAAATACTAAAGTCATTATATACCAATAAGAAAAAAAATAAAAGGCTTACGCCTTTTATTTATATACTTAATAAATATATTCAACTGGTAATATTTTTGCATCAACCTCTGAATAATATGTTATATCTTCCGGCCCATACAAACAATCCATATCCCAATACTCTACTTCCTTCCAAAAATCATCAAGGCCACCAGTTTTTACACACACACAATCATATTGAATTATAAACATTGTTTTATCACAATATTCGCTTTCATACCATTCGCCCCAAGTCATACCATCCTCGAACGTATACTCTTTTCCATAAACATCAATACTAAACTTTAATAATGTGGGTGTAATTTGTGTTCCACCATCACCATCATTTCCGTTCGTTGGTGGCGTATATCCTTCAAATACAATTTCTATATCACCAGTTCCGTTTGGTGATAACGTTATATCAAATCCTGTTTTTGTTGTTACTGTCTTGCTTCCATCTATATTTACTATTTCTCCTGTTTCTAACAATCCTTTATTTCTTAATTCAGTTATATACTCATCTACAGTTATAGTTCCAAGATTATCTGTAAGTATTCCATTTTTAATTACGGTTAATCTCGTATATTCTTCTGCATAATTAGTGTTTTTTGTAGTATTTTTCGCTCTTCCTATTATTCCACTATCTTCTAATGCAATTATTGCTGTTGCGGCTAGTATTGCCATTACAAGTATTGTTATACTCAATACTATTAAACTTATACCTTTCTTTTTCATTTTTACTCCTTATTTTAGTTTATAATCTTCCACAAAGTTTAATTTGGAAATAATATCTTTACCGATATACGCTCTTGTAAATTTTATCATTTCTTCACGACTTCTTATTTGTCCTATAAAGTGAGCATCTATGCCATACATTACTGGCACATTATACTCAGAAACAATTCTCCAGAACTCTCTATTTGGATAAGATATTTTGTTTTGTTTGCCACACATATGCTTAAATACTTCCATTAGGTTTATTTCAAGTATTATATTGTGTTTTTCTGCAAGTTTAGCTATCTTTCTTGCTAGTTTTTCTTCTGTAGGTCCAAATTTATCTCTTACACACATAAACATATCTGGATGAACTATTATTTTTACCAAGTCATGTTTTACTGCTTGTTCTATATATTCATAATATTCATCTAGTTCTGCATCAGAAATATCTGGTCTAATTTTTTCATTAAGCACTTTTAGTTCATTATTTTTTCTATCATATACATAATGTTGTCCAAGTATTAAAAGATCACATTCTTGTTTTAGTTCTTTTAATTCTTCTAAATGTTCTGGTAAGTATTCTATTTCAAAACCTACTTTTATACTTATTTTATCTTTATATTTTTCTTTAAGATGTCTAACGCTATTTAAATAGTCTTCTTTTTCGCTATAATCCATTCTCATGCGTTTTCTTGTATCTATTACATTCTTTTGCGGTACATGGTCTGTAAAGGCTATTTCCTTAAATCCAGCTTTAATATATTCTTTTACATAGTCTTCATCCATAACTGTATCATCTGCATGCCTGCATCTATATGTATGTGAATGATAATTAGTTATTTGCTTTATGCCTATTTCTTTTTTAGGTTCATCTTTCTTTACTAATTTTTCTAAAACTTTAAGCATTCCAGGAATTGTTTTTTCATACATTGTAAATTCTTTTAGAAGATGCACCACAGCATTTATACCAAGTTTTGACTGTTCTTCGTCTTTAGATTTACCTCTATCTAAGCTATACTTAAGCCAAGAAAACTTCCCATAAAGTGTCATATATAACACATCTTCAAAATTTTCTAAACAATAATGATGTTTAAGATAGTTTTCCATAAATATTTCATAACGTTTTAAGTCTATCTTGCCATTTTTTGTACACCACACATATGCATACTCGTTTGCTGCACACATATGATTTACATATCCAACAGCATCAAAGTCTATGAAGTATGGATTAAACTTATCCCATAAAACATTATCTAGTTTAAGATCATTATGGCTTATTACCTCTTTAGTCTTTAATGAATCTATTGCATTATTTATTTTGTTTTGTAATTTTTCTATTAACTCCTTGTTTTCTCTTAATGTAACATTCATTTTGTTATTTAGATTATATAACCTAATGTATTTATCTACATCAATAGCAAATTTTTCTTTTTTTCGTTTAAGAGCAGGAACATCCAATCTTATATTATGCATTTTAGCAACAAAGTTACTTATTGCTAAGACATGTTCATCAGTAATCTCATCTCTTGTAACACTCTTCATTTTTACTTTAGGATATATTACAAAATACGGATTATCTCCTTGAATATACTTGTCCTTAAACATTAAAGGAAGTACCATAGGTACTCCTTTATCCTTAAAGATTTCTGCAACCATTTCTTTTAACTCACGTATATTCTTATCCTGTTCGTTTCCTACTGCATCTTTACTAAATACTTTAAGTACATATTTTCCATTAATGTCATATGTTTCATTTTGAGAACCAATATCCATTTTTGTTATTTCAGGTTTCTTAATACCTAAATACTTTTGTACTATTTTTCTCATTTTTCCTCTTCACTTTTTCTTTAGATTAACTTTTTAATAACTTTTGATCAAAGAAATCTCTTTTATTAAAGCCTGCTGTCATAAATCTCCAAGCAGCTTTAGAACCTGTTAACCATTCTATCTTAGCATCATTCTTTGTATTCTTTAACATTCCTTCTACTAAGAATTTAGCAACTACATCTGGATAATCTCCAAGTATGTTGTATACTTTTTTAGTTTTTTCTGAAAGGTTAATTGCTTCGCCATTTCCTAAAGCGTTTGTTATAAAGTCCGTTATCATAATACCAGGGCTAAGTTTACCAACAATAACTCCTGTATTTCTTTCGGCAGACTCTTTAGCTAAAGCTTCTGTAAAATATGTAACAGCTCTTTTACTTGTTCCATATATAGATAAGCCTAACATTTTAGCATCATTGCTGCCATATCCTTCAATATTATATATAGCGCCTTCACCATTTTTAGACATATCTAACATAGCATATTTAGAACCAATTATAGTACCCTTCAAATCTACATTAAGTACAGTGTCTATATCTTTAGTATCTAGTTCCCAAATAGCTCTTTCTGGTTGGTTTACACCAGCATTATTTATCCATATATCTATTTTGCCAAATGTTTTATTTGCATGAGCAATTAAATCTAAAACTTGTTCTTCATTTGTTACATTACAAACTGCATAAGACACTTTAGATTCACTTTCTATTTCATCTAATAATTTTTTAGCTTTCTTTAGATTTTCTTCCTTTAAATCGCTTATTACAACATTAACATTGTTTTTCTTAAATACCTTTGCCATTTCAAACCCAAGCCCTCTTGCGCTTCCAGTTATTACGACCGTCTTCATATGTTTTACCTCCCGAGAATATTTAGCTTAAATCTACGCATAAATATCCACTTTAATATTATACAAATATATGTTATCATAAAGAAATTTTAATTGCTATATATTTTGGGATATTTTTATAAAGTTTTCATAAAACAAAAATAATGCAATGTGTAAGCATTGCATTATTTATTCATCAATAATATATCTTCTTTTGTCATATGCACTATTCTATTATCTGGAATAATATTTCTTGCATGATACTTTTCATACTCATTTAACAACTCTAGAAGTTTTCCTTTTGAAAGCTTAGCTTCTGTTTTTCTATAATTAACAAGTTCCGGAAAATATTCTATTGTTAAAATATTATTTAACTGAGCATAACTATCTACATATATGACTTTTTCTTTAGGACTTTCTGAATCTAAGAAGAAATTAGCTTCATTCAAAAGTTGATGCAATTTATCTTTAGCTTTGTCTATTGCAATAACTTCTATATTGTTTTCTTCTACATTTGCTATAGCTACTAACATTGGATGTGGAACTTTAGAAACAACATCCGTTTGATATCTAACGTTTAACCACAACACTTGTCCTACTTCTAATTCCAAATTTTATATTCCCATTACCTTTATAAGTCCTTTATATTGTTTTTCATATTTCTTTTGGTATTTCATTATATCTATAACAGGAGCATTATATGTTTTATCACTTAATTCTTTCCACGCAGTATCTTCGTGAGTTATCTCAACCAACTCTTCATATGTAGCATCTTTTAGTGCTTCATAGATTTTATCTAAAAAAACTTTTATTTTATCGTTGAGTATAATTTCTTTATTTTCGCTCGCATACATAACAGCATAACTTTCTTGAACAGTTTTTACTATTGGCCCATTGTCATAGGCTTGAATAGGTTCATTAAATAACAATTCGCCATATTTAGCTAAATATACCGTTTGCGAAAAATACAAATACTTGTTTAATCTAATATTACCTTCATAACAATTTCTTTCATTACACTTTACCAATCTTTTATTAAATAATTTTCTTTCTTTATCAATAGAAAGAAAATATCTTGCCACATCTTTAGCACTTACCATATTTGCCCCTCCTTTCATTTACCATAATTTTACTCTATTACCAATATAATATTACCAATATGAATGTCAAAAGTCAACAAGCAACAATATTCATTACCCAGTTATATTAGTCTAGCATAATGTTTTTTATGGCAATGTCGAATTTTGGCAGTAAAACAAAAATAATACTACACCATTTAGTGTAGTATTTATATTCACTTATTAATTTATACCTTATTGTTTATATAATCTTCAGTTGCATTTTCTCTTGGGATAATTCTACCTGGATTTCCAATTACAATTGAATGGTCAGGAACATCAAAATTAACAAATGTAAGCGGTGCGATTAATACATCTTCACCTATTGTTACATTTCCAACTATAACTGCATTTGTACCTATCCAAACGTTATCTTTAATAGTCGGTACTCCTTTTCTTTCTCCTCTATTTTCTTGTCCTATTGTAACGCCTGTTGCTATGTTTACATTCTTTCCAAGTACAGCATTATGATTTATTATTACTCTACCACAATGTCCTATATAAAAACCTTCTCCTATTTTAGTTTTAGGAGAAATTCTTATATGTGTTATTCTAGATAGCTTGTCTAGTTTCTTTTCATAAAACTTTCTTTTAAGACCTGTTGTTTCTTGGCATTTTCTAAAATAATATAGATACTTAATTTCGTTTCCTCTATTTTTCTTATCTTGTTTAGATTCGCCTTGTTCACCATAATAACGATATATATCTTTTTCAAAAACAGATTTGCCCATATTATCCACCTTAACTTTCTTTGTATGTTGGTACAATTTCTTTTAATACTTTCTTTATTTCTTCCTTAGTAACTTCTTTTTCAGAATTAACAAGCTCTCTTAGTTTTTCTACTTCTTCTTTAACCTTAACTCTATCATAGTCCATTATTTTAGTAACTAATATTTTTTCATGTAAAGTTTTAGTTAAGCCTTCTTCATTAATTATTAATTCTTCATAAAGTTTTTCACCAGGTCTTAATCCTGTTATTTCAATTCTAATATCCTTGTCCACTTCATAACCATACA
Organism: Clostridia bacterium; assembly: GCA_045637095.1. Taxonomy (GTDB): domain Bacteria; phylum Bacillota; class Clostridia; order TANB77; family CAG-465; genus UMGS1649. The sequence continues at coordinate 11,700 of JAZTYX010000056.1, read as the reverse complement.
TGTTTATTAATTTAGCAGCAAGATCATAAATTCTTACTTGTTTTCCCATATCTAAAACAAATATTTCTCCGCCTTCTGCAAATGTAATAGCTTGAAGAATAAGTCCTACAGCTTCAGATATAGTCATAAAGTATCTAGTAATATTTTTATCTGTTAATGTAACTGGTCCACCTTGTTTTATTTGTTTTTCAAATATTGGTATTACAGAACCGTGACTACCTAAAACATTTCCAAATCTTACTGCTACATAATTTGTATTACTTTTAGCATTTACCATTTGGATTATCATCTCACAAATCCTTTTAGTAGCACCCATTATACTCGTTGGATTTACTGCTTTATCTGTAGATACTAGTATAAACTTGTCCACATTATATTTATCTGCTGCTTTCGCTACATTAAGCGTGCCAAACACATTATTCTTTATTGCTTCTATAGGGCTTGTCTCCATTAACGGAACATGTTTGTGTGCTGCTGCATGAAATACCAGTTCTGGTTTATATTCATTAAATATTTCATCTATTCTTTTAACATCTCTTATGCTAGCAATTACTGTTTTTAATTCTAACATAGGATAATTTCTTCTAAGTTCAATATCTACTTCATATAACGTGTTTTCATATATATCTAGCATCACTAGTTCTTTAGGTTCAAAACTTGCAATTTGTCTACAAAGTTCCGAACCGATAGAACCACCAGCACCCGTTACAAGCACAGTTTTGTTGTGTATAAAACTTTTAATTTTATTACTCTCTAATACAATTTGTTTTCTATCTAACAACTTGTTTATGTCTATATCCATATACTACCTCTTTAATAATATATTTTCCAGACATTATTATCTCATAAAGAATTAAACATTGCAACTAATTAATTGTTCGTAACTTTAACATATCTCTTTTTACTTAACAGTTTGTAATTAGAATAAATTAAATCTACAAATATTATTCCAAACAACAAGTATATTGCAAATATTAATGTTGGTCCCTTTGCCGCATAAAAGAATCCCCTAAGTACTGGTAATAAGTATTTAATATATAACATCCCTAAAATTCCCCAAATTAACGAAAACTCTAGACATACTTTTTCATCTAGCTTAAATGTCATATTTGAATAATCCCAAAGTTTAAGACCATATACATCTCTTAAAAGTATGTATGTTACATATTCCATAAGCGTTAATACTGCGGCGGAAAGTAAAAACAATATTGCCGGATTGGTTGTTATTCTAGATATTACTATTGAAAGGACCAATGTACCTAAGCCATACAGCGTGCAAAAAGGAGTATTTAATATCCCAGGACTTTTATCTAAGTGTCCTGCTATAAATCTAAAGGCACATTCTAAAAGCCATCCTGCAAATGCTCCTATAATAAAAAAATATATACATTCTAACATAATCGTCACCTGTATATATTTTTTACCAATATTTAGTTTTTATACATTACTTTGTATATTCTCTATCTACTCTCTTACCGATTGTAGTTATTACTTCATAATGAATTGTATTTGTAAGCGATGCTATTTCTTCAAGTTTTACTCCATCATAATCAAAAATAATTGCTTCATCTCCAAGTTTTACATCTATACCTGTTACATCAATCATACATGTATCCATGCATATTCTTCCTATAATTAGAGCTTCTTTTCCATTAACTATTACCTTAAATTTATTAGATAAAGCTCTTGTTAAACCATCAGCGTATCCTATTTGAAGTACAGCTATTTTTGTTTCCTTGTCTGTTGTATAAGTAGCACCATAACTCACATCATGGCCTGCTCCTACTGTACGTATATTACATACAGGAGCTGTTAATTTAAATATGCCTTTAAGATCTGTTTCACCTTTAAACATAGCATCTGGAAAATATCCATATAATGAAATACCTAATCTTACAATATTAAATTTGTCTAGGTTGTATTTCATTATACCTGCGCTATTATCTATGTGTTTATTTGGAATAACTATACCATTTTGTTCTAGTATATTTACACTTTCTTCAAATGTTGCAATTTGAGATTTTGTAAAGTCTTCTTTACCTTTTACATCAGCACAAGAGAAGTGAGTATATATTCCGTCTACTTCTATATTTTCTAAAGTTTTTAATAGTTCTGCAAGTTCTACTAATTCTTCTTTGGCAAACCCAAGTCTAGTCATACCAGTATCTATTGCAAGTTCTACTTTTATTTTTCTATTTGCTTTTTCATTCAAATCTTTTAATATTTCTGTGTTTGATACACTATATATAGCATCAACATTTACCGCTTCTTCTGTCTCATATGGAAGTAATCCTGAGAATACCACTATTTTACCTTTTATTCCGTTATTTCTTAACTTTTTAGCTTCTTTAAGATAAGCAACTCCAAAGTTTTTTATACCATTTTTCTCTAGATATTTAGTAGCTTCTACAAGTCCCGAACCATATGCATCAGCCTTAACCATTGCAAGTATTTCTTGACCATCATGTAATTTTTCTTTTATGCTATCTATGTTGTGTTTTAAGTTTGAAAGTTTTACAGTAAGTTTTGCTGGCATTATGCTTCACCTCCAATATATCCATTATACATAAGTATTGCCGCAGCCACACCAACATTAAGTGATTCTTGAACACTTTCCATTGGTATTTTTACAAACGAATCACAAATATCTTTTATTTCTTCACTCATGCCATTTGCTTCATTTCCTAATACATATACCGTTTTACTATTAGGTTTTGTTTCATTTAAGAATTTAGTAGCTTTAAGGTCTGTACCACATAAATCATAACCATTTATTTCTAAAGCTTTTTTTACTTCCTTCATGTCATCTAGATTTACATAGAATATATTTGTTTTGTATATTGCCCCCATTGTACTACGTATTACCTTAGAAGAATATACATCAACACTACCTTTTAGGCATACTATATTATTTATGCCAAAGGCCACTGCTGTACGAATTATAGTACCCATATTACCTGCATCTTGGATTTTATCTAATACTATAACCTTCTCATTATTATTTATATTATTTATTAAATCTTTTAATTCACATTTTTTCTTTTCTAATACAACTAAAACGCCTTGTGGAGTTTCTGTATCTGACAAATACTCAAATATTTTACTATCTACTTCTAATACATTATTTAAGTCTTTAAGATTTTCATAAAGTTCTTTACCACCTTGGTGTGATTCTAATAACTCCCTAGATAGAACAATAAACTCAAGGGTATTATCCCCTGAGCTTATTTGTTCATTTACTAGTTTAATACCTTCCAAAATATATTTGTTATATTTGTCTCTGTATTTCTTATCTTTTAGACTATTAATGTATTTGATTTTCTCGTTACTTTTACTAACTATTATCATATACACTATCTTCTTTTCTTTAAATTATTTTACTTATTTTGTTTCAGTAGTTGTATCTTCGTGAATAATACCTAATTCAGCATCTATTCTTAAAGATAATTCTTTAACAGCTTCTAATTCTTTTTTGCTTGTTTCATCAGCTGGATCAAATACTTCACTTATTCTATCTGAAATATATGCATTTATGAAATATGAAAGTTCAGTTTCATCTGTAAGTCTTCCATTGTTTTCAATGCTATCTAATTTTATGATGTGATATCCATATTCTGTTTCAACAACTTTAGCTGCAACTGCACCTGCTTTTAATTTAGTAACTGCTTCTCTATATGCTTTTACAACTGAAGCATTGTTAACCATATCGAATTGTCCGCCGTTTTGAGCTGAACCATCATCTGAATGTTCTGCTGCAAGTTTCGCAAAATCTTCACCTTTTTTAACTTTTGCTAAAACATCGTTAGCTTCTTTTAATAATTTAGCTTTATCTGCATCTGTCATATCTGCTGTAAATGCGAATAATATGTGTCTTGTTTTGTAAATGTTAAGGTCAGCATCTTCACCTTCTTCTTGAGTTATGAATTTCTTCATTTCTTCAGTAGTTATTTTTTCTTGTTTTGCATCAAGATATGCTGTTATAACTGCATTTTTCTCAAAGAATTTTTTAAGTTCGTCTACATCAACACCTTGTGCTACTAGACCTTCAACATTTGTTTTATCTGCAAATTGATCATTTATTGATTTTTGATCTTCATCAGTGATTTTTAATCCTGCTTCTACTGCTTCTTTATATAAAACTTCATTTAATAATATTTCATCAACTACTAATTCTGGTGCTGCATCTGGATTATATCCATAGTATGCTAATGTTGGTGCCCAGTATCTATATACAGATTCGTAAGTTCCTCTTGTAACTTCTCCACCTTTATAGTGAATTACTACTTCGCTACCTACTCCCCAGAATACGTAACCAACAATTGCTGCTGTAAGAGCAAGTACAACTGCTATAACAATTCCTATTATTAAAGAATCTTTGTTACCTGGTTTTTTTACTTTTTGTTCTTTTTCCATTTTTTCTACCCCTATTCTTTCCTATTTACTCATGGCTTGTTCAAGTATACCAATCGAGCTATTTACAAAGCTCAATATATCACTTTTTGCGGTATTTGTCAACCTATATTTTATGTGATTTTTTGTGTTATCCATAAACCATAAAAAATCACCTTGAACCTTAACTTCTTTTATTCTTAGTTTTCTGCATCTATTTCTTAATTTTACTATTTCAATTAGGTTCATAGTTTCCTTTGGAATCTCTCCAAATCTATCTATAAACTCATCAATTACATCTTCTATATCTCCATCTGTATCTGCATTTGAAAGTTTTCCATACATTTCAATCTTAAGTGTACTATTTTTAATATAGTCACTTGGAATATTTGCAGAAACATCAAGTGTAATTTTAACATCTTCCGAAATCTTTTCTCCAGTAGTATCATTATCTATCTTAAGTTTTTCTTTTTCTATTGCTTTATTAAGCATTGAAGCATACATATCATAACCTACCATCATCATATGGCCAGATTGTTCTGCACCTAAAAGATTTCCAGCGCCACGGATTTCAAGATCTCTTAAAGCTATCTTAAATCCACTACCAAATTCACTATAATCTTTAATTGCCCCTAAACGTTTTGATGCTTCTTCTGTTAAAATACTGCCTCTATTATATGTAACATACGCATAAGCAAGTCTATTTGAACGACCAACTCTTCCACGAATTTGGTAAAGTTGTGCTAAGCCTAACTTATCTGCGTTTTCAATTATTATTGTATTTGCATTTGGTATATCTATACCAGACTCTAGAATTGTAGTACAAACTAGGATATCTGATTCGTGATTCATATACTCAACCATTGTATCTTCTATTTGGTTTGGTGTCATTTTACCATGTGCAAAAGCTACTCTTGCTGTTGGTGCTAAGCTTCTAACTTTAGCTACTATACTTTCAATGTTTTCTACTCTATTACTTAAGTAGAACACTTGACCATCACGAGCAAGTTCTTTTTCTATTCCTTCAGCAACCATCGCCGAATTATATTCTGATACATATGTATGTACTGGTAATCTTTCTTGCGGCGGTTCTGTTATTACAGAAACATCACGAATTCCTATCATAGACATGTGTAATGTTCTTGGTATTGGAGTTGCAGTCATAGAAAGTACATCTATGTTATTTTTATACTTCTTAATCTTTTCTTTATCTTCAACACCAAATCTGTGTTCTTCGTCTATTATTAAGAAACCTAAATCTTTGAACTTAACATCTTTTGAAAGTATTCTGTGTGTTCCTACAACTACATCTATTTCTCCAGATTCAAGTTTAGCGATTATTTCTTGTTGTTGTTTTGGCGTTCTAAAACGACTTAACATTTCTACTTTAACACCAAACTTCTCCATTCGATTCTTAAATGTATTATATTGTTGTAAAGATAAGACTGTTGTTGGAACAAAATATGCAACTTGTTTAGAATCCATAACTGCTTTAAATGCTCCACGGATTGCTACTTCTGTTTTACCATAACCAACATCACCACATAATAGTCTATCCATTGGTTTAGTATTTTCCATATCTTTTTTCATTTCCATTATAGCTCTTTTTTGGTCACCAGTTAGTTCATACTCAAAGTCTGCTTCAAACTCTCTTTGCCAAGGTGTATCCTTAGAGAATGCAAAACCTTTAGCCTGAGCTCTTTTGGCATAAAGAAGTGTTAACTCTTTAGCAACATCACTAACATGTTTAGTAACCTTAGCCTTTGTAGTTTCCCATTCCTTAGTACCAAGTTTGTTCATCTTAGGAGCAAATCCATCCTCACAAACATATTTCTTAATACTATCTAAGCTTGTAATTGGAATGTATAGTGTTCCACCATCTTTATATTCTAACTTAATATAGTCTTTAACTACACCAGCGGTATCTATTGTTTCAATACCTAAATACTTACCTATACCATGGTTTACATGTACTACATAATCTCCAACTTTTAAGTCTTCATAAGAGTTTAGCATATCTCCCATAAAAGCTTTTGAAGATTTAACTTCTTTTTTAGAAGTACCAGATAAACTTTCTGAAATAACTACAAGATCAAATTCATCATAAGTAAATCCAGCAGAAATTAATCCTTGTGTGATATATATAGTGTTATTATCTAAAGTATCTACCATAGATATGTCTTGTACAAATTTAGTTTTTACACCGTTATCTTCCATAGCATTTTTTACAGTTTCAACTTTTTGAAGTGTAGAAAATACCATTAATATTATTTTTCTTTCTTCTTTATATCTCTTGATGTCCTTAATAAGTAGATCCATTGTGCTACGAAAAAAGTTGACCTCCCTACAGCTAAAGCTGTACTCTTTTCTTTTCGCATGCATAACTCTATCTTGTCCTAGTTTACTCATATATACTGTAGATAGGCTTTTTAGTTTAAGTTCTATTTCCTCAAAACTAACGTATTTGAATGCATATTTAGAATATACATTACCATTCATTGTTATTACTTTTATTGCTTCATTATTTTCGTATTTAATGGCCTCTGCTCTACTAATTTCTCTTGCAGTTTCATCCATAAAGATTGCAAAGTTAGATTCCAGATAATCTAGTAATGTAACTCTTTTTGGAACAAATAGTTCATAATATCTATCTATTAATCCTGAAATATTACCTTCTTCCATTCTCTCTATATCTGCTTTAATACTTTTTTTGACATCTAAAGAAATATCTTCATCAAGAATACTCTTAAGTTTATTTATTGCATTTTCTTTAGTTTCAAGTGATACAACATGCTCTGTGGAGAATGTTATATAGAAGTCATGGACCGTATCCATACTTCTTTGTGTTTCGGTATCAAAGGTTCTGATGTTATCCACTTCAGTACCAAATAATTCAACTCTATATGGCATCTTAGCATCAGTTGGGAATATGTCTATTATTCCACCTCTTACAGAGAATTGTCCTTTTGCAAGAACTATATCTTCACGAGTATATCCAAGTCTATCTAATTTTAATATAACATCCTCTAGGTCTAATTCTTCACCTAAAGAAATAGTCATATTAAGATTTTCGTATTCCTTTTTAGGTAGCATTGGTTGAAGAAGCGCATCTATTGTAGTAACAAGAATCATATCTTTGTTATCTACAAGTTTAGATATAGCCCCTACCCTTGCATTATTTGTTTCTCTGCTTTGTGCGTCTACATCATAGTATATAATTTCACGCGCAGGCATGAAAACAATATCTTTTTCTGCATAAAATTTAATATCTTGCATAAATCTTTTTGCAGAACTTACATTTGGACATACAACAACTGGGCGCACGCCACTATAGTTGTACAAACTATATATGACGTGTGCCTTAGTTGCATCTGTAAGTCCCGTTATACTTAAATTTGTTTCGCCATCTTTAATACACTTCAGAAGTTCTTTAAACTTGCTGTGTTTTGGCAATTCTTTAACTAGCGGATTCATCGTCTCTCCTTTATATGTTTAATATTATATATGCTTATTAGTTATATAATATTTTTATTCTTTTAACTGTGTAATCTATTTTTCTATCTACAAATTCCATAAAACCATCCATAATATAATGCGGATTAAACATATATTCTGTATCTTTAGATACTGTTACTCTTGTTGCATCATTTATTTGTATATCCCAGTTCATAATGGCCGGTTTAATATCTATTCTTTCACTTCTATCTATAGATTTAACTAAAACTAAAATGTTAGGTTCAGATAAATACGTTTTCATTTGGTATCTGTACCAAGCTCTTAAATCGTCATATTCACGATTTGTCATTCTTGTAACATCTCCAAGTTTAGGAGTTATTTCATATGTTACCGCATATGCACATTTATCTATTTGTGGTTCAAAATCTCCTATTTGATCTACAGTAAGCACAACGATTCCTGATGGTAATTCTCTATTTAAGCTTTTTACAATATATGTTGCAGCTATTGGTTCTTTAAGCACAACATCACAAATTTCCGCAGTACTTTCAATACCTAGTGCAATATTATCTGCAAATGTAATATCTGGAATATTATCTTTTGTGTATGCAACATAAACACCCGCTCTTATCATAGCAGACTCAAGAATTCTTCTTAACTCACTTGATGGTATATATATTGCTTCTTTAGATTTTGTATAAGTTATTCTTACGATATACATGACTTTCTCCTTATATCTCGAAATTATATCACAAAGCATGCTAAATCTCAACATTTAGCACGCATTTATCAAAAGAAAAAGATATACATTTTTCGTGTATATCTTTTGTTCATTTATATTATTTCTTTTCTACTTTTTTGTTGCAGGCTTTTTAGCTGAAGTTGTAGTTTTCTTAGTTGTTGTAGTTTTTTTAACAGTTGGTTTCTTTGCCTCTTTTTTAGCTTCTACTTTAGCCTTTGGTTCAGCTTTTTTAGTTGTAGTAGTTGCCTTTTTTGTAGTTGTTTTCTTAGCTGTCGAAGCCACTTTTTTAGTAGTAGTTTTTTTAGGTTCTTCTTTTTCCACTACTACTTCTTTAACTTCGGCTTTTTCTTCTTTCTTTTCCACAGCCTTAACAACTTTTTTAACTGGTTTGTTAGCTATATCGTAAACTTGTTTTAGTTGAGTATCTGTTACTTCTTCTTTAGATACATACATTCTAAATAGTTTGTTACCTAGAATTTTTCTTACAGTATCTTTTACTTCTTCTTTGTTTAACTTGTCATCTTTTAACTTAAGAACTACATTATATACAAACGCATTCTTTTTGTTTTTGTACATTTCTATTTCTCTGCCAAGCCATACTTTTTCTACTGAAGGAATGTCTGCAAAATATTCATTCATATCATTTTCTATTTCTGTCATTTCTTCAGATGGTGCATAAGAACCTTGTAGAACAGTTACATCCTTTAATAGTTCATTATGTTCTTTTATTGCATTATAATAGTATATATCGCTTGCCGGTAAATCTAAAGCTACATCTCCTATTATTTTTAACCCTGCTATTGCACCATGAGCCGCATCCATCATTGTTACATAGTCTCCAAAATCAAAAACAGATACATAAGTCTTTTCTAAATCTGCTTCTAAATCATTAACTATTTTGTCAGCATCAACAAATAAATAATACATACCATTTGTGCCGTTTTCAGTTAAATATATAACTCTTTCTTTATTTACAATATAATTTCCAATACTATCAGTCTCACCTGTTGGGAATACTGGTGTATAGAATTTAGCATGATTTACAAATTCGTCTAAGAATTTATTTAATAATTTTTCTCTTTTTTCCTCAGATTCTTCTTTTTGTGCATCTAGATATACTTCTATTAGCTTCTTGCTAGTAACTTGCGTATTAACTTCTGCTAAGCTCATTGCTCTACATTTGAAATCCACATCTTTTTCTAGATGTAACGGATAGCTTGCATCAGCATAATATTTTTCTCTATATAATTTAGATATTTGAGCCGCTGTTAATGTTAACGCTTCTGAACTTGGATTTATTAATATATATCCAACATTATTTACATTAACATTTTCATAGATATCATCAAAATACATCTCTGTTATATCATATTTTTCTTTAACTTCCGCATCGATATCCATATCATGTGTATATACACATAATACCATTGTTCCAGTTTCAGATTGTAACAATCTTAATGCATTTCCTTTATCATATTTCTTAGTTGCAACATAGAATTTAGTATCAAATACCATAGTTCTTAGTAGCACGTTTTCGTTATCCAAATTTGGATTAGCTGAATACTCAGCACATAGTTCCTTAAAATCTTTTGTTTTCATATTTCCGCTCCTTATAGTTACTTCCATTCTATAACATAATAAAAAAATTTTCAACACTATTTTGCAAGTATTTTGAGATATTTTTATTCACCGCCTCTCTTGATTTATGTAAACAAGTGTGGTATAATATACGCAGGTCAATTTTCAAACCACAAAAATTTTTGGAGGTATAAGCATGAGTAATTTTGAAAAAATTTTACCGGAAGCATGTTATCCTCTGGCTAACATGACTTTCAAAGACGTTGAAAAAGCATTTAAAGAGAACATGACCGTTGTAGGTTACGTAGAAGCAATCAGCCAAGCTAACGAAACCCTTTCTATCCGGTTAGGCGATGAAGTTATCGCTTACTTGCCTTTTGACGAGGCAACAATGTATCCTTTGACATATTCCCAAAACAATCCGGAATTTCCCTTTCCTCTCCAGGTAGGGTGTCTTAAGGAAAAAACAATCTGTGCAAAAATCAAAAGCATTAAAGGTCACAGAGTAACATTGTCTAGAAAGGATAACATGCTTGAAGTCCTCGAACTCATTAAAGAGATGCCCACGCTTCCCTTTAATGTCACAGCCACCAGAACCAAAATCGTATTTGGTGATGTAGGTCAAGGAGTTCAAGCACGAATCAGCGTTCCTGATCTTTGCAAGGCACGAATTCGTTCAACTGCTGAAATTTGCAAGAAAGGAGACTCTTTCTTTGTAAAGGTACTGAACTTAGACGAACTTGGTCGCTTTAACGTATCGTACAAAGATACATTCCCGGAATATAACCCTGATACGTACACTCCCGGCGAAATGATAACCGGCGTAATCAACGAACCCGTTGATTCTAAATTTTCAGGTTTCTTCGTGAATGTTTCCCCGCAGGTTGCAGGCATCTTGGATTACCAAACCTGGCATCCTATTTTGCACTACGGCGACACTGTTGAATGCGTTATTTCTAGCGCATCTAAAAAAGGTCTTCACTTGAAGCTCTCCAAAGTTGTTTCAAGACAAGCCCGATGAGGAAAAATTATAAGCCCCGATATTTCGGGGCTTGTTCCTTTTAAATTAACTTATATATATTATATTCTTATTTTAGTTTTACCATCTATTTTCTCTAAATAAATACATATCTTTTATATGATACTTTTTATGCACATCTTTTAACATATTTGCTCCTATCATAGATTCTACTATTCCATTTTTTCCAACGCTCAAATTAACATATACATTAGGCATATTTTCTAATTCATCTATTACAGGTAACATATCCTTTGTTTCTAAATACATAGAATAAAAACACTTAGCAATTTTAGGCGGATTAACCAATGGCACTATCTTATTTAATGTTTGGTATAATTTTTTGTATCTTCCCTTCTCCACATAATTAAAATATTTTTTATCTTGTAATCTTTCCGTTTCTTTTATATCCTCTCCACTTAATATAATCCTATTATCTTTTGTAAAAGTTACGATTGTATTTTTATTGGATATGTTTTTTGCAATTATATCCATATTTTTAGTTTGTTTTTCATCT
>JAZTYX010000055.1:0-15699 GCA_045637095.1 Clostridia bacterium | reverse complement strand
TACAACCTCTTCATTGGAATTAAATGTAGTTAAATCTATTGTTTTATTATCTAATATGTTTAATTCTATTTTTTCACCGTTTATATCTATATACACTTTATTAATATAGCAATAATAACAAAGCACACCAAAAAACGTAAGTGTAACTATTAGTATTAAAGCATAATATATTTTATTTATTTTCTTCATATTTACCTCTTTAAATATAAAAAAATAATATCATAAGTATTAACGCTTGTAAATATAGAAAAAACTTCACTTTTTATGTAATCTATGGTATAATTTTAATTAGTCGATAATATTAATGTTAGTATAAATACACAACATTAATACCAACAAAATTTTGGAGGTGTACCTTATGGTTTTAAGCGGATGGATTTTACCAAATATGGTAGACAGTATTGATTGTCGGTCATTCTCAAACCAAAAGGAACATATCTTAGCAGTCCAAAACTATTTGGAAAAACTCGACGAGACAACTCGGGCAAAAATCACGGAAAAAGCAAAGCAAATTGGCATTTCATCTTATGATGATATAGCTGTACTAATCCTCGGATGGATAAAAGTTTTAGATTATCCATATAAGTCAATTTGTTACATCGCTCGTGAAGACTACGAAATGGTTATCCAAAAATATATGAACCTAGGATATATTCCAACCGAACTTACGCCCAAATATTTTATGGGGTAAGAAAAAAAACACGGAGTGCATTTGCACTCCGTGTTTTTGTTAGATTTAAGACTCATGTTAATTTACTATATTGCATTCTCCTTTTCTAACAAATTGTAATTTTTGGATGTTGAATTCGGTTTCAATTTTTGAAATGAAATCATCAATATTTTGGTGAGTAGATATTACAACAATACGACGTTTGTCTTTGTTTGAATATGTTGTGATGTATTCCAAAATTTCCTGTGCGTTTGCACCCTCAACTTCGCTTATAACATCATCAAGTCCAGAAGTACACTCATCAAGAACAAGCACATCTATATTTTCATCAAGCCAATAAAGCATCTTTGCAATAATTAAGCGCTGTTTCTGACCATTAGAAAAATGATTATACTTTTTCTCTTTAAGATACTGCCACACATCTACACAATTTGTTGTAATTTCCTGCCACAGATGAAGGTTTACAAGAATGTCCTGCATTTTTGCAAGATTTGGTTGTTCGTCGTTACAGAACAATTCTTTGTACATGCTAAGTGAACCAAACTTAAGTTTTTCATCATAGTATAAGAATCTAGATGTCGAAGGGATATCCACACTCTTATTTAATGTCATTCTTTCAGTTATGAGTTTCATGAAGGTAGATTTACCTGATCCAGAAGGTCCATAAAGTATTGCAACATCTCCAGTAGAAATAACTATCTCCCTTTCACTTTTTAAGGTAAACGGTTTATCGTTTTCCGACTCTTCGATGTAACTTATTGTAAACTCCGGAATAGATATTCTGCTTACAGGTTTATCTTCATTATTCCTAGCGACAACCTTATCATAGGTTTCGGTTATGAGTTTCATTTCACACTCTTCACGAGTTATAACAGTAACGCGTTCACTGAATCTGTCTAAAGAATCTGTGATTCTAGTTATATTTCTTAAAGCAGCCGTTACTATTACGATATTAGCAGTAATTTCTGCGATTGTAGCAACAGTTATGTTTTGCCAATTCACACCGAAAATATACAGCAAGATTATTCCATAAGTTGCAAGTGTTTCTACTATGCACATTATGAGTCTTGAGATTCTCATTTTCTTATCAAAAGTTATAAAGTTACTGTTGTTCGCTTTAATTGTTTTGCTAAGAAGATCTATTCTCATAGGAACATCTTTCTTTACTATCGGGGTTACTCTTAAAAGATCATTACTTATCTCGTATTCTTCGTCTACACTTTCTCTGAACTTTTCGTGATAAGTTTTACGACTAATCGACAAATACACTGTTGTAGTAAATGCAGTAATAGCAAATACTATCAGGACAGGAATAAATATACTTTGGCTAATTGCATTATTTGTGATGACCGCAAATACAAGCATTAATATTGCAGATATGATACCCAAAATATTAAATATATTGTTTATCTTAAGTTCCCACAAATTAGACAAATAGCGTTTTATAACATTTATTACCGACTCGTTTGACATTATAGAGTACATATTAGTTTTTTCATCCTTTTTATGCACTTTATCTGTTACCTCAGAAAGAATTTTACTTCCTCTTAAGATAATTTCATTATCAAACATAAACTGATATTTTTTGCTTTCTGCTGCAATCACAAGATCAAGGCTAGACCTTAAAACTTGTTCGCCATAGTATAACATAAAGAACACAATACCTAATATAACGAATTTCATTTCTATCATAATATTGGTTGCTTTAAGTAAGAACGAAAACGCCAAACCTAAAAATGTTATGCTAAATTCTACAATTGCTAAATTCCGACCTCTCTTTTTAAGATTGTCTGGTACTGCTACCATTTTGTGTTTCAAGCCAAAAGGCTTAAAAGTTGTGCTAACGAGTGTTGCTATTTTTTGCAAGAGTTTTTTTATCATCCTTTTATTTCTCCTTTTCTAATTATTTTTACATAGACAATTTATCGCCTATGTCAACCAAATTCTTGCATTATTATTGTACCATATTTTCAAGCATTTTTCAATTTTATGTCGACAAATGTATCAGTTTTACAGATAAATGGTATAAATACAGTAAAAAGCGAGAATAAACTATTCCCGCTTTTAATATTTAATTTAATGTAACTGTGCCATTTGTACATATTACTTCCGTTACTGGTGACTTTGTATTCCAATAAGTCTCTTTTGTAATAGCATTCCATTGTTCTACCGTACCATTATAAATAATAGTAGTAAGATTTGTACAATTATATAAAGCATGTTGTTTAATAGTTTTTACACTTTGTGGGATTGTTATGCTCTTAATATTTGTACAATTAACAAATAGTGAATAATTAAGTTTAGTGATTGTATTTGGAATAACTACATTTTCTATATCAACACCATTTATATATAATGATACTTTATTATAGCATGGATTAGCATATAATTCTCCAAATGTGATGTTACACCAACCTTCAATAGTCCCCTCGTATCGTACCGTGTTTAAATTCGGAATCTCATAGAATGCACAATCTCCGATAGTTGTTACTCCATTAGAAATTGTTACACTTGCTATATTTGCACAATCTCTAAAAGCGTAATCTTCAATAATCTTTACACTTCGAGGTATCTCTACACTTGTTATACTTGAACAACCATGAAAAGACGAAGCCTTTATTTGTGTAATTGTATTTGGAATAATTAGTTGTTCCAATCTTTCGCCATTAATATATAATGCAGCATTATAAAAACAAGGATTACTATCACCACCATAATAGTCTTTATCAAACTCAATACCGCACCAGCCTGCAATAATTCCTTTATAATAAACTGTATTTATATTTGAGCATCCTTGGAATGCATTATCTTGTATGTTTTTAACACCTGCTGGTATTTCTATACTTGTAAGACCTGTACAATTAAGAAACGCGCCATCTTCTATAATCGTGACACTATCCGGTATTACAATTGATTTTAAGTTTTTACAAGCTCCAAAAGTATGCGTTCCTATAACCGTTACAGTTGTTAAAATTGTATAATTTGTATCTGCTTTAGCGCGTGGATATAGGATTATTTTTGTCTTATCTTTATTATATAAAACATTATCTATCGAGCAATAATTTTTATTGTTCTCATTTACATTTATAGTTGTCAAATTATCACAATAATATAAAGCTAATTCCCCTATGTAATTAACACTTGCTGGTATAATAATACTCATTAATTTATCGCTACCTTGAAAAGCAAAATCTCCAATAATTTCTATACCTTCTGGTATAGTTATACTTGTCATATTAATACATTCTGAAAGTGCATAATCTGCAATTCCACGTGTATCCTCAGCTAATGTAACATTAGCTACTGTATCATCAGTGTCTACAACCCACTTATCTACGTACTTTATACCGTTTACCGTATTAATTACTTTTTGACACTCATAAAATGCGTTAGCGTCTATTTTTTTAACACTGTTTGGTATTTTAACATTTATCAAATTAGCACAACCAAGAAACGCTCTTAATCCAATTGCACTTGCTTTATTAAATTCAACATTTGTTAAACTTGTACAATCATAAAACGCTAAATCTCCTATTATATTTGATTTATTAATGCTAACATTTACTAAATTTGTACACTCATAAAATGCGAAATCGTTTATATTAACATTCCCTATAACTTTAATTGTTTTAAGAGATGTTGGAACATAAGTATTATTATTAGAATATTCATTTGCACCAAATATATAACCAAAATGTGTATTTTCATCACCATCTTTTGTTGCACCTACAAATGGCACTTCCATATTTTCAAGGCTATTGCATCCATTGAAAGCAAACTTGCCAATTGAAGTTACACTAGAAGGGATTTTAATACCTGTCAATCCCGTTTGGTTAACAAATGCCTTCTCTCCAATCGAAGTTATACTTCCATTTGTAGGAAGTACTAATTCTCCTTCAATTTGCGCTGTAGTACCTAATGTAAATCCCAATCCCAAACTACTAAAGTATACCATTGTTCCGTTCGCACTAACAGCACCAACACCCCAATCAACAACCGACATATCTATAGCATTAAGGCTATAAACAGCTGAGCCGCCCGGTAATGTTTGACTAAGCACACCGCTTTCATATGCACCAACCGAACCATCTTCATTGAACACCAAACCTATCCCCATGTCAGCATTTCTATACTCTACTCCATAATAAAATCCATTAGTGTTTTTTGCCGGCAAATTTTGTGGTAAAACTGTACCAATAGTTGCTGTTCCGTTATCTACGACAACCATTCCAGTATTTATTAACTCATTCCATGGTGTAATTAATGTCTTGTAATTTGTTCCTGTCTCATAAAGTCCTGCAACAATATTTTTATTACCTAATTCTACAGTAACTCCATCAGGTGTTACAATTATTTCATAATCATCTAGATTTACGTTGTTTTTCTCTAACACACCTAAAACATATTGTTCTAATTCCCACTGAGTTCTTTTGTTGTCCATATAAGCGTCTGCCCAAGCCATTGTAGCTAAATTTTGAACTTGTTTTAAATTACTTTTATCCAACGCATCATTTGCTTTACCAATTATACCAAGATTACTTAACGATATAATAGCTGCAGAAGCCAATATTATCATTACTATTATCGTAATCACTAATACTATTAAAGATATTCCCCTTTTTTCTTTCATTTTCTTTTGCTTCTCCTTATACATTTTCATTGTATATTATATTATTTGTTTTTTCAAGTAATAATAGTTATAAAAAACAACGTTGAAACTAAAGTTAATGCACTTCAAACTTCATACGTTGTTTTTCATGTTATAATCGTTATAATTATTGTTATTTACACTTTCTTTATGTTATTTACATCCTTACCATTAAATACTATGTCATATAACACTGGTATTGTATAGAAAGGTATATCTTTTTCTTTACTATACTTATTTAATGCACGTATTACTTTATATCCTTCTACCGTTTTATTATTCATTAATTTAAATGCCTCATCAACATTTAATCCTTGTCCTAAATAATATCCGAATGTAAAGTTACGACTTGTAGGGCTCATACATGTAAGCATAAGATCTCCAGCGCCAGCATAGCTATATGCTGTTTCTTTTTTACCACCAAGCATAACTAAGGCTTTTGCCATGTCTGTCATACCTGTTGCTAAATATGCTGCTCTTGTAGAATCTGCTACATTTAGTCCTGCTAACATTCCCGAACCAACAGCTATAGCATTCTTTATTGCTCCACAGAATTGTATTCCGTCTATATCATCTGTTGTTTCCATTTTTATAGCATCTGTTTCAAATAACATACGAGTAACCTTCTCAGCTTCTTCAGAAGTAGTTCCTAGCATAAGAGAAATCTCTGTATGTTTAGCAACATCTATTGCAAACGATGGTCCAGATAACGCAACTTGTTTTGTTGCTCCTAGCCCTTCTTCAAAAAGTTTAGTTGTAGTTATAAAGTTTTCTTCATCTATACCTTTTGTTGCACTAATAATTATTTGATCTTTATCATAAAAATCTTTAATTAGTTCTATTGTATCTCTAATTGCTATAAACGGAAGGACGTTAAGTATTACGTCCGCTCCCTCTACAGCTTCTCTTATATCTGTTGTTATTCCAATTTCATCTGCAAGTCTAATTCCTGGGAACAATCTTGAGTTTACTCTTGTTGTTAAAATTTCTTCTTTTTCTGCTTCAAATTTTGTCCACATTACTATGTCAAAATCCCTAGCTTCTAGAACTTTAGCAAAACCAATTGCTAACGCACCAGCTCCTAATATTGCTATCTTCATAAATCTTTTCCTTTCGTATATGTTTATATATTTGCATATATTTAGTATTATTGTTCTTCTGGTAAGTTTAATTTAATGTGA
Organism: Clostridia bacterium; assembly: GCA_045637095.1. GTDB lineage: Bacteria > Bacillota > Clostridia > TANB77 > CAG-465 > UMGS1649. Next base: position 9,200 of record JAZTYX010000055.1, on the reverse strand, counting down.
AGTTCATCTAATTGTTTTTGATCTACAACGTTTGGAGCTTCAGACATTTGACAGCTTGCACTCTTATCTTTAGGGAATGCAATTGTATCACGTATAGTATCTAATCCTAAAACTAACATTACAAGTCTATCTAGACCATATGCTAAACCGCCATGAGGTGGTACACCATATTTAAATGCATCTAATAAGAAACCAAATCTAGTTTGAGCTTGCTCATCTGTAAATCCAAGTAAATTAAATACTCTTCTTTGAACTTCTCTAGAGTGAATTCTAATACTTCCTCCGCCAAGCTCTGTACCGTTTAATACGATATCGTAAGCTTTAGCTTTAACATCTAATGGTCTTTCTTCCATAAATGCTAGATCTTCATCCTTAGGTGCTGTGAATGGATGATGAACAGCTTTACATCTGTTATTTTCTTCGTCCCATTCAAACATTGGGAAGTCTACTACCCATAAGAATTTGTATTCATCTTTATTTATTAGATCTAATCTCTTAGCCATTTCGCATCTTAATGCTCCTAAAGCTGCAAATACAACTTCATTAGTATCTGCTACGAATAATACTAAGTCACCTTCTTTAGCGTTTGCTCTTTCAACAACTTTAGCAATTATATCTTCAGACATGAAACGTAATATATTAGATTTGTATTCTCCGTTTTCAATAGCAAATGATGCAAGACCTTTTGCTTTATATATTTTAACAAATTCTATTAATTCATCAATTTGTTTTCTAGTATAGTTTGCAGCTCCTGGAACTGTTATTGTTCTAACACTTCCACCTTTAGCTATAGTGTCTGCAAACACTTTGAATTCGCAACCTGCAAATATATCTGACATATCTGTAAGTTCCATACCAAATCTTAAGTCTGGCTTATCTGAACCAAATCTTCTCATTGCTTCATCATAAGGCATTCTCATAAATGGAGTTTCAATGTCTATACCTTTAATTTCTTTAAATACTTTCTTTAAGTATCTTTCGTTTACATCGATTACATCATCTTCATCAACAAAAGATAATTCCATATCTATTTGTGTAAACTCTGGTTGACGGTCTGCTCTTAACTCTTCATCTCTAAAACATCTAGCTATTTGGATATATCTATCATATCCAGATAACATTAATATTTGTTTAAATAATTGTGGAGATTGAGGTAATGCATAGAACATTCCTGGATTTACTCTACTTGGTACTAAGTAGTCTCTTGCTCCTTCTGGTGTAGATTTATTTAACATTGGAGTTTCAACTTCAATAAATCCTTCATCGTGGAAAAAGTTTCTTGTAATATGGCAAATATCACTTTTTAATTTTAAGTTTCTTTGCATTGATTTGCTTCTTAAATCTAGATATCTATATTTAAGTCTTGTTTGATCTCCCACTTGATCTGCTTCTTCAATTTGGAATGGTAGAGTATCGCATTCTGAAAGTATTCTAACAGATTTTGCAATAACTTCTATTGTTCCTGTTTTAAGTTTTGGGTTAACTTTTGAATCATCTCTTTTGTTAACCACACCTTCTACAGATATAACATATTCGTTTTTAATATGGCTTGCTTTTTCAAAATCTTCAGCTGACACTCTATCGTCTATAACTACTTGGATTATTCCGCTTCTATCTCTTAAATCTACGAATATGATTTTACCCATATCTCTTCTTGTGTCTACCCAGCCCATAACTGTTACATTTTTACCAACATCGGCTTCAGTAAACTCTGTGCATCTTGCACTTCTTTTTTGTCCTGTAATTAATTCAGACATCTTTCTTTCCTCCTTTTAATATGTATATATAAATTATAATAAATATTTAATATGTCTAAGCATAATAGATATAAAAAAGCTCTCGCCTCTAATATGCTAAACATATTAGGGACGAGAGATATATTCTTTCGTGGTGCCACCCTATTTACTTCTCTTTTATTTTAACGTGCGTACACGTACTTACTTTTCATAAGTCTGCTCATAGGGTGTCTTTCATAAATTTCAATCTAACACTTCCAGCCTAGGTGTTATTCTCTCTTGATTGAGTTTGTTTATTACTCTTCCCTTGTCATCGCATTTAACAAGATAAGTATACTATTTTTTAAGTTAGTTGTCAACTATTATTTTCTATTGTTCAAACACAGGCGTTACACTTGATGTCATGGATGTCATTGTAGAGCCACTATAACTTACCGCTTCAACCTTAACATCATAAATTGTGTTAGGATCCAATTTTGCATATGCATGTTGTTCTTCTACTTTTATTGCATCTAAGACATATATATCATTTGTACTTTCTTTAATATAATATCTATATTCTTTGAAGCTTTTTGGATTTGTAGAATTAGTTTTAACGTTTAATGATACATTTCCTGCATTTGTAGCTACTGAAGAAGCCACTTCTAAATCCACACTCTTTGCCATTTCATTTGGCATAACCAAACTATTATTAGTTTCTCTAGATGTACTTAGAAATGATACTCTATTATCCACACTCATAACAAGTGCTGTAAGAGTTATTCCTACTGTTAAAACTATCATTCCAAAAGTTATTATACTTACATTTTCTTTATGTTGTTTCTTTGTCATTTTTCTTTGTTTCATTAGTTATCACCTATTATATATAATAATATTACTGTATATTATTATTTTTTACAACACTTTTTTTATTACATTTTGGTTACAAAAAAAGTTGCATGTATAAACATACAACAAATATTTGCAAGCATTTCATAAGCCGGGTTCTGTTTTAGACAGCCATTAATCTGGGATGCATATTACTATACACCTCTAGCCACATTTCGAGAAGGCGGCAAGGTAACCTTAATCTTCTCTATCTGTGTTGCACCAAATGGGGTTTACACCACTCGTATGTCACCATACAAATTAGTGAGCTCTTACCTCACTTTTTCACCCTTACCTTACGGCGGTTATTTTCTGTTGCACTTTCCTTAGGATCACTCCCAGTAGACGTTATCTACCATTACTACCTTGAGGTGCCCGGACTTTCCTCGCAAGACTAGCTTACGCGACTGTCAGAAATACTTGCAATTAGTATTATACAACTTTTCTTTTATTTTGTCTAGTTTAGAACAAAAAGACAACATAAAAAGAGGCTAAGCCTCTTTTTATTAATTCATTCATCACTTTATTTATTAATTAATTTATTACATTATTTCTAAAACTGGTGGTTCTTGCTCAATTTGAAGTTCAGTAATTGTTGCGCCACCATTTCTATCCATTCTAACTTCTGTAACACTTAATTCTTCATCTGCTTTTTCTTCTACTTCTTCCTTCATTCTATTTGGACCATATTTTCCATAAATATATGCTTTAACTCTAGCTTCAAAAGCTTTTTTATTTGTTCCAAGTGTATGTTCATAATCTGTTGGATCTTCGTAGAATTTTTTGAATGTTCTTACACCATATGTAGAAACAATATATTCTACTATAGCTATTGAATATTCTTGAGAATAGTTATATCTTTCATACCAACCAGTATCTTTTAATTTACCTAGTTTTTTCACACCGTTAGCAGATATATGTTCTGCAAAATATTTAACTTCTTTTTCGCTATTAAGTCTACCACTTAGATATCCCATCCATCCTAAGCTTAACCATTGTCTTGCTTGAACTACACTTCCAGGAACCATATCCTCTTCTGAAATTTCATGAACTTCTTCATCTTCAACATCAGCATCTAAAGTTCCTTCTTCAGCATCTATATCTGCCATTTCATCTTCTAGCATTATTAATTCATCCATTTCTTCTTCAGAAACTTCTTCCTCTTCTACTACTTCTGGTTCAATTTCTTCTTCGATAGGTTCTTCTTCTACTTCTTCTATTTCTTGTTCTTCTTTCTTTTTAACCATAGAAGCTCTTAACATTCTATCTGCTGTTTGTTTGTCTTGTTCATTCATGTATTCACCAAGAACATTCATAACAAGTATTCTCTTAAATGCTTCTGCTTGTTCTGTACCACGGCCTCTTGGAGATGCAATATGAATGTTTCCACCTTCATCTCTTACAACATAAAGATCTTGTAAAGAACGTCTTCTTTGGTAATATCTTTTTTCAATTACTCCGTTAAATATTTGGTTAAACATCTTAACACTAGGGTATACGAAAACAGTTACTGTATACACCTCTCTTGGGTTCTTAAGATCCACTCTTGGCATCTTTTTAGAAACCTCTTTTATATATGTACAAACATCATCGACAAAATCTCCATCTAATTTGTCGTTATATTTAATTGTTATTGTTTCAATTTGTCTTACAGCATTAAAATACACCATTTGTTTTTGTTGTTTTGCCATAAAATACCTCCAAAACTATTTACATAATATATTTTAACATATTTTAGCTATTTTTACAAGAAAAAAGAAGATATTGCTATCTTCTTTCTATTATATCTATATATTACTTAATATATAACGATGGTCTAAATCCAATATATATATCTTTATATAACGATTCGCTTGAACGCTTATGTACTCCACCATACATTACATAATGCCACCAGTAGCCACCTCTTACTTCACGACTCGAACTTGAATCTCCACCCATTGTCCATTCAAATAAGTTACCACCCATATCATAAATGTTGTACAAGTTAGAACCTTTATATGCACCAGTTGTAAACAATTGTGGATCGTCATCTGCTACTCTTGGTTCAGCAGCTGTCCAAACTCTTAGTGCCCATTCATCTGTATCTAACCTTGATTGTTTTGCCCCCGTATTAAAATCCGAAGCAGTAATAGTAGTATCCCAATATAGCCCTGTACTTGGATCCTCAAAATCAAATGAAGGATTTAATTCAAGTAGTCTAGATATAGCTGCATCCCACTGAACGCTATATGTTAAAGTAGAAACTGCTCCATACAAATTGTTACTTCTTGGATACATGCTTCTTGCTGCTGCTATAGAGCCTCCATCTTCATCTGTTAAATCATTAACTCCGTCTTCACTGCCACCCCAGTTAATATTTACCCTTGGGTATCTACCCATAGCAACTTGGGTTGTTCCAATTGGTGTGTATGTTGTTGAATCATATTCACTTGTTCCAGCTTCATAACGTGCTATATAAAAGCCACCGTATTTCTTAACACTTTGATACATATAATTTGCTTCTTCTAGAGTTGCATCTGTTATGTATTTAGTATCTTGTTGTGCTCTTGGTGCAGGCATATTATTAGCATCTAATACTATTTCCCAATAAGATTTCCCTAGTTCATTAGAAAGCGTATCTCTAGCATTACTAAAATTCTTTCTCACAAATTCTGTTTCAAAAGTATCGCTATCTACTGGTACCCATACAAATTGATCTCTATTCTCTAAAGAATATTGATGGCTAGCATCAGTAGTAATTGTCTTCTTACCAGCTTTTATTTCATCTTCTGTTAAAGCATATATAACCATTCCTTCTGCCACTTGATCTTCGGTTGCGTATGGAGAGCGTGCAAAACCTTTTGGAATAGGAACACCCTCTTCAGTTACAATTCTTACACTATCTTGCCAATCTGCTGGCGGAACAGTTCCTTTCTCGGCGTTCTCATCTTTCTTGTTTACAGTTACCCCTTTATCTGTAACGATTATATCGTATTTATCTGTATTAACATTATTATTTTCTAGCGCTTCAAATACAGCATCCTCTAAATCTAAGCCTTCCAAATATGCTTCAGACCACGCTAAAGTTGCTAAATGTCTAACATCATTTAATTCCGTATCATCTACCGCCTCGCTTGCTCTACCTATTATTCCCGTATTACTTAGCGTAACAACAACCGCAGCAGCTAATATTATCATAACTATTATTGTTATTACTAGTACTATTAATGATATACCCTTTTTCTTTTTTACCATATATTTCTCCTTTGTATACAATTATTTATTTTATTTAATCACAAAAAATAATTCATTACAATGATTTATTTTCATTGTAATGAATTTGTTATATTTATATTGTTTTTCTTTTTTATTTATTCTCTAACATTTTCTTTAAGAACTTACCTGTATAGCTTTCTTTGCATTTAGCTACTTCTTCTGGCGTTCCTGTTACAACTATATTACCACCTTGATTTCCACCTTCAGGCCCTAAGTCTATTATGTGGTCTGCACATTTAATTATATCTAAATTATGTTCTATTACTACAGCTGTATTCCCTGCGTCTACAAGTCTATTTATTATTTTTATTAGTCTATCTACATCAGCTGTATGAAGTCCCGTACTTGGCTCATCTAATATATATAATGTTCTTCCTGTAGAACGCTTAGCAAGCTCTGTTGCAAGTTTTATTCTTTGTGCTTCACCACCAGATAATGTTGTTGATGGTTGACCAAGTTTAATATATCCAAGGCCAACATCATTTAATCTTTCTAATTTATTTCTAATTGGTGTTACATTCTTAAAGAATTCTAATGCTTCTTCTACAGTCATATCTAGTACATCGCTTATGTTTTTACCTTTGTATTTTACTTCTAATGTTTCACGGCTATATCTCTTTCCATGACATACTTCACAAGGAACATATACATCTGGCAAGAAGTGCATTTCTATTTTAATTATTCCATCACCAGAACAAGCTTCACATCTACCACCAGGTACATTAAAGCTAAATCTACCTTTTTGGTATCCTCTAAGTTTAGCTTCATTAGTTGTAGCAAAAAGGTCACGTATATGATCAAACATACCAGTATATGTTGCAGGGTTAGAACGTGGCGTTCTTCCTATTGGCGATTGGTCTATATTTATTATGCTATCTATATTTTCTAATCCAGTTATTTTTCCAACCTTACCTGGTTTTGTTTTAGCTTTATTTACTTCATGTGCTACATATTTATATAGTATTTCATTTACAAGCGAGCTTTTTCCAGAACCAGAAACACCAGTAACACAGTTAAGTACTCCTAAAGGTATTTCTACATCTACCTTCTTTAAGTTGTTTTCTTCTGCTTTAACAATGTTTATTGTTTTACCATTTCCTTTTCTACGTTTTTCTGGTACTTCTATTTTAAGTTTACCACTTAAATATTTACCCGTAATACTATTTTCATCTTTTTGTATATCTTCTGGCGTTCCAGCGAATACAATATTACCACCATGTACACCCGCACCCGGTCCAATGTCTACTATATAATCTGCCGCTCTCATTGTATCTTCATCATGTTCTACAACTATTAATGTATTCCCTAAATCTCTCATTTTCTTTAGAGACTCTAGTAATTTTTCATTATCTCTTTGATGCAAACCAATACTTGGCTCATCTAGTATGTATAACACACCTGTTAAGCCAGAACCTATTTGCGTAGCTAACCTAATTCTTTGAGATTCACCACCAGAAAGTGTTCCTGCACTTCTTGCAAGTGTTAGATAATCTAGTCCTACATCTATTAAAAAGCCTAATCTGTTGTTTAATTCTTTAATTATTTGTTCAGATATTATTTTATTCTTTTCGCTCAACTTTAAGTTGTTTATATAATCTTTTATTTCAATTATTGGTAATAAGCATAGTTCGTGTATGTTTAGTTTACCTACTTTAACTGCTAAAACGGTATCTTTAAGTCTAGCTCCATGACATGCTTCACAAGGTATTGTATTCATAAAACCTTCATAGTATGTCTTCATGCCCATAGAAGTTGTTTCATGATATCTTCTTTGAATGATGTTTACAACACCTTCAAATTCTCCTTCGAAAGATCTGCTAAATCTTGCTGACTCGTGTTTGAAAGATATTATTTCCCCTTTAGAGCCATAAAGAAGTACATCCTTAAACTTCGCAGGTATCTTGCTATACTTAGTCTCTATATCTATACCATAATGTTCACATAACCCTCTCATATACATTAAAGTTACAGAGTCTACTCCATTACCACCCCAAGCATAAAATAACGTTGGATCACTTAGCTTTTTATTTTCATCTGAAACTATTCTTTCAGGATCCACCATTAGTAGTTCACCAACACCAGTACAACTTGGACAAGCTCCAAATGGTGTATTGAATGAAAACATTCTTGGAGTTATTTCTTCCATAGATATATTACAATCTGGACAAGAATAGTTTCCTGAGAATAGCATTTCTTCTCCATCTACTATTTTAACTAAAACAAGATTATCTGCTTGTCTCATACATAACTCTACAGAATCTGCTAAACGTTTTTCTATATCCTCGTTTACAACAAGCCTATCTACAACAATCTCTATGTTGTGTGCTTTTGTTCTTTCTATTTCTGGAAGTTCCTCTGCAAGATCATATAACTTGCCATCTATTCTTGCTCTTACAAAACCTTCCTTAATAGCATTCTCTATAACCTTTGCATGTTCACCTTTTTTACCACGAATTACAGGAGCCATTACAAGAATCTTAGTACCCTTTTCTAGTTCCATTATGCTATCTACTATTTGATCTACCGTTTGCATAGATATTTTCTTGCCACATTTAGGGCAATGTGGTACACCTATACTTGCATAAAGAAGACGAAGATAATCATAAATCTCTGTTACAGTTCCCACTGTAGAACGAGGATTTTTTGATGTAGTCTTTTGGTCTATAGATATTGCCGGAGATAATCCATCAATGCTATCTACATCTGGTTTTTCCATTAGACCTAAGAATTGTCTTGCATAAGAAGATAAACTTTCTACGTATCTTCTTTGACCTTCTGCATATATAGTATCAAAAGCAAGAGATGTTTTTCCACTACCTGAAAGTCCAGTAAATACAGTTAGAGTATTTCTTGGCACTTCTAAATCTACATTCTTTAGATTGTTTTCTCTTGCACCTTTAATAGTAAGTTTTTCTTGCATAGTTCCTCCTTATATACATATATATTATTCTTTTTATATATAAAAAATATAATATATGCTAAACCACCATACATTATATCACAAATTAATTATATATACTAGTAGTATTTATTACCAAATTGAACAAAAGAAAAACACACTAGTTACCTAGTGTGTTTAGATTATATTATTCTAATATTTTAGCAACTGTATATGTGTCATTTTCTTCATTATATGCTACATCATATCCTTCAGCTACGAAGTTTGTTCCAGCATTTTCTGCTGCATTGTCTGCTGGATTAAATCCTGTAAATGTTCCACCTTTTACTATTATTGATGCTGTAGCTCTATCTTGGTCTCTTAGGTTTAATGTAAATCCAGCGCCATATGTTTTATTTGATGTATTTCCTATAAATGTTCCGCCGTTTATTACTGCTGAA
>JAZTYX010000054.1:0-65834 GCA_045637095.1 Clostridia bacterium | reverse complement strand
GTATCTAATTTGTTATATATATTTCTATTTATTAATGAATTAAGTTTTATAAATCCATTTCTAAACGGGAATTGATCAAGTAAATAGTTATCTATTTTTTCATCATCCCACTCTGCCTCAAATTTTGCTAGTCTTCTTCTTTCAAAATATGAAAGGTCCGTGTCTGGTAATACTATAAATGTTATAAACATAAAGCCTATAATTACTAAAAATGTTATTGTTATTATTTTATTCTTCATAAGCCTCACCTCTAAAACCTAAAGTATATAAATGGGTTAAATGAGCTAGATAATAATGATGCTGTAGATACTAGCATTACTACAAGTATGAACACATATTGTGTCACTGCTATTATTCTTTCTCCCATCTTCTTTCCTTCTAATTTACCAGATACAAATTTAACTATTGGTGTTGCAGATATTAATGCAACTATTATTAATATTATATAGTTCTTTATATAATACAACGTTTCAAAGTTAGCAAACTTAAGTCCGCCAAAACCAAACATACATTTAATGTAGTTTCCTACTGCTGGTAGATCTGGCATATTAAATATTACAAAGCCAACCATTGTTACTATTATTGTATATAAATGAGATAATACTCCTTTTTTAAGGAACTTATGTAAGAAGTTCTTTTCTAACATTAAGAATGCAAAACAGTATAATCCCCATAATACAAAGTTCCAGCTAGCTCCATGCCAGAAACCTGTAAGTAGCCATACTACTAATAAATTTCTATACCATTTTAATTTAGATACTCTATTACCACCTAAAGGTATATATATATAATCTCTAAAGAATGATGTTAAAGACATATGCCATCTTCTCCAGAATTCTGTTATGCTTGTTGCAAATAATGGGTGGTCAAAGTTTTCTTTGAATCTAAATCCAAACATTGAACCAAGACCTATTGCCATATCACTATAACCCGAGAAATCAAAGTATATTTGTAATGTATAGCATAGTGCTTCTACTATGTATGATAGAACTGTTTTTGTTCCCATTCCTGCTAGTGTTGTTGCAAGTTCACCCATAGCATTTGCTACTAATATTTTCTTTGCCATACCGATACAAAATCTATATACTCCATATCCAAATTGTTCCCATGACTCTTTTCTATTATCTACCGCTTCTGCCACATCTTTATATCTAACTATTGGTCCAGCTATAAGTTGTGGGAAAAGTGTTATATATGTTCCATATTTTATTACACTCTTTGGTGCTTCTACCTCTCCACGATATACATCTACTAAGTAGCTTATATTTTGAAATGTAAAGAAGCTTATTCCTAAAGGAAGAATTATATTTAGATTCTTTATATCTCCACCAAATATTCCATTTATATTGTCTATAAAGAAGTTCATGTATTTATAATATCCAAGCAGTGCTGCATTAGCTATTACACCAAGTGTTAAATAAAGTTTTGCTCTGTTTTTTTGTTTGTTCTTTTCTTTTTCCTTTTCTTTACTTATAAAAATTCCAAAGAAATAATTCATTGCTAAAGAAGCAACAAGTACTATATTACTTTCACCATAAAAATAGAATAACAGGCTAAATATTAATAATACTAAGTTTCTATATTTCTTTGGAACTATATAATATACTATAAGTAGTATTGGTAAAAAAAAGTATAAGAATGTTATACTTGAAAATACCATCCTATTTTAAGCCTCCAAAATTAGCTGTTAATTTTGGTGCTATCTCTGGTGTAGTTTGTCCTTCAGAGTCAACCATTATTAATATAACTAGATCTCCTATATTATCTACAACTACATTTTTAGCTTCTACACATATCCATTTTCTTGGATTTGCATTTGCTTTTATTTTTGCAACTGCATCTTCAGCATCATTAGCATCATTTAATCTTACTAAAACTACTGAGTGTGGTATAGAACCCATCATTGGTTCACGAACTAAAGCTTCTTTTATTGAAAGTTCTGATGTACCTAAATAATAAGAAACTGCGTCAGGATCTGTTACATCAACAGGCATATCTCCTAACATTGGAAGTTCATCTTCACCAAATCCAGCATAAACTTTAGCCATTATTTCTTCTAATGTACCTTCAACGTTTGCTACTTTTTTAGGCATTAAAAGAACTGCTGCTACTACTGCAGCTATAACTACTACAACTGCTACTGCAATTATTGCTATTTTCTTTTTAGACATTTTATTTTCCTCCCTTGTACAAGTCTAAACTTGTATGATTATAATATCAAAGAAAGTGTATAAAAGCAATAGCGTTTATACACTTTCCATTTTATATTATTCTTTAACTACTTCATCAAGCTTTTTCTTATCCAGTAATACTCTAAATACATACACAGTAAATTCTATTACTGTTAAAGTATATATTAAAGCCCACGCACTATAATCTCCTTCTCCAAAGAATAAAAATCCTAGATATGTTATTGTTGATGTTAAATTAATCATAAGTGGTAATAATTTGTTTTTATTATTTACCACAAGCCAAATTACACTTAAAATATCTGCTATATACATATATCTATCATGCATTCTTGGCAACAAGAATGTTGCAATTATTATACTCCATAGTCCAACAAGAAGTATTTTCTTTTCATCAAAATTTACCTTCTTAATTAATACTACAAGCCACATTGCAAAATATACAAGCATAGTTACTAGTATTCCTATTATTGTTATAAGTCCATTGTATTCTTCTGCAAACGGGAACTTAATTATTATTGAATAGATATTTGGGAAATTTGCTGTTAATGCGTTATATGTTTCTACCTGTCCACCATATATTCCAAGAACACTAGTTATACTTTGCCCAGCTATTACTGCAGGCATTCCTGCTAATAGCACTATACCTATTGGTATAAAGAAATAATACCATTTCACATCTTTATTTCTAAACAATAGAAGTACAAACAACGGAAGTATAAACACGGCTTGTAACTTAAATGCAAATGCTAAACCTAACATTACAAAAGCTTTTATATTTTTATTTTCCATTAAGTAATATATTGCAAGAAGTACGAATGCCCCATAAATACTATCACATTGTCCCCAAAGTGCCCCATTCATAATAACTGTTGGCAGCCATAAAATCAAAACAGAAAATGCCATTGCTGTATTTTTATTACCAGTTATTTTATTTACTATCTTGTATGTTGCAAATGCACATACAAAATCAAAAATAATTGATACTATTTTTATCGGTATTAGCGGTTCGCACTTTAAGTACGATATTAAAATTAATATTATTATATATGGTATGTTATAGTTGCCTAGTGGTTCTTTAAGTGCCGCAAATCCACCTTTCTCCCTTATTTCTTCTACCCAAGGCTCTAAGAAATTAACATAGTCCCCAGATAATAACGGAAAACAATATACTCTTACGATTATTGTAGCAAGAAATATCATGACCATAATCATAATTGTTTCTTTTTTATTATTCATATTTTTTCACCCTTATGTATGGTTAAGAATATCACAAAAAAATGTTGGTATCAACAAAGATTAACAAATTTATATATCTTACTCGCTTCTAATTGACAAACAAATGTTTTGTATGATATACTAAATTCCATTAAGGGAGTGAATATATGAATACAACATTAATAGCTATTATAGCTGTTCTTTTACTAGTAATTGTGCTACTTTGCATGCTGCTATTAAAGAAAAACAAAAAGAATGATTTAGAAGATTTTAAAAAGGTTATTGAGTTAAGCCTAAAAAATACTCGCGATGATATTACTAACACAATTGGTGGTAAAATTGTAGATAATACAACTATACAACAAAATGCGATTACAAATCTTACTCAACTAAATGAAACTAAACTGGAAAACATTCGTAAATCTGTTGAAGATAGACTTACATCTATTCAAAGAGATAATGGTGAAAAACTAGAAAAAATGAGACTTACTGTAGATGAAAAACTTCAATCTACTCTAGAAAAAAGACTTAGTGAATCTTTCAAAATAGTAAGTAACAACCTAGAATCTGTTCAAAAAGGATTAGGCGAAATGCAAAGCTTAGCTAAAGGCGTTGGAGATCTTAAAAATGTGTTCACTAATGTTAAAGCTCGTGGTTACTGGGGTGAAATACAACTATCAAATATACTTGAACAATTCTTAACTCCAGAACAATATTTAACAAATGTTAAAACAAAAGCTAAATCTAATGACTTTGTAGAATTTGCAATCAAACTTCCTGGTAAAAACAATATAGATACTGTACTTTTACCAGTAGACTCTAAATTCCCTATAGAAGATTACTCAAGACTTGTAGCAGCTGAAGAAGCTGGAGATTTAGAACTTATTGATGAATCTAGAAAGAAACTAGAAATGCAAATTAAAAAGTGTGCTAAGGATATAAATGAAAAATATCTTGATCCACCATATACAACAGACTTTGGTATAATGTTCTTACCTACTGAAAGTTTATACTGTGAAGTAATTAGAAACACAGATTTATGCGAAACTTTAACACAAAAATTTAGAGTTGTTATATCTGGTCCTTCTACATTTGTTGCATTACTTAACAGCTTACAAATGGGATTTAGAACTTTAGCTATAGAAAAACGCTCTAGTGAAGTTTGGGAATTACTTGGAGTAGTTAAAACAGAATTTACTAAGTTTGGTGATTTACTAGAAAAGACAAATAAAAAGCTTGTTGAAATATCTAATACAATGTCTGATGCAACAAGAAAAACTCGTACTATTGAAAGAAAATTAAAAAATGTCGAAGCGTTACCTGTTTCTGACGAAGTGGCATTTTATGATATGCTACCTACTTTAAGTGACTCAGGAATAGACGAAGATGTCGAATAACAAATTTAAATAAATATAATAAGAAGAGCACCGGTTCTAACCGATGCTCTTTCCGTTAATGCTTAAGCTGCCATGTTTACCATGAACTGCTTTTTGCCGTTTGTGAGGATTCTCTTAGCTGTTGCTACAGAGATGTTAAACTTTTCTGCGATCTCTTCAACTGTTGATTTGATTCTATCGATACCATAATAGTATCTGATAATAAGCTCCTCTTTAAGAGTAAGCAAATTGAGCGTTGCGAAGATCTTTTCAAGTTTAAACTTAGGTGCCACTTTCATCTCGTACAGATCTGCGATGAGATCATAAGTACCGCTGATGTACTTGTCACCATAGTTTTCCTGATCAGCAAATGCTAACCGTTTCTCTGCCAATGTCTTTACTGTTTTTACCTCTTTCATTTTAAACCTCCAAAATTTTGTTGTTTTTTATTTTTTCAAACATATTAACGTTGACCATCAAAAATTGATGATATTAATATTATATCACTTTTACATCATTTTTTCAACCTTGCGTCTTAGCGACGTCTTGCTTATCTCTATTTTATCCTTCTTAGGTATATATCTTATCTTTATTTTTTCATCTTTTTCTACTTCATTTTTTAACAAATACTCTGACAACTCATCTTCTATTTTAGTTCGTATTGCTCTTAAAATAGGTCTAGCGCCTTTTTTAGCATCATACCCTACAACAGATATGTGTTTTTCTAATTCGCCGTTAAATTCAATTTTTAGCCCTCTAGTCATTATTCTTTCTTTTGTATCCTTTAACATTAACTTGGTTATATTTAATATATCCTCTTTACTTAGTTTATTAAACACAATGACATCATCCAATCTATTTAGAAATTCCGGACTAAATCTTTTATTCACTTCCTCCATTACTTCTTTTTTCATATTTTCATATTCTTCTTTTTCCGAATTAACTTTTGCAAATCCTAATGTTTTAGCATCTGTTATATTTCTAGCTCCAATATTTGATGTCATTATACATATAGTATTGTTAAAGTTTACTGTACTTCCTTTACTATCTGTTAATCTTCCATCATCAAAAAGTTGAAGCAATATATTATATATATCCGGATGTGCTTTTTCTATTTCGTCAAAAAGAATTATGCTATATGGATTACGTTTAATCTTATCTGTTAAAGTTCCTAGTTCACCAAATCCAATATATCCTGGTGGCGCGCCTATTAACTTTGACACGCTGTGCCTTTCCATGTATTCTGACATATCTAATCTTATTATATTTTCTTTAGAATCTAACAGCTCACTCGCAAGCACCTTTACCAACTCTGTTTTACCAACACCGTGTAGGACCAGTAAAAAGGAAAACACCCATAGGCCTTTTTGTATCTCTTATACCTAGCCTATTTCTTTTTATAACATTAGAAATTTTCTTTATTGCTTCATCTTGACCAATTACATTTTCTTTTAATCTTTTTTCTAAAAAGATTAGTTTTTCCTTCTCACTCTTTTTTATTTTTTGAGCTGGTATATTTGTAATTTTAGAAACAATACTTTCTATATCTTCCATTAACACAGTATTCCTTTTTTCCGTTTTCGCTTTAGCACAAGCCTCATCCAAAATATCTATTATTTTGTCCGGCATCTTTCTTGTATGTATATACCTTATACCAAGTTCTATACTTTCTTTTATTGTTTCATCTGGAATTACAACGTTATGATGTTTTTCGTATCTACTTTTTATCCCCTTAATTATATTATATGTCTCGTTTTTGTTTGGTTCTTTTATATCTATTGTTTGAAAAAGTCTATTTAATGACATATCTTTTTCTATGTATTTTGCATACTCATCTATTGTACATGTTCCTATTACTTGTATCTCTCCTTTTGATAAATATGGTTTAAGAATATTTGCTGCATCTAAAGAACCTTCTGTGTTTCCTAAGCTTATTATATTTCTCATATCGTCTATATATAGCAAAATATTTTCTTCAGCTTTCGCTTCTAAAATACATTTCTTTAATCTTTCTTCAAAATCCCCTCTATACTTAGCACCTGCTAACATCGAAGATATATCTAACTCTAATATTCTTTTATTTATACCTGCGTTTTCTTCTAAAATTCGTTTAGTTAAAGCATATACCAGACTCGTTTTCCCAACTCCAGCTTCACCAATTATTAACACATTATTTTTTGTTTTTCTTAAAAGAATCTGTAAACACCTTGTTATATATGGTTCCATTCCTACAACTTGCTCTAGCTTATTTCTTTTTGCAAGCTCCGTTATATCTTCTGTATACATATCTAAAGCTTGTGTATTACTATTTTTAGATGTAGAAGCCGTATAATGTTCTTCAGTTATGTATTTGATAATATCTGTAAATACTTTTTCTGGATCTATGTTTGCTTCTATTAGTATTCTAACCGCAATACTATCTGTTTCCTTCATTAATGCTAAAAGAATATGTTCTGTCCCAATATAATTGGCACCCGTTTTATTCGCCTCTTTAATACTGTTTTCTATTACCTTTTTAGCTCTTAATGTAAAGGTAGGTTCTGTTATTTTTAACTGTTCTTTATCTTTCACTCCATCTATCTTTAGTATTTCTTGTTCTATATACTTTGCTGTTATCTTTTGCTTTGAAAGTATTTTACCCGCGATCGAGGTTTGTTCTTTAATTAAACCATACAGTATATGTTCTGTTCCTATATATGTATATCGATGTTTTATTGCAAAAAGTCTTGTTTTCTCTAAAACAGATTCTGCCTTTTTAGTAAACTCATGCATAAAAAAATACCTCCACTTTACGTTTCGGTATTATTATATATTTACTATTTTTTACTCTCAATGCATTCGACTATACATGTAGTTTTATGACATTTCTTTTCTTAGCTATGCTTTTTTATTCTTCTTATTTTCTTCTATATTTTCTATTATTAATCTACGGATTATACTTAGGTTTGTAAACAATCTTGTTGTAAATACTATTACAGCTGCAAGGTAAATATCTACATTTAATTTTTGTCCTAGATATACTAAAAATATTGCTATAAGAGCATTTACAAAGAATCCTGATATAAAAACCGTCATATCGAATTCGTTTTTCATATTGGATACTATGCCACCAAATAACGAATCTAAGAATGCTAATATTGCCACCGCAATATATGCAGTATATTTATATGGTATTTCTAGATTTGAGCCAAATATGAAGCCAAATACGATTACTATTGCAAATATTAATGTTATTACTGTTTTCTTCATCTCTACCTCCTATTTTACTTCACTAGCATATTTTAATGTTAATGTGTTATCATATTTATCTATTGTTATATTATTGTCTGTTTTTACTTCAACATTAATTCCATATACTTTGAAATTATCTACTATGCCATTTTTAATATTAAGTGCACTTTCTAAGTATTTCGCATCTCCAATTGCTTTAATATGGAATGGTGATGCAACTTTAACTTCGTTAATTTGTATTGTTGGACCTACACATCTTATTGCGGTTGTAGAAATAATTCTTTGTCCATTAACACTTATTGCTTCTGCACCTGCTGCTCTTAATTCATTAACTATTGCCATAAGGTCAGTATCATGAACAAGTCCAGCTTCAACTGGTATGTTTGTATCTGTACTGTCTGCAAGCGTTATTACTACGCCTTGGCCTTTTACTTTTACAAGACCAGCTAATATTTCTGCTCTTTCAAGCAATGTTGTCATCGAAGATATTAAAAGGTCGTTACTTGAAGCATCTTCTCTATACTCATCAACTATTATTTGACTTTTTTCATATTCTTCTTTTAGTTCTTCATATTTATTGTTTGCTTTTTGAAGTTCTGTTAAAAGTTCCGCTTCTCTCATGCCTTGTGTTACTATATCTGTATTTCCAACAGTATTAAGTTGCGCTGCTATTATGAAGGAACAAATGAATAATACTAAAGAAATCATAACAACTGAAGTAACATTGTATTTTTTTATTAATTCTCTTGTTCTTTCTATTTTTGCTGCTTTTATGTTTTTTGTACCTTGTTCTTTAGAACTTTCTGCAACCTTCCCCATAACAACTGTAGAATTTTCTTTGGCTATTTTCTTGACCTTATCTATTGGCTCTTTTTTTGTTATGTCTATAGTTACTTTCTTTTCTTTAACTACAGGTCTTGTTTGTTTTTTCTCCATTTCTTCCTTCTATTTTATGCTTTCAGCAAATATTGGATTTTCTATTGTCATATCTATAGTTCCAACTTTACCATTTATTTCATCTAATATGCTTGTTAAAAGATTAAGCTTGTACTCTATCTCAGTTGTATCCATTATTACATCTATATCATAATCTAGTGTTAAAATAATATCTCCTTCATTAAACTCTACACTTGTTATTTTTTTAGATATATTTTCTTTAGAATATTTCTCCATCATATCTATAAGTGTTTGTAGTTTCTTTTGTTCTAGTTCAACTATTTTTTCTCCTAGGTTATCGTCAAAATGTATTCCGAATAATAACAATTCTGTTTCTGTAACATCCTCTAAATTACATTTTTCTAATATTACACCTTTATCTGTAAGTCTAATATATTCGTTTGTTTCTTTATTAAGTGCAACAAAACTAGAAACATACTCTTCAACTTTTATTATTACAGTTTCTGGATACTTACGCACTACCTTGGCATCTCTTACATAAGGCAATTCTTCTATTATCTTTTCTGTTTTGCCTGCTTTAAGTTTGTTAATGTTTGTACCTATCTGAATGTTTGCTAACTCTTTAATTTCTTCTACAGTATACTTAACATTGCCTTCTACATTAACCGCACCTATATTGAATCTACTTGCGGTATATAGCTTGTATACACCAAATCCCAATAAAAAGAACAAAGAAAGCGCAAATACTATAAGCACTAGATAAACTAGTCCTCTTAATATTTTTCTCTTAAGCTTTCCTTTGTTCTTTTTAGAAACGGTTTTATTTACTTTTTTATTTTTTTCAACTGATTCCGTTCTACTTTCTTCTTTTCTCACGTTTTCTCCTAGCCAACAATTTCTTTTATTTCTTCATAAATTTTACCTTCAACATCTGGTTTATACAATTTAGCTGCATTTTCACCCATAGTTTCAAGTATTTTGTTGTCATTTATTATATCTTTTATTTTATCATATAAAACGGTTTCATTCAATACATTCTCTTCTATTAATATACCTGCACCGGCATTTTCCATTGCCTTAGCGTTAAAGAATTGATGATTCTCTGCTGCTGTTGGAAGCGGAACAAGTATTGCAGGTCTTCTTACTATACTAAGTTCAGTTATTGTTAATGCTCCCGCACGAGTAATTAAAAGATCTGATGCTTTATACATCTTATCCATTTCGTATATAAACTTCTCTATTTTTATATACTCACTATCTTCTTCTTTTAACATACTTTGTGCTAATTCATAATTATCTTTACCTACAGCAATTACAAAATACAAATCTTTCGGTTTATATTCTCTTACCATATTAATAATTACTTCGTTAAATCTCTTTGCTCCTTGGCTTCCACCTGTTACAAATATTACTTTTCTATCTCCTATAGTTTCTTTATCTAATCCTAATTCTTTTTTACATGCTTCTTTGTCTAAAGCCATCATATGATTCATATCAAATTTAGCAGGTGTGCCTGTATATACAGAATTTACTTTATTATCTAATCTTTGTTTAGTATCTTCAAAACCAAGTAATATCTTCGCTGCATCTTTTGCAACTAACTTCACAGATAGACCAGGGAATGCATTACTTTCATGTAATACATATGGTATATGTTTTTTCTTTGCAGCTTTCATCATTGGGACACATATAAACCCACCTGTACCTATAACTATATCTGGTTTAAATTTCTTAACAAGTTTTTCCGCATCAAATATTCCTAAGAAAGCATTTGCCATATTTCTTATATTATACCAAGTAAGTCTTCTATGGAATCTTCCAGCACGTATATGCGCAAGTTCATAACCAGCTTTTTTTACCAAATCATTTTCCATACCTGTTTTAGTACCAACAAATATTATTTTACTATCTGGTTCTCTCTTTAGTATTTCATTTGCTATTGCTATTCCTGGATTAATGTGCCCACCACTACCAGCGCATGCTATTATTGCTCTCATTTTTTCACCTAACCTTATTTATTTTCCTTAGATATTCCAAGTACTATTCCCATTGCTATTAAATTTATTACAAGTGATGTACCACCCGAACTAAAGAATGGAAGCGGCATACCTGTTGTTGGCATTGTTTTTGTTACAACCGCTATATTTATTATTATCTGGAATGCAAACATTCCAATTATACCGAGTGTCACAAGCATTCCATACATATCTTTAGAATTTAATCCTATTGACACACCTCTATATATTAATGTTATAAAAAGTATAATTACTACAAGTGATCCTACAAAACCAAATTCTTCTGCATACACAGAAAATACAAAGTCGTTTTGTGCTTCAGGAAGCCATAGATATTTTTGTCTGCTTTGACCTAACCCTTTACCAAAAAGTCCACCAGAACCTATTGCGTAAAGACTTTGTGTAGGTTGCCAGTTACTACCTGTTATATCCACATCTGGATTTAGGTAAGAGAATATTCTTTCTCTTCTATAGTCCTCTGCTAAGAAGAAGGCGCCTACTCCAATTATACCTATCACAAGCAACGGACCAACAATTTTCCAATTTATCTTAAGCCCACTACATAGCATCATTATTCCAAATATTACACACATAACAATCATGGCACTCATGTGTGATTGTAAATATGTAAATACTATTGCACCAACCAACATTCCCAAAGGTGCTAAATATCCCTTAACACTTTTCATTTTCTTTTGGTTTTCTGAAATATATCTAGCTAAGGCCATTATTAGTCCTAACTTTAACACTTCAGACGGTTGGAATGTAAATCCTAAATTTAGCCAACGTTTTGCTCCCTTTACGGTAACACCTAGTCCAGGCACTTCTACAAGTACCATAAATATCCCTGCAATTATAAAAGCAAGGTAACTAAACCTTTTATAGTTTTTCTTTTCCCAAGTCATTACAAATGCCATAACAACCAAACCAAAAGAAGCAAATCCAAGTTGTCTTTTTAGGTAATACATGCTATCTCCTGTTTCTGTTAAAGCATAGTATGAACTAGCAGAAGAAAGAGCAATAAGGCCAATTGCAAGAAGAACTAAAAGCGTGAAAAGGAACGGGAAATCTACTAATTTCCAGTCTTTAAGTGCTTTTAATTTCTCTACAATTTTAGCCATGCTCTTCCTCCTATTTTCTATTCTATACTAATATAAATCCTATCAAAGATAACACTGCTGTTATCCCCCAGAATAAGATTACTATTGTTGTTTCTTTTAATCCGCTTAATTCTAAATGATGATGTAGCGGAGCCATCTTAAATAATCTTTTACCTTTCGTAGCTTTAAAGTAGATAACTTGAAGTGCTGAAGATAATGTTTCTACTACTGGTATTAATGCAACTATTAATAGATACATTGGCATTTTCATAAGTATTGCTATTGCTGCTATTGCTGCACCTAATGCAAGAGAACCTGTGTCTCCCATAAACACCTTTGCTGGTTTTACGTTAAATATTAAAAATCCAAGTGTTGCTCCTACAGTTGTAGCTCCAAGCACAACCATTGCCATGTCTCCTCTTTTCATAGCTACTGCCGTAAAGAATGTCATTATTATTGCACTTACACCTGATGCTAAACCATCTAGGCCATCAGTCAAGTTTATTGCATTACTTGTTCCAAGCATTACAAGCATTGTAAACACAACAAACACTCCAGCAAAGTCTAGAAATGGTATGTTTGTTCCTGTACCCCAGTCTAAGAATACCATGTATAATACAAGAAATGCTACCGAGAATACAAATAGAAGTATCATCTTCATTTTAGCGCTTATTCCATCGCTACTTTTTTCTACTAATTTTTTTCTATCATCTATAAAACCAACTATTCCGTAGCCTAATATTAACGTTATCGGTAATATTAATACAGGATATTTAAATGCAAATACTACAAGAATTCCTATCATTGCAATTAGCATCATTATTCCACCCATTGTAGGTGTTCCAGATTTTTTCAAATGTTCTTCTGGGCCATCAGTACGAACCACTTGCCCTATTTTAAGTTTTCTTAAGTATGGTATTATTATTAAACTTAAGACAACTGTCACTACAAATGAAATTCCTCCTGATAAAAGTAAAGTTAATGGTATATTCATGTTTTATCCTCCAAATGTCTTATTAATATTTTACTTCGTTTTTACCAGGCATTTTTTCTGCTGCCTTTTTAACGATTTCTCTTTCGTCAAAATGTATCTTCTTACCGTTTGCAAGTTCTTGATATGTTTCATGACCTTTACCAGCAAGAATTACTGTATCATTTGCCCATGCAATTCTCATTGCAAATTCAATGGCATCTTTTCTGTTTATTATTACTTTAGATAATCCTCTTGTTTCTTTAAGTCCAGCTTCTATTTCTTTTGCTATAGTTTCTGGCTTTTCGTCTCTTGGATTATCTGTTGTTATGATAGTGAAATCTGCATATGTTCCTGCAAGTTTTCCCATCTCTTTTCTTTTTTCTTTATCTCTGTTTCCGCCGCATCCAAATACAAGTATTACTCTACCTTTAATATACTTTTTAGTATTTACAAGTATTGCTTCTAAACTTGATGGATTGTGTGCATAATCTATTAAAACAGCAAATGTTTTATTTATATCTACTGTTTCGCTTCTACCTGGAACTTTAACTGTAGAAAGTCCTACAAGTACATCTTGCATTTGAGCACCTAACATGCTACAAGCTGCTACTGCTGCTACTGCATTGTATACTGTATATTTTCCTGGTATTGGAACAGTAATTGTTTGTAATTGTTTGTTTATATACATTTTGAAATCTACATAATTGTTGTTTATTCTAATATCTGTAGCAGATACATTTGCTTCATTATCTAAACCATATTTTGCATATTTGCAATTTACATATTTAAGCAACTTTGGAGCATAGATATCGTCTACATTAATTATTCCAAATATACTTTGTTCAAAAAGCTTTGCCTTAGCTTTAAGATAATTATCCATATCACCATGAAAATCTAAATGTTCACGTCCTAGATTTGTAAATATTCCTATTTCAAATTTAATACCGTGTACTCTATGAAGTTCTAGAGCGTGTGAAGATACCTCCATAACAACATATTCCATGCCGCTATCTACCATATCTTTTAATAACTTTTGTATATCTAAAGATTCTGGTGTTGTTCTTACTGCTTCTATTACTTTATCTGCATAAGTATTGTATATTGTGCCTATCATACCAATTTTCTTTTTAGCTGCTAGCATAATATCTCTTACCATATATGCAGTTGTTGTTTTACCTTTTGTTCCTGTTATTCCTATAACTTTTAGTTTAGATGCTGGATAATCATAAAACTTTGCTGCAACTTCTGCTAAAGCTATTCTTGAATTAGGAACAGCTATAACTGGTACTGGTACATTCACTTTATCTAAATATGCTTCTTCTACTATAACTGCTACAGCACCGTTAGCTACTGCATCTACTATATAATCATGACCATCTTGCTTTAATCCTTTTATGGCTACAAACAAGTCGCCTAATCCTACTTTTTCTGAACTATATTCTATTTTATTTATATTAATGTTTAAATCTCCATTAGTTTTTTTATCTAATTCTTCTACTAGATATTGTAATAACATTGTTATCCCTCCAAATACGTAGTAATTATACCACACTCTCATACAAATTTTAAGTCATATTATATAAATAATATGCTTTTAGTGTAAGTCTGTTGTATCCACAAACTTAACCGTAATTATTGAACCTTTAGTAACAACATCCCCCGGACTTGTGTCTTGGATTATTGCATTACCATTTCCTACTACTTTAATATTTAGTCCTGCTTTATTTAATTTAGTTATTGCCTTCTTAACACTTAAACCTCTTACATCTGGTACAGTAGTTGTATCTTTCTTAGCATCTGTAGAATTATACACTCTAACCGTTCCATCTTCTATAAGGTTTGCACCAGCTTTTGGTATTTGATCTAATATTATTTTATCTGACGCTATTGTGTTATCTGATGCTATTGTTAAACCAGCTTTTTCTATTATTTCTTTTGCTTCCTTATATGTTTTACCAGTTACATTTGGAACTACTACCGTTTTAGTATCTGTTTCTTCTACTGCATAACTTGGATTTACATCTAAATATCTTAATGTCTCATCTATAATATTTCCTACAACTGGAGCACAAATTGTTCCACCTTGGTGTCCGCTTGGCCCTTTAGGATCATATAGACTAAATATAACTACTACTTCTGGATCATTTACCGGTGCAATACCCGCAAATGATGCCATGTACCAAAGATCCTTACCTCTTCCTTCTTCAGCCGTTCCTGTTTTACCAGCAACTGTATATCCACTTACTTTAGCAGCCTTACCTGTTCCTTTATCTACTGTATCAAATAACGCAGACAATACATCATTTGCTGTAGATTCAGATATTACTTGTTTCTTAATTTTAGGTGTAGTTTCAGATATAAGTGTACCATCTGCACTACGAACCTCTTTTACAACATATGGTTGCATAATATATCCACCGTTTGCTATTGCAGAATATATAACTGCTGTTTGAAGTGTTGTTACAGATATCGTTTGACCAAACGATGTTGTTGCAAGGTCAAGTTCTGTCATTGTTTTAGGATCATGTATTATACCTGTTGTTTCACCAGGTAAATCTATTCCCGTTCTATCATATAAATTATATGCTTTTAGATATTCTGTATATTTTTCTTTTCCTATTTTAAGGCCAGCTTGCATAAAACTTGGATTACAAGAATTCATAACCGCCTGTCTTAATGTTTGCGCACCATGTTTTCTTGGATATCTCCAACATCTAATCTTCCAACCAGATATGCTCACATATCCATTACAATTAAATAGTCCTGCTTGATCTATAGAAACAATATCTTCTTCTAATGCTGCTGAAGCAGTTACAACCTTAAATGTTGATCCTGGTTCGTACGCATCAGATATAGCTGTATTTCTCCACATATTATTTAATGCTGTATTTTTATCTTTTGAAGACATCGTATCCCACTTAGCAGCTAAACTAGCATCGTTTATTGTAAATGGATCATTCGGATCAAAATCTGGATATGTAGCCATTGCTAAAACCTCTCCAGTTGACGGACGCATTACAACACATACACCTTTATCTGATACGTTTTCTTTTACGGCTTTTTCTAGATTCTTTTCTACTATACCTTGTATAGTTGCATCTATTGTTAAAGTTATATCACTTCCGTTTGTTGGTGCTATATATTCTTCTTCTTCAAATGGAGTTTCATTTCCGCCACCATCTATACTACCAACGATTCTTCCATCTTCTCCAGCAAGTTCTTCTTCATAATATGATTCTAGACCATATAATCCTTGATCATCTGTTCCTGTAAATCCTAATACATGAGATAACATTGCTCCGTAAGGATATATTCTGCTAGTTGATTCATCTACATACACACCTTTAAGCTCATTTTTATACACGTAATTAGTTAGTTCTTCTGCTGTTTCCTTATCTATATTTGTAGCTATTGTAACTAAAGATACTGTTTTATTTATTTTAGATAAAATTGTATCCCAAGACATATCTAAAATTTCTCCTAAATCTTTAGCTAGTTTCTCTTTATCTTCTGTTTCTATATTTGTTGGTGCTATAGATAGCGTATTTGTAGAAACACTAAGCGCTAATTTATTTCCTGCCGTATCATAAATTGTTCCACGGCTTGCAGAAATAGCTCTGTCTTTTGTTTGTTGTAAATATGCTTTTTCTGAATAATACTCGCCTTTTACAATTTGTATCCAAAACATTCTAATAGCTAATAGCACAAATGCTATTACCGCAACTGCCATTAATCCCATTGCTCTTGTTTTATGTGCTTTCTTTGCAAACGCCATACTACACCTCCTTTTAAAGAAAAATAACCATAAGTAAGCTGTTACATTACACTAGCTATCTTATGATTATTTAATACCTATTATATCTTTTAGCTTATCTACTACTTTACTAATTATATTTCCTTCATTTACACTTTCTACTTTTGTTTCATAATTAGAGTTTATATATACTAATTGACTTTTTTCTGGTTTTTGCATTCCTAATTGTTGTTTTGCGTAAGTTTCAACTTTGTCTTTATCTATAACCCTACTTACATTTACTTCAGTTGTTGCAAGAACTGCATTTGCATTATCTGCTTTAATAGCAAGTCTTTGCAATTCTAAATTCTTTTCACTTATTATGTTTGTTCTATAACTTAAGATGATGAACATAGCAAACATTGCTACAACCGACAAAACTAGTGATAGTTCTGATTTTTTCTTTGCTTTTATATTTGACGCTGTTTGTAGTTTTTTTACTGTGTTTTTTATTAATCTGAAGTCTCTTTTATTTGGTAAATATTCTACCTCTTGTTTCTCTACTTCTAAATCATATGCGTAAGCTCTGTTTGCTATCACTAATTTCACCTCTTTTCTTAAGTTAATTTGTAATCTTATTACTTAATAGTTGTTTATTATTTTTATCTTCTTTCAAAAACTCTAAGTTTAGCACTTCTAGATCTTGGATTATTCTCAAGTTCTTGTTCAGTTGCTACTATAGGTTTCTTTGTAAGTATCTTTCCATATGATACATATCCGCATATACATTTTGGAAAATCTGGCGGACAAGTACATCTACCTTCCATCTTCTCGTATGCTCTTTTTACTATTCTATCCTCTAGCGAATGGAATGTTATTATTGCAAGTCTTCCACCTGGTACTAAGCATTTTATTGCATCACATACTGCATTTTCTAAATCTACAAGTTCTCCATTTACTTCTATACGAATTGCTTGGAAAACTCTTTTAGCAGGATGTTGTTTTTCGTTCTTTGCTTTAGCTGGAAGTGCAGATTTTATTATATCTACAAGTTCTAAAGTTGTTTCTATTGGTTTAGACTCACGGACTGTTACTATTTTTCTTGCTATTTGTCTTGAGAACTTTTCTTCTCCATATAAAAAGAAAATATCTGCAAGTTTTTCTTCAGAGTATTTGTTAACCACATGATATGCAGTAAACTCATCATCTCTGTTCATTCTCATATCTAATGGTGCATCGTGCATATAACTAAATCCACGACTCGCTTCATCTAACTGATACGACGAAACACCCAGGTCTAATAATATTCCATCTGCCCCAGGTACTTCTAAGTCTTCTAATATTTGTTTTATATTCTCATGTTTATCTTTAACATAAGTTACATTCGTGTAATCTTTAAGTTTTTCTTTAGTATGTGTTAGTGCATCAGAATCTCTATCTATTCCAATTAATCTTCCTGTATTATCTAGTAGTTTTAAGACATACGAAGAATGCCCACCGCCACCAAGGGTTCCATCAACATATATTCCACCCCTTTTTACGTTTAGACATTCTATACATTCTTCTAGTAATACTGACACATGACTAAATTCCACTTTTATCTTACTCCGTAATTCTCTAATTAAAATCTTAAAATTTTTATCTTTTGTTTATTAAATGTTTTTTCCTTTGTAAATGATGTAAATCTTATCATAAGTATGAATAAGTTATTTGTAAATCTTTTGTTTTTTTAATTTCTTTCGTTTATTAATTCTTTTATCTTTAGTTTATTAGGTTTTATTAAATATTTTTTCTTTCGTTTATCTATATCAAATGCCAAACTCTGACATGTGACTAGCAATTTCATCTAGGTCTATGTTCTCATCACTTGTATACTTATCCCAAGTTTCTTTGTCCCAAATTTCTGCTCTAGTAGATACACCTGTAATTACAAGTTCTTTTTTAAGACCTGCGTATTCTCTAAGGTTGTTTGGTATTAACACTCTTCCTTGTTTATCTATTTGACACTCCGTTGCACCAGCTGTAAAATACCTAACATATTTTCTAGCGTTTTCATTTGAAAGTGGTAAAGCTCTAAGTCCTGCTTCAAAGTTTTGCCATTCTGCAAGAGAAAATGCGAAAAGGCATTTATCAAAACCTCTAGTAACTATGAAAGTACTACCAAGGTCGTCTCTAAACTTGCTTGGCACTATAACTCTTGATTTATCGTCAATTGTATGATTGTACTCACCTAATAACAAGGTTTTACACCTCCTCCACTTCGCTCCACTTTCATCCACTTACACTCCAATTATATCAAATAAGTATATAATTGCAATACCTTTTTACATATTTTTTAAAAATTTATAAATTTTTTGAAATCAAAAATAAAACAAACAAGTTAATTTTTTAACTTGTTTGTTTTATTTTGGTTTATATATTATTTGTTTAAATCATACGCGCCTGATACTGTTTTACTTTCTGTAAGAGTTACATCAGCTGCTAACGTCACCACCGCACGAACAGGGAATGAATATGCACTATACATCCCCATTGAATCTACTATGCTTAGTGCACCAGGATTAGCAAAATTACTACTTACAATCCCCAGACAAAAATTTGTAAAATCATAATACATTAATACACTTCTTGTGGCCAACCAATATGCTACATTAGCTGTATCTGTTGAATTTCTAAATAACATCTTATATGATAATGTTTCTTCACTCAGAACGTTTTTACCTGTATATCCATAATAACTTTCTTTTAACGTTACTATATCTCCAGAAGCTGCTTTTGCACTTGTTATAATCTTGTTTGTTGTTTCATCAAAATATGTATAACCCCCATGTGGTCCTTCCAATGTACCGGTTACTGTTTCATCACCGTTTTTCCAAGTATATTTTACAGCATTATTATCCCATTCGTATTTTACTTCCTGCCCATACGAATTAACGTTGCCCGCATTCATAAAATATGTTGTATATGTTTTAGGATCAAATCCTGTTACTTTATCCACATCATCCATTCTTATGCTTCTAACTTCTACTCCGATTGTTCCATCTTTATAACTATTAACTGTATTTTGCAATGTCGTTAACGCACCTTCCATACTTGTTTTACAAGTATCAAAATTAGCATTATCTCCTATTGTAATGTTGCTTCCTGTTATACCAAGATCTGCGGTTGATACTATCAATAATCTTCCATTTTCATCAGCACCGAGTAGTTTCCATCCACCTTTATAGTTTGTATCTCCTACTCCGTCTACCATATAATTTATAGTAGAACCTACTTCTATTTCACTCGTCCCATCTGTAACTATTACTTTTGTAACTATTCCCGAATCATTTGTTGTTCTTTTTAATTCCCATTTCGGAACTGGTATATTTGCTTTATTTATAACACTAACTCCACTATCTGTTACTGTTATTTTCCATTCAGCTTCTTTTATACCTTTTTTATCTAAATCTTCTTTTACTTTATTTACTAAATCTGTTCCTCTCAATTCATCCATATAAGCATCCGCCCATATTAATGCAGCTAAATCTTGCACTTGACTTTCATTTGTTAATTCTACAGCTCGATTTGCTCTATTTATTATTCCCGTATTACTTAACGTTATTACAACACTTGCTGCCAATATTATCATTACTATTATTGTAATGACTAAAACTATTAACGATATACCTTTTTTCTTTTGCATTTTTCATTTCTCCTTTATTTGCATACAAAAAGCAACGCAGTACATAGTTTTAGCTATGTATTACTTTGCTAATTTCAATTGTTATTTTAATTAACTCTATTTAGCTCGTACGTCTACTTCTCCTTTGTAATCAAATTTTATATTATATCTTTCTAGTTCTACTCCTCTATCTTCAAGCTTATCCATCGCATAATCTTCTCTTTCGTATCTACTATATCCCATAAACTCGGCATCTTCCCAATAATCTTCCGCCATTTCCTCTATCTCGTCTATAGTATATTTACTTCTTCCGCCTAATTCAATATTTAATTCCTCTGCAATACTACCAAATATCATACCTACTATAACTAATATTACAATTAATCCCTTTAGACTTATACCACGAACTCTTGCCTCGTCCTTATACGCAAATTCATTAGCGTTGTAATTATTATTTGTAAAATCTTTCATATATATCCTCCTATAAACAATTATTATTTACTCATACATTTATGGTATAACATATTTTATCTTTATTCAAGAATATATATAAGAATATGTAAAAAAAGAAACTCTTTCGAGTTTCTTTTTTATTATTCATTAAATATAATATGCTGGGTTATAGAATGTTTTATATCCTCCACCTAACACTCTTATTTCAAAGTGTAAGTGAACACCAGTTGAACGTCCTGTTGTACCCATCTTACCAATTTCTTGTCCCATAGATACTGTTTGACCTTTAACAACATTTATACTGCTAAGGTGAGCGTATAATGTTTGAAGTTCATTACCGTTTGCATCCTTACCATGGCTTATGATAACACATTTACCATAATCGCCATTTGTACCTGCATTTACAACTGTACCAGATTTATATGCATATATTGGAACATACTTACTTCCCTTACTTGCTATATCTATTCCTGTATGCATACCACTTGCATAATATGCACTAGGACCATAATTTTGTGTTACAACACCAGAAGCTGGTCTTACACCACCTGATATAAATGCATGTAAATCTCCAGATGCTTTTTTACCATATTTCGTTTTACCAGTAGTTACCCAATATGTTGGGCTATATGTTCTAACAACTGGTTTATATCTACTTACTACATTATCATAAATCTTTTTAACAGAAGCTTTTTCTGTTGTACCTACTAATTCTTCTGTAACAACAGATTTAACTTCAACTGTAGATTTAACTGTAGATTTAACTGCGTTTTTTATTTTTTTAGCATATTCATCTGCTTCCGCTTTAGTTGCAAATGTAAGCTCTGTTTTACCTTTTACGTTCACGTTATATGTTGTATATTCTGTTTTTACAAAAGCTCTCATATTTGTATATAAGTTTTGTTCTTCTGTAACTGAATCTACTACATATGTTAATTCAAATTCTGGTTCTGCTGGTAAATATACTTTAACTTCTAAACCATCAGCTTCTTTTTCATCAACTATTTTTTCATAAACTTCATCAAACTCCGCTGGACTTGTAAAATATCCAACTTGTTCTCCGTCTATTTTTGCTATATATTGCGGTACATAAACATTTAATACTGTTACTACCGCTGCACTAAATGATAGTACAAATAATACGACTGTTATAAATATGAATCTTAGTGTTCTGAGGGCACTCCCTTTTTTCACTATAATTACACCTTCCTTTTCAATCACAATTTATATTATACCATAAATGAATACAAATTGCAACTTTTTCAGTTTTCAGGCATATTTTCCCTATATACCTACCCCTTATTTAACTGTATTCTATCATACTATATAGTATATGTCAAATGCATAGAATAAGAAAACGAAGTAGTTTTTTTCTACTCCGTTTTACTATATTTTTAACGATGTTTTTGTTCAAAGTTCCAAGCATCTCTTACCATATCTTCAAGAGTCTTTTCTGCTTTCCAACCAAGTTCTTTCCATGCTTTTGTAGCATCAGCATAACATTTAGCTATATCTCCAGGTCTTCTTTCAACTATTTTATAGTTAATCTTTATTCCATTAGCTTTTTCAAATGCTTTTACTATGTCTAATACACTATATCCTCTACCAGAACCCAAGTTATATATAAATACACCAGTATCATCTTTAGCAAGTCTATCTAAAGCTTTTAGATGTCCTTTTGCTAAATCTACTACGTGTATGTAGTCTCTTACTCCAGTACCATCATGTGTTGGATAATCATTTCCATATATACTTAAGCATTCTAATTTACCACTTGCAACTCTTGCTATATATGGCATTAAATTATTTGGTATACCATTTGGATCTTCACCGATTGCTCCAGACTCATGTGCTCCTATTGGGTTAAAGTATCTAAGAATAGCCACTTTAAATTGCTTATTAGATTTCGCGTAATCTTGTAAAATTTGTTCTATCATAAGCTTAGTTGTTCCATATGGATTTGTTGTAGATAGTGGCATATCTTCAGTTATTGGAACTCTTTCTGGAGAACCATATACTGTAGCTGAAGAACTAAATACCATCTTGTTACAATCAAATTCCTTCATTATTTCTAATAAATTTAATGTTCCTTCAACATTGTTTTTATAATATTCTAACGGTTTTGCTACTGATTCGCCCACCGCTTTTAATCCTGCAAAATGAACAACCGCATCTATTTTGTTTTCACTAAATATTCTTCTCATAGATTCTTTATCTAATAAATCTGCTTTGTAGAAAATAAATCCAGCATTAGATATTGCTTTAATGTTATCCATTGCTTCTTCTCTACTGTTAGATAAATTATCCATTATTACTATTCTTTCGCCTCTTTTAAGTAATTCTACACATGTATGACTGCCTATATATCCAAGGCCACCTGTTAATAATATCATATTTGTACCTCCTATTAACAACTATATAATAATACAAGAATGATAATTTTGCAAGTTGTTTATTAAATAAGAATTGATTCTGTTTCGGGTAATTCATTTAGCGCAACAGCATATAGTTCTGTATGTTGTTTTATTAGTTCTTCTAATGTCTCTTTTAATGCTATCATCAGCTGTATCATTTGATATTCAGTAGTTCTGTTTTCTTCTAGACAAGTTACTACATTATCTAATTCTCCTCCTATATATGCTGCAAACATTAAGCCGTGTTCTGACTCCAGTGCTAACCTTTCTAAATTTCTTTTCGCTTTTTCATTATCTTTAATTCTACTTACCATTTTTTAATTCCTCCTTCTTTTTAATAATATTTTTATGATAATTCTTTCTTTTGTTATTTCCATTCCACATATTTTGTAATTTCTAAATCAGCATCTAGAGTTATCGCATACGCTTCAGGAAAATCTTTAATTAAATACTTCAACGTATCTTCTAATGCAACCATCAACAACACTACTTGTCCAAATGTATAATCTCTAGTGTAAAGTAAAATGTTTGGTTCTTCTTTTATCAAAGCTTTGAATATTATACCTTGATCATCCGATATAGAGTTCTCTATTTCCCTATACTTAAAGTCATTCTCTATAAATTGTTTATCCATTTTTATCTCTCCTTTCTATATAATATAAAAATGCCACACACCTTTTGTTCTTTATTTTAACTTTATCTTTTGTTTTCTATTTAATAGGTCGTTTACCACACACCTTTTATCTTTAGTTTGTTACTTAATATAAATTTATGTGGTACCTGTAGTAAATCACACTTGCTACACTTAATATAAATTTACTTAGAACCTTTTTAATTTTCACTCCTCCTTTCTATCTAAATATAATTGGCTACCCCCCCTCTATACTTTTTAACTTATCTTTTGTTTTCTATCTAATAGGTCAAAAAAAGCGTACCTTTTTATTAAAGCGCATAAAATAAGCCCTCCAAACAACTTTGTGTTTGGAGGGTTATCTTATTCCTCGTTTTCTATTAAATATCTTTTTAGAATTCCGTCTTTTATTTGACCTAATCCTTTATACTTGTTATTATAATATACTTTTACAAGCTTATCTTGTTCATCATATGGAAGTTTTACTCCATTTAAGAATTTAGTATATTCATCTTTTAACATATTTATTTTCTTTAAGTCATCATAGTAATCTTCTATTGGCACTATATGCTTTTTCATATCTTCAAAATTTAATTTTAAGAAATCATAAAGTGCTATACTATCTTCTATAAAGAAGTTACCATTTCTAAGTCTAATTAGGTCTATCATAGTTGCTCCGCAACCTAATTTTCTACCTATATCATTTACAAGACTTCTCACATAAGTTCCTTTTGTACAATATACATCAAACATTACTTCACGTTTTTTTAAGTCTACCGCAATGTTATTTATATCATGTATTTCTATAGTTCTTGCTTTAAGTTCTATTTCTTTTCCTTCACGTGCATATTCGTATGCTTTTTTACCAGATACTTTTATTGCACTATACTGTGGTGGAACTTGTTCCTGAACTCCAATAAATCTTTTTATTCTTTCACGAATATATATTTCATCTTTATTTACTACTGATGCTGAAACTATTTTACCTGTTATATCATAAGTATCTGTTTCTACACCTAGCAACATTTTTACTCTGTATGCCTTATTCTCTGCAGTTAAGTTATCTGAAAGTTTAGTAGCATCTCCAATAAGTATTGGTAATACACCTGTAGCAACTGGGTCTAATGTACCAGTATGTCCAACTTTGGAACCTATAAACAACTTTTTAATAACATCTACAACATCATAAGACGTTATACCTGCAGGTTTATTAATATTAAGTATTCCTGTTATTTTCACCTTTACAACAACCCTTCCAACATTTGTATCAATTTCTCTTTAGTATCTTTAAGATTTGTTGTTTCAAACCCAGCAGCTCTCTTGTGTCCGCCACCATTAAACGCTCTAGCCACTTCCGAACCATCTATTGGTTCTTCAGTTCTTATGCTATATTTATATTCTCCCTCTTTAGTCCATCTAATATACACAGCAGCTATTGTTCCTTCTATGCATCTTAGATATGTAACTAAGCCATCAACATCTTCTTCTGTCGCACCTAATTCTTCTTGCGTCTCTTTATCTAATACGCTAACACGTATTTTACCATCAGCATATGTTTCCATATTGTCTATAACTTTAGCTATTAACTTCATTTTAGATTCTGAATATGTGTCATTTATTTTCTTGCATATTTTAGAGAACTCTACTCCTGTATCCACTAACTCTGCAGCTACTCTATATGTATCTCCTGTAGTTCTTTCATAATTGAAACTACCTGTATCTGTCATAATACCAACATAAAGATATGTTGCTACATCTTTAGAAATCACTGGGTTAATATATTTTATTAACTTGTACACAATTTCTGCATTAGCTGGAGCTTCACTATCTATTATTCTTAGGTCTCCTTCTTCTGAACTATTCATATGGTGGTCTATTACTAATATTTTGTGTGCTCTTTCTAGGTCCTCTTTAGCAATGCTTGATCTTCTTTCTATTTCTGAACAATCTAGACATATTAAAAGGTCTAATTCTTTATCCTCAGGAAATCTACTTACTACCTTATCTATTTCTGGCAAGAAACTAAATCTTGGCGTTACATCTGGCATTACCATATATACATCTTTTCCAAGTTCTTTTAAGAAGTGGTACATTGCACCTACGCATCCTACCGCATCTCCATCTGGTTTCTTATGTGCTACCAAACATATTGTTTTTGCATTATCTATTAATAATTTAGCTTTTTCAAAATCCATATTATACCCCTTAAATTATATTATTCTTCTACCTGTTCAGCATGTGCTTCTCTATTTTCTCTATCTTTAGCACTTACTTCATTTATTATTCTTTCCATCTTTGAACCATATTCCATAGAATCATCTAGTTCAAATACTATGTCTGGAATATTTCTTGCTTTAAGCATAGATGCTAAATTCTTTCTTACAAATCCAGCGCCTTTAACTAGTCTATCAA
The DNA here is from genome assembly GCA_045637095.1 of Clostridia bacterium. Classification (GTDB taxonomy): domain Bacteria; phylum Bacillota; class Clostridia; order TANB77; family CAG-465; genus UMGS1649. The sequence goes on along the minus strand of JAZTYX010000054.1, from coordinate 39,528 downwards.
AGACTTGGTGAGTATATTTTGTTCCAAATATACTCACATAGACTTTAGAATATCTTAAGTCCTTAGTTGTCTTTACTGAAGTTACAGTTATTATGCCTGAATCTGTAAATTTAGATATATTTTCTCTAAGTATTCTATCTATGTAATACTTAATATCTTCATCTACTCTTTCTGTTCTCATTATTTTTTCTCCTCAACTAATTCATAGCATTCTAGAATGTCGCCTTCTTTGATTTCATTTGAATCAGATACTTTAATACCACATTCATATCCTTCTGCTACTTCTTTAACATCGTCTTTTTCACGTTTTACTGATTCTATCTTAGTTTCTAAGATTACTTCACCTTTTCTTACAAGTCTAGCCATTGCATTTCTTACCACTTTACCTTCTAGTATGTAGCTTCCTGCAATAATACCAGCTGTAGAAAGTTTGAATATATGTCTAATTTCTGCTTTACCAATATCCACTTGTTTGTATTTAGGTTTAACTTTACCTTTCATTGCAAGCTCAACATCTTCTATTGCATCGTAGATAACTTTGTATAGTCTTAAGTCTACTTTTTCTTTATCTGCCATTGCTTGAACTTGACCGTTAGCTTTAACGTTAAATCCTATAACAATTGCGTTAGATACTTTTGCAAGAGTGATATCTGATTCTGTTATTTCACCAGTATTTGATGCTATAACTCTTACTCTTACTTCATCATTAGATAATTTTTCTAATGATTCTTTAACTGCTTCTGCAGAACCCTTAACGTCTGCTCTAAGTACAACATCTAGATTAATTAGTTCGCCATCTTTAATCTTGTTGAATAGATCATCAAGAGTAACTGCGCTGCCTTTCTTAATAAGGTCTAATCTATGTTGTGCTTTTCTCTTTTCTATTAATTTATGTGCTGTCTTTTCATCTTTTACTTCATAGAATGTATCTCCAGTTTCAGGAACTGATCCTAAACCTAAGATTTCAACTGGTGTAGAAGGTCCAGCTTTTTTAACTTTTTCTCCTCTATCATTTGTCATTACACGAACTCTACCAATTGTATCTCCTAGAACTATTGTGTCTCCAACATTTAATGTACCTCTTTGTACAAGTACTGTTGCTAGAGGCCCTTTAGTCTTGTCTAGCTTAGCTTCTATAACTGTACCCTTAGCTTGTTTGTTAGGGTTTGCTTTAAGTTCTTTTACATCTGCTACTAGAAGTATCATTTCAAGAAGATTCTCTATTCCATCACCTGTTCTTGCAGATACTGGAACACAAATTGTGTCTCCACCCCATTCTTCTGGAACAAGACCAACTTCAAGTAATTCTTGTTTTACTCTATCTGCATTTGCTGTATCTTTATCTATTTTGTTTATTGCAACTATTATTGAAACTCCAGCTGCTTTAGCATGGTTTATAGCTTCAACTGTTTGTGGTTTTATACCATCATCTGCTGCTACAACTATTACAACTATATCTGTTATTTGAGCTCCTCTTGCTCTCATTTCTGTGAACGCTTCATGTCCTGGTGTATCTAAGAATGCGATTTCACGACCGTTAATCTTAACTTTGTATGCACCAATATGTTGTGTAATTCCACCAGATTCTCCAGCTGTTACGTTTGATGAACGTATTTTATCTAGTAATGATGTTTTACCATGGTCAACGTGTCCCATGATTGTTACAACTGGTGGTCTGATTTCTAGATCTTCTTCTTTGTCTTCAGAATCATCGAATAACACATCTTCTTCTGTTACTACAACTTGTTTAGTTGCATTAATTCCAAATTCTGATGCTATTAAGAATGCTGTATCGAAATCTATTTCTTGGTTAACTGTTGCTAGTATTCCCATTGAGAATAGTTTCTTAATTATTTCTGATGCTTGTTTCTTTAATTTTTCTGCGAAGTCTTTAACGCTCATAGATTCTGGAAGTTCAACTTCTGTTAAAGGTATTATCTTAGTAGTGTTCATTTCTACTTTTTGTTTTTTAGCTTTTGCTTTACCTTTTCTGTTTTCTCCTCTATCATATAGATCCATTAAGCCTTCTTCAGAAACTGACATACCTCTAAATTTGCTAAATTCCATTCTAGTATTCTTTTCTCTAATTTCATTAGCATTTTTAGCTGCTCTCTTTGTTGTTGATTCTGGTTTTTCTGCTTTTTCTGAATTATATTTTTTCTTGTCTATTAATGTTGTAGAGTAATCTCTAGTTTCTTTTTGGATTGTATCATCAATAGTTTCTTTGATGAATTTATTTACTCTATAGCCAGTGTTTGATCCTGTTCTATTATTATCTCTATTTTGGAAATTTGGTTTGTTTGGTCTTTCGCCATTTCTACCTTCTTGGTTTCTTGGTCCTTTGTTAAATGGTCTATTATTATTTACACCATCTTTTCTATCTTTATTAAATCTATTGTTGTTATTATCTCTGTTTTGGAATTTGTTATCTCTGTTATCTCTGCCTTCTCTATTATCTCTATTAAATCCGCCTTTATTTTCTTTGTTATTATCGAATCTCTTAGATTCTGTTCTATTTTCTGGAGCTTTAGTTACAGGAGACTTAACCTCTGGTTTTTCCACAGGTTTTTCTACCACTTTAGTTTCAACTTTTTCTACTACTGGAGCTTTTGTTTCTTCTACTACTGGTTTTGGTTCTACTTTAGGTTCTACCTTTTTACCATTTTGAGTAACAACTATATTTTGCATTCTGTTGTTATTTCTATTTCTATTACTTCTAACAACACCTAAACCTTCTTTGCTATATGTAGGTTTTTCTTGTTTCTTTTCTCTAACAACGCTTTGTTGTATAGTTCCACCTGCATTAGTTGTTATTCTTTCTACTTTATTACCAGACGCATCAGTAGTTACAACTTTTACTTGTCTACGTATTATGTGTGGTGTAGTAGACGCAAACTTACTTGCATATGATTCTTCTACCATACTTGCTCCATTTTCTACATTAACTCCAAATGATTTTAACTTCTTTATTACTACATCTTCTGCCATATTAACTTTTTTAGCTAATTCGCTTACTTTAATTTTTCCCAAATCTTATTCCCCCAAATTTCTTAATAATTCTTGTATACTTTCTTGTTTTACTTTTATTTTTACACATTTTGTAATATCTTTTGCTTTTAACAATCTGTTTATGCAAGTCTTGTTATTACAAATGTATATTGCTCTTGTATTCATTTTTTGTGTTTCATCTAAAACCGCATTACCATTTTCATCTGCTACTATTCTTAACAGATTTTCTTTTGTATTTTTAGTTCTACACGCTACACAAGTTCTTTGTTTTATCATGAACTCTCCTTATAGCTTATTCAACTATTCTGTTTTCTATTTCTGATTTTGTCTTAATATCTATTTTCCATCCTGTAAGTATTGCTGCAAGTCTTACGTTTTGTCCTTTTGCACCAATTGCTAAAGATAATTGGTCATCTGGAACAACTATTGTTGCAATATGTTCTTCATCGTTTATATCTATAGCCATTATTCCTGCTGGAGATAATGCATTAACTATAAAGCTTGGCACATCATCGCTATATGGTATAACGTCAATTTTTTCTCCGTTTAATTCTTCAGATACTGTATTTATTCTTATACCTTTTTTACCGATACATGCTCCTACTGGATCTATGTTTTCATCATCTGACCATACAGCTATTTTACTTCTCATGCCTGCTTCTCTTGCTACTGCTTTTATTTCAACTATTCCTTCTTCAATTTCTGGAACTTCAAGTTCAAATAATTTTTTAACAAATCCAGGATCACGTCTAGATAATACTACTTGTGGTCCAAATTTAGCAGAATCATCTACTTTTTGTACGTATGCTTTTATTCTTTGATGTGTTTCAAATCTTTCTGTTGGTACTAATTCTTTAGAAGGTATTAAAGCTTCTACTCTACCAAGGTCAACTATCATGCCCATCTTGTCTGTTCTTTGAACAACACCTATAACTATTTCACCTTGTTTGTCGCTGTATTGTGTATAAACTAAATCGTGTTCAGCTTCTCTTAATCTTTGTATTATTATTTGTTTACCTGCACTAGCTGCAATTCTACCAAAGTTCTTTGGAGTAACTTCTAGTTTAATTTCTCCACCAACTTTAGAACGTTTGCTTATTAACTTAGCTGCTTCTAAGCTTATTTCTAAATCTGGGTTATCCACTTCTTCAACAATAGTTTTTAATGCGTATACTGAAACTATACCAGTATCCTCATCAATATCTACTTTAACATTTTCTTCAGTCTCATAGTTTTTTCTGTATGCTGCTTCTAATGCTAGTTTTAAAGATTCTACCATGTACTCCTTTGTTATTCCCTTTTCTGATTGTAACTCATCTAGTGCTTCTAATAATTCTGCTGCACTTGCTTTTGATTTGCTTACCTTTGCCATTTTTCTAATCTCCTCCTAAAATTCATATACTGTGTTTGCACACGTAATATTTTCTCTTTCAATTTTAATATCTTTCTCTTCTACAGTAAGTACAATGTACTCATCTGTTGCTTCTTTAAGTATTCCCTCAAGTTCTTTAGAATTCTCAACTTTATTATATAGTTTTACTAACACTTTAGAACCAAGGTATTTAATATATAACTTAGTATTCTTTAATTGTCTTTCAAGACCAGGTGAAGATATTTCTAATATGTACATTTCATCTTTCATTAAAGAATCTACCTTTTCCTCAATCTTTCTACTTACGATTTCACAATCGTCTGTTGTTAGAGATGTATTCTCTTTGTCAATAACAACTCTTAATATTTTGCTTTCGCCTTCTTTTACGTTTTCTACGTATTCTACTGTGTACCCTAAGTCTTCTACATCTTTAGTTATGGCAGTATGAATACTGTCTGTTAATTTAGACATAGCACCCTCCTTTTAATTACACAAATGAGAGGACTTTCGTCCTCTCATTTTGCATTTCTCTTACTGACAATTAATATTTTACTACACTTTCCAGTATTTTGCAATAGTTTACAGTGTTTTTTATACTAAAAAATGTTAATTTTTCCTAAGTTTAAGCTGGTGTTCCTGGTTCACCTTGTGGAATTGTTAAATTAAGCACAAAGTTAGGAGCTGTTCCTGTTATACTAGCTTCTGCAGGAGTACCTGGCGCACCTGTTGTTACAGTACCTATTGTTAGTACCGGCGTTAATCCATCCGCACCCGCTGGGCCTGTGGCTCCAGTTGCACCTGTAGCGCCAGTCGCACCAGTTGGTCCAGGTATTCCTTGTGGTCCTTGTGGTCCAACTGGTCCTGCTGGTCCTTGAGGGCCTTGTGGTCCTGTTAATCCTGGTCTTCCCATTGGGCCTTGTGGTCCAACTGGACCTTCGATATAGCTTACTATTGTTGTATCATAATTACAATATTGTGAGCCTGTTGATTGACATCCTTGGTTTCCATACATTCCTTGGTTTCTACAGCATCTATTCATATTTAAGTCTGCCTTTCTAGATGTTTTCACATCTAGTATATTGTATGTTAATTTACGTTTCGTGTTACAAAAAAGAGGACATATGTCCTCTTTAATAATTACTATTCAACTATTTCTTTTTATTTTTACCTTTAGCTTTATCATTCGACTCATTTTTAGTCTCTTCTTTTGGTTGTTCTGTTAATGTTTCTTCTATCTTTACTACTTTATCTTCACTCGCATCAATAAACTCTGATGTTTCGTTCTTCTTAAATATGTATGTTAATACCAATCCTAAAGCTACTAAAGAAATTGCTACTATTGCATATGAATATATTACTGGTATTTGTGTTAATGCAAATAGCGCAGTATATATTATAGCTAACACTAACATTCTATATTTACTTGCTTTTTTCTTAAATACTTCATAAATAAATAGTCCTACTATTAATTGACTTAGCGCTAATGTTAATAATATTGTTGATACAAAAACCACTAACACAGGCCATGCAATTATTCCTAAACCAAATACACCTGCAAGTATTAATATAATAAGAACAAATGGTGCTATTATTAATAGTCCGGCTGAAGATAACACTCCAAATGTTGAATTTTCCATAAATCTTGCTGACATCTTTGTAGCTACAGATTTATCTTTTTTAGTTATTAACATTGCTACAAATGTATATACTAATACTGTTTTTATACCTTTTATTACTATTCTTGTTGCATTTACCTTATCTTCTTTTTCTACACTCTTAGTAACTATAGCTTCTGGATACATTGATATTATCTCTTGTTTTACATCTTCAAAACCTACTTCAGCTTCTAATCTTCCTTTTATTGTACTATTTTCTAAATCCAAAGTAGATGTTAATATTCTTAGATCTTGTTCTACTGTTCCTGATATTTTTGCATCTAATGAAGCTGCTATTAAGTTACCTTTAACTGTTCCTAATACATCCAAATCCGTAGATACTATAACGATATCTCTTTCAACAATAGCATTTTCCATCACTTGTACTTTCTCAGCTATTATTACTGTGTCGTCAGATACTTTTCCTTCTATCACTACATTATTTGCTACAATTAAAGCGTGTTCTACTTCACCTTTTATTGTAACCATATCTCCAGTAAAGATTCCGTGCACACCTTCTAATTTATCTTCCACATCAATTGTAGTTTCACCAAATGTTATTCCAGAATGTTTTACTGTTTTATCATAAGTGGCACTTTTTTCAAAAACATTAATAAACGGTAAATTTATATCATTATCTTTACTTAATTTATATGCTGTTTCATATATCCCTAAATTTAATAATTCTACTCCATATGTACTGCTAAATGTTGTTAACATTAAAACGAATACAAATAAAATTGCTACTATTTTTTTCTTCATTTAATACCCCTTCTTTCAGTGCAATTATACACTTTTTCCTATATGTTTTCAATGTATTTCTTTAATATGTAATATATTCTATCTTTTCCAATTATATAATTAGAATGTCCTGCTCTTTTTACTATTTCTAATTTGCTGTTTGGTATATTCCTATGTATTAATTTAGTATGAGATAATTTTATACAATCTCTATCTCCTACAACAAGTACAGTTGGTACCTTTATATTATTTAGGTTCTCCAAAGATATATTTGGTTCATTTACCATCATTTTTATTAGCTTATTCCCAGTAAACATAGATGCAATTTTACACCCTAAATATGTTCCATTTTTTAACCCTTTAGGATTTATATTTACACCACTTACTATTAATTTAGATAAAAGTTCCGGCTCTTTTATTGCTATTAATAGTCCTACTATTCCACCATCGCTAAAACCATAAAGCATAGGACTTTCTATGTTTAGTTCTTTTATAAACTGGATTATATCTTCTGCCATCAATTCGTAGGAGACTTCCTCCGTTTCTTCGCTTTCGCCATGCGAACGACTATCTACTGCATACACAGTATAATCTTCTTGTAGTTTTTCTATTAATTTATTAAATATTGTATAGCTCTCACCATTACCATGAAGTAGTATAATTGGATAACCTGTACCTACTACGTCATAATTTAAGACTACATCATTTACTTTAACTTTCATTTTACCCTCTCTTACGTTAATGGTTATACCATAAACATTAATATGTTACAACTATTATTTTTCTTTATCTTCTTTTGTTTTAGCTATATAGCCAATAAGTATAGATGAAATAGTTGCAGTTATGAATGAATAGATAATATTACTTGCATCTATATATGATAATGACATTAATATTACTATTAAATCTAATAGTAGATAACTTATTGCTATTGGTAGTTTAGATAATTTAGATATTATTAATGCTACCGCATCATCTCCACCACAAGCACCATTATTTTTTACTACTATTCCACATCCTATACCAACCATTATTCCACCGATAATTGATGCTAACAATAAATTGTTAGATAGATTTGGAAAGAATATTGGTGTATTCTCGAACAATAAATAAAAACCAGAATAAGATATTGCTCCTAATATTGCGTTAAAGAAAAACTTCTTACCAAATAAAAGGCTTCCTACTACATATGCTGTGGCATCTATTATTATAGATACAATCCCCGGGCTTATTCCTATAAGATTAAAGAATAGTAGCTCTACTCCAAGTTGTCCGCCTTCTGCAATTCCACATCTTGAATGTATATTAAATAATCCAAATGCAACTACCATTGAGCCTAATATTATTAATAATTTATCTGTATGTTTTTTACTTCTATTTTCGTTTTTTATCTCTTTTGATGTAAATTTCATATTCAACCTCATATGAATAATATCATAAAACGAGATAATTAGCATCAATTATCTCGTTTTTCTTTTATTTAATATATTTTATATTGCCGCATTTATTGAATCGGATATTATTCTAGTCATTTTTGTTATTAAACTATCTATTTCTTTTGGCGTTACTACCATGTTATTACATAATTTCTTGTTCTTCCTAACGCTAGATATATTTAATTTATCTAACATTTCTTTTAATAATATTTCTGCATTAACTACAGTGGGTACACCTATCGCTATTACCGGTACTTTTAATGTATTTTGATTTAGCACTTTTCTTCTGTTACCAACTCCTGCGCCAGGTGTTATACCTGTATTTCCCATTTGTATTGTTGTCCCTATTCTAGCTATACTTTGAGAAGCCAAACTATCTATTACTATTATTAGATCTGGTTGTATCTTTTCTACTACACCTTCAATTATCTCTTCTGTCTCTATTCCTGTTGTACCTAAAACCCCCGGTGTTAAAGCTGTTATTTCTCTAGTTCCAGGATCAACTATTTCCTTCATATATTTTATTACATGTCTAGTTACATTTATATTCTTAATTACCTTAGGACCTAGAGAATCTGCTGTCACCATCTCATTTCCAAGTCCCACAACCATAACTTTGTTTATATTACTTTCTATCAAGCCAACTAACGCTTCACCTAAAGTTTTTACTATATCTTCTAGTTCTTTATCTTCTAACGTTAATACATCCTTAATTTCTAATGTAATATATTTCCCTATATCTTTTCCCACTGCTTGTTTGCCGTTTTCATTAATTACTTCTACAGTAGTTATATTGTGTGTTTTACTTGCACTCGATTCAACCTTTATTCCATCTATATAACTTAAGTTATATGTCTTTTTATATTCATCTACTCTTTCATCTGCCATATCTGTTACATATTTATTTTTTATTGTATTATTTTTCATAAAAAAACACCTCTTTAATATTATGTATTAAAAAGGTGTTTTTTATAAGTATACTGACTATTCGAATCTACGAACAATCTTTCTTTTTTCGAGACACTCGTGAAGATACTTTGCGATCTTCTCCGATTGATATTCAGGAATATTGGTAATCCCCATTGTCTCGATTGCTTTCATGCGCGATGCGAAATTGTTGCCGCAAAGTGCTGCCATGAAACTTTTGTCTTCGTAACGACGTTTAGAAATTGCATCCTCAATGTTTCTTACAAGCTGCATCAGAAGTTCTTCATTTCCCTTGAATGCCATAACGATATGGAAAGGAATATTGATTCTTCTTGAAATGGAGCCCATCTCTCTTGCAAATTCTCTCTTGGAATCGATTCTACCACGCATAGTGGCATAATATTCGTCAATCACCGTTTGCACAGTTTTGTTTTTGACCTGTACCAGGCCTACATATTGTTCAGTTATATATATAGTAATGTTATCGTGTTCATCCATGATTACAAGATAATCGCCCTCGATAACCTTAAATTTCACTTTACAGTATGCATTTGCATTTTCAACAAAAACTTTTTCTAACGTGCCATTGGTGAAAGTCCGCTTTTTATAATCCGCGCTTCCAAAGAAACTCTTTTTCACAAGAGTAGTATAAGATGAGTCTAAACTATCAACGACGTTTACTGAAAACAAGCAGTTAGCGTATTTCTGCTTCTCAGTTCCCAGAATTTTCACGGTACTAAACCTCCTATTAAGAATATTTATATTGCTAAACTACGCAATATTAGTTTAACATAATTCTTAGAGAAAGTCAATAGTTTTTGCAGTTTTATGTCTACAATCATCAATATATCTTTACATACTTAATATCAATCGTTTTAACCCTGTTTCTATATCCATTTTTCCTGTTTTAGAATTTGAGTCATATTCATCAAACTCTAAAAGTATATTTTCTATATCTTCTATTTTGTAATTTATACTTGCTGCTTTTAATTTAGAAAGCACAAATGGATGTATTCCTAGCTCAGTCGCAATATTTGCATTATATCCTTCTTTTCTAGATTTTTCTTCTAAAAGTTTAATCATATACATTTGTTTCATTTGCTTATATAGCATGCCTGTTATTATCCCCGGATATGTTTTTTGCGCAAGCATATCTTCTAATATTTTTAACGCTTCTTTTTTCTTTTTTGCTAAAACCATATCTACAAGATCAAATATTTTAGCATCTAACGTTCTTGTACATATTTTATCTATTACCTCTTTAGTAAGTTCATCTCCCGGTTCTAGATATGCAACTATTTTCTTAAACTCGTTTATTAATGTTTGTTTATCTTCTGTGCATACACTTACCATGTATTCCGCTGTACTGTCTTTAACTTTAATTTTATATGAATTAAGTGTTCTTACTACATAGAAAGCTGCATCTTTTGCATTAAGCTTTGCAAATTCTTGGCAAACAGCATTTTTAGCTAGAAACTTGTATTCTGCAGTTCTTTTATCCACACTATCCTCTACAAAAATTATTGCAAGTTCTGTATTAGATATGTTTTCTATAGCTTCTTTCTTAAATTTTAATCCAACATTTTTTACTACTATTAATTTTTCTAATCCAAAAAACGAAACACTTTCTATTGCATCTTTTAATGTTTCTATATTAGTTTTATCTAATACAAAATAGTTTATTCCAAGTTCTAGATTTGAAAATGTTTTTTTCATTTTATCTATATAGCGTTCTATATCATATTTTTCATCACCAAATAATAGATATAATCCTTTAACACTGTTATTTTTAATATGATCATCTAATATGCTCATTTACAAACTCCTCTATTTTTTCTAAAGACCTATTTGCATAAATCAAATATCTTTCTTTTTTATCTTTAATTTTGTTTTCTAGTGGTGGTACAATTCCAAAGTTTGCATTCATAGGTGCATAATCTTTATTTTCTGTACTTACATATTTACTAAGTGCTCCCAGAATTGTAACTTCATCAAATAGTGCTTGTTCATCACTATCATTATTAAAGCTTTCTATTATGTTGTATGCTACCATAAGTCCACTTGCCGCAGATTCAACGTAGCCTTCCACTCCGCTTATTTGTCCTGCGAAGTATATATTTTTATTATCTTTCATTCTAAAGTCTTTATTTAGCGTTTTAGGGCCGTTTATGTATGTATTTCTATGCATTACCCCATAACGCAAGAATTCCATATTCTCTAAACCTGGAATTAAACTAAATACTCTTTTTTGTTCACTAAATTTTAAGCTTGTTTGGAATCCTACTAGATTAAACATAGTTTCTTCTTCATCTTCTGCTCTTAGTTGAAGTACCGCATATGGTTTTGTTCCATCTTCTCTGTAAAGACCTACTGGTTTTAATGGTCCAAATACTAATGTTTGTTCTCCACGTCTAGCTAAAGATTCTACCGGCATACAACCTTCAAAATGTTCTATGTTTTCTAAAGAATCGAATTCATGACGATTTGCACTTTCTGCATTTATTAAAGCATCGTAGAACACATCATATTCTTCTTTAGACATTGCTAGGTTTAAGTAGTCTCCTACTCCAACTTCACCATATCTATCTTTTCTATATGCTTTAGTCATATCTATACTTTCTTTAGTAATTATTGGTGCAGCTGCATCATAAAAATACAGACCTTCATCTCCAACAAGTTTAGCTATACTTTTAGATAATGCATCACTTGTTAAAGGTCCAGTTGCTATTACCGTAATTCCATCTAGATTATTTATATCTTCCACTTCTTCATAAATAACTTCTATATTCTTCTCTGCTTTAATTTTATTTGTTATATATTCTGCAAACTTTTCTCTATCTACCGCTAAAGCATTTCCTGCTGGTACTTTTGAACTATATGCAGCTTCTACAAAAAGACTTCCAAGTCTCCTCATTTCTTCTTTAAGAAGCCCACAAGCATTTGTTAAAAGTTCGGATTTTAATGAATTGCTACATACCAACTCTCCAAATTTATCTGATACATGAGCTGGGCTTTTTTTATTAGGCTTCATTTCATAAAGTCTAACTTTTATTCCATTTTTACTTAGTATATACGCACACTCAGTACCTGCTAAGCCTGCCCCTATTACATTTACTACTTTCTCCATTTTTACCCTCTTTATACATTTCATATTATTACAATATATGACTTTTCTTTTATACTATAGCCATATATTTCGACATCTATTTTTATGCTATTATACTATACTTTAAGAGTATTCTCAAGTAGAGTACATTTACCTTTTTCATAAATCCTTTTTTATAATATATTAAATATATTACTCTCAAGGAGTAGCTAATGCTAGCTACTCCTTATTTGACTTTTCTACACTCTAATGCTATACTAAAAAAGCATTTAATATTCTATGTAAAAATAATTTTGAACTGGAGGTATTATGAAAGACGTAGATAAGCAAGTCATGAAAGAAGCTATTGCTTACGAGCAATCTAAAAAATGGCATTTAGCGTTCTCGGACAAAGAACCAAAAACAGGTCGGAAATTTAAATGTACAACTTTGTTTATTCACTACAAAATTTTAGCAAAAACTATTGTTAACAAAATCAAGTTAGTTCAAGTTATCGAACCCGGTCTTTATTTAATTAGCAACCCATTTGAATCGTTCCACCTTTGTATAACCCCTAAAATATATAGACGAGTTCATACATCTATTGGTTTTATTTCCGACGTCCCTAAAACAGAAACCGAACCTTGTATTTCTGTTATGACTATTAAAGAAAACAAACCACATGAAATTCCTCATGTAATGGATAAAATCTCGTCTGTTAAAATTCTTGACAAAGATTTATACTACACAACTACTCTTGCCGGTAAAGCATACTTTCTCTTTATTAGAGATGAGAAATAACAGGTTTAATAACCTGTTATTTTTTCGACAAAAATAGTCTTTCTTTTTACAAATACAGTATATTTTTCGACAATACAAAATACATATTAGTAATATAATTTAGTTGTATTACAGAATAGTAATACATATTACCTTTATATACCCTCAAATATTTATTTTATATTATTACCCCTGAAGAGACTTACGTCTCTTCTCTTTTTTATGTATACCTTGATTTTAATAAAACCTTATGATATAATACTTTCTGTTAATAGCGCATATTCAAAAAATAATTTTTATGGAGGTTTTATGACTAAGACGGAGAAATTCATCACAGAAAAGCGCAATCAGAAGTTATTTAAGAAGGACTGGAAGATTGTTTTATTCTTCCATGATAAGTTGTCTATTGGCAAAAAAGTACAGGTATTTGAACTTGCTTCAAAGAGCGGAAAGTTTGAAGCATTTTTAACCGATGGTATTCTTTCAATTGACTTTGCATCTGAAGAATATACTATGATCAATACCGGTCCATGCAGATACATTGCCTTCAACGCACTTCATTACGCCGGTTCTGAACTCCCCTACGCTTTCGCTACAGACACACCCATTCAAAACGCACCGCTCAATATATCTATCGTAAACTTGAGCGACAACGGTCCCGCGTTTATCGACACAACCGTATTTGTAACAAAGCTTCAAAAAATGAAGGATAATCTGTATCATATCTTTACTGAAACAGATGATTACTTCATTACAGTTGAATAACTGAAAAGCAAAAAAAGACTAAGAGAAATCTTAGTCTTTTTGTTTGTTTTATTATTAATCCTTTATAATGTTATATGTTCCAATATTGTTTGTACTTTCCACAAGTTCAGCATCTGGTGCAAGAGTTACTACCGCTCTAACACTAGAACTTGATTCTGCACTACCGCTGTGAGAACCTATTAAATATGTAGCTGCTACAAAACCACTATGTACATAATGCATCCCCATAAAGTACGCTTTAGCATTAACTCGTGTATAGTGTGTTGCTAACCAATATCCAGCCAAAATTTCACTATTTGGATATTTAAATAGCATTTTATATGCTTTAGAATCCGCTGAATATTTTGCTAATCCATCATAAGCATACAACTTATTAGTTACTGTAGTTATTTCGCCTTGTTCTGCATAAGGAGCTGTTACAAATTTATTTGTTTTGGCATCATAGTATCTAAATCCATTCCAATTATGTTCTGCTTGCAAACTATATGTTTTAGTAACTCCATCTTGAACATATGTACATTTAGGATATCTTGTACCATCCCACGATATATTTATATCCAAGCCACTATCTAAAATTGAAGCTTGAGATATATCCGAAAATCCCATTGTTTGTAATACTCCATTTAATAATTCTTCTTCTGTACCGCCAATACCTTGTTGTTTATTATATGCAACTCTGTACGCCAAATATTCTGTTGAATTTGCATCTTCTAGTGTAAATCCAGTAATCTTATTTATATCTTCTACAGTTATACTTCTTGAAGATATACCTACTGTTCCATCTTTATAATCTGCTACTAAATTATTTAACTTTTGTATTCCATTTACAAAATCTTCTTCTCCATTTAATTTAGCTCCTAATATATCCGAAGCAGACATCAATAACAATCTTCCTTGTTCATCTACTCCAAGTAGTTTCCAACCAGATTTATAGTTTGTTGGTCCAATTCCACTTGGCATATAGTTAACAGTTGTTCCTATTTCATATGACTCGATTCCATCTGTTAACATTACTTTTGTTATTAGCCCATTTTCATCATATTCTCTAACCATTTTCCAGTCAATATTTTTTCTATCTTGCACTGTTACACCGTTGTCTGTAACAAGAATTCTATAATCTGTTTTATATTCTTTTAATTGTTCTAAAACTTCTTCTTTTAGCTCTATTCCTCTTTTACCAGCCATATATGAATCCGCCCATAAAAGTGCAGCTAAATCTTGGAGTTGTTGTTCATTTGTTTGGCTTACCGCTTGATTTGCTTTATTTATTATTCCTGTGTTTGTTAGCGTAATTACAACAGATACTGCTAAGATTATCATAACAATTATAGTTATAACTAATACTATTAATGATATTCCCTTTTTCATCTTTTGTTACCTCCAAATTTTATTTCAACTTCATAGAAACAAGTTTAGATACACCGTATTCTTGCATTGTTACACCATATACCGATGTTGCAACTTCCATTGTTCCTTTTCTATGTGTTATTACAATGAATTGTGTTTCATCTGAGTATTTTTCTAGATAACTTGCAAATCTTGCAACGTTAATATCATCTAGAGCCGCTTCTATTTCATCTAGAACACAGAATGGAGGTGCTTTTATTTTTAGTATTGCAAATAATATTGCTATAGCTGTTAAAGCTTTTTCTCCACCAGATAATAGAGACATGTTTTGTAGTTTCTTTCCAGGTGGTTCTGCTTCTATTTCTATTCCACTTTCTAGTATATTTTTATCGTCTACTAGTTTAAGTTCTGCTCTACCACCACCGAATAACTCTTTGAATACAACTTTAAAGTTTTCGTTTATTTCTTTAAATTGTCTTGCAAATTGTGTCTTCATTACTGCTGTTGTATTTTCTATTAAGTTTTCTAGTTTGGCTTTAGTTTCTTCAAGATCTATTTTTTGTTTAGATATGAATTCCCCACGCTCTTTAAGCTCCTTAAACTCATCTATTGAACTTACTGTAACTTCTCCTAGTCCTTTAATCTCAGATTTAAGCTTGCTTGCTCTTTGTTCAAGTTTTGTTTTAGATAGTTCATTTAGCGCATCTAAAGCTTTATTATATTCTCTTGCAGAAGATATTGTAAGTTCATATTCTTCCCACATTTTTATCTTTAGAAGTTCTGTATCACTATCATATTTGTTTTTCTTAGCATCAACTTTATTCTTTTCATCTCTTAATTTTTCTAGAGTTTTCATAGAATCGAATGTTTGCTTTTCTATTTCGCTTTGTTTAGCTATATTTGCAGCTTTATCTTCTTTTAATTTTTCTACTTCAAGTTTTAATTCTTCGGATTTAACTTTTAATTCTTCTATAGCTTTCTTATCTTCTTCATTCTTAGATTCACTTTCATTTAAAGTATTTTCATACTCTTTAATTAAGTCTTTCTTTCTTTCGATACTTGCCATAAAGGAATTAATATCTTGTCTTATCTTATCTACCATTTCATCAATAGCAGCTTCAGATTCATCAAATGAAGATAACGAAACTTTAAGGTTCATTATATCTTCGTTTAAGAAGTTTACTCTTTCTTCTTTTTCTTTGTTAAATCTTGCATATTCAGAAATAACTTCTAGATGTTTAGATATTTCTTCATTTGTAGCTTCAATTTCTTTGTTTGCTACATCTATATCCCATCTTAAATCTTTGTTTTCTGATTCAAGTTCAAGTTTTTCTTGCTCTTTATTTTTTCTTGATTCTTTAATTTTAACCGAATCACGTAATACAGCATTTAATCTTTCTTCTATAACACTGTAATTAGTATTAACAACTGTGTATTCATCAGATAATGAATTTAATCTTTCTACAACCATTTCATATTTGCCTTTATCTTTTTCTATGGCTTTCATATGATCATTATATTCTTTTTCTAATTTTTCTAGTCTATCTTTGTATTCATTTATCTTTCTGTTACGTCCAACAAGAGTCATTTGTTTTCCTTCAGATTTACCACCTGTTATGCTTCCTGTTGTTGCAATTATTTCACCATCAAGTGTTACTATCTTAGCACTGTTTTTAGCCACTTTAGAAAGCTTAATACCGTTTTCTATTGTGTCTACAACTATTGTTCTGCCTAGCGCTAAACGAACTGCTGGTTCATATTTAGAATCAAATTTAACAAGTTCTATTGCGTTTCCAATATATCCTGTTTCTTTTTTAACAGCTGTTGGAATATCTTCTTTATATAGCTTAATACTTTCAAGTGGTAAGAAAGTTGCTCTTCCTAGTGCGCCATCTTTTAAGAAGTTTACTAGGTCTTTGGCCATACTATCTTTATCTACAACTATGTTTTGTACATATCCACCCATTGCAATTTCTATTGCTTTTTCATACTTTTCTGTAGTTGAAATTAAGCTTGCAAGTGTTCCAAATACATGTGCTTTGTATTTTTCATTTCTTCTTGAAAGATCTATTATACTCTTAACACTACGTGTATATCCTTCACTTTCCGCTTCAAGATTTACCATATAGTTTAGTTTAGAACGAGTTTCTAGAATTCCTTGTTTATATTGATTCTCTTTTTCTGAGAATGTACTAAAGAATTCTTCAAGTCTTGCTTTTTCTTGTCTTAAAGATTCAACTTCATCTTTTAATGTATTTCTAGATTTAGCAATTTTCTCGAATTCGCCTCTAACTTCTTCTTCACGAAGTCTTAAGCCATCTGAACTTGAAATATCTCCTCTTGCTTCTTTAGCTATTGTATCTATTCTTTTTATATTTGTTTCTAACTTCATTTCTGCTGTAGCAATCTTAAGTTTTAGTTCAGAAATATTTTCTTTTAGAGATTCAACTGTTCTTTTTAATTCTTCTATTTCAAGCTCTTTATCTGACATATTAGCTGTTATTTCTTTTAATTCTTCTTGTTTTTCTTTTAGCTCAGTTTCAAATCTTTCTTTATTCTTTTCTAAATTATCTTTCTTAGATGAACGAGTTATTATTTCTTGTTCTAGAATAGCAATACTAGTATCGCTACCTGCAATTTCTTCTTTAAGCTTGTCTATGTTTTCTTTGTTTAATGCCACTCTATCGTCATATGCTTCTACTTTAGATACTAATCTATCTATTTCATTAAGTGATGCATAATATGCTTCTTGTGTAGTTTCTATAGCTTGAAGAAGTTCTTCTAGACATACTCTTGTTTCATCACTTGTTCTTTGTGCTGTAGATATTTCTTGTTCTTTTTCATCTATACTTGCTTGTAATGCTTCTAGTTTTTCTACAAGAACATCCATATCTTCCTTAGAACTATCTATAAGGTTTAAGAATAACTTTACATCTATCCCCTTTAATTCTTCTTTTAGTTCTAGATATTTTTTAGCAGTTTCTGCTTTCTTTTCTAATGGTCCTAGATTGTTTTCTATTTCTGTTAATATATCTCTAACTCTATCTAAGTTTGTATTTGTATGCTCTAATTTTCTTAAAGCTTCATCTTTTCTAGTTCTATATTTAACAATTCCAGATGCTTCTTCAAATATACTTCTTCTATCTTCAGATTTAGAAGATATTATTGAGTCTATTTTACCTTGTCCAATGATACTATATCCATCACGACCTACACCTGTATCCATGAAAAGTTCTTGAATATCTTTAAGTCTTACATTAGATTTGTTTATTAAATACTCACTTTCACCACTTCTATATACTTTTCTTGTTACAACAACCTCATCAAATTCTAAAGGAAGGCTGTGATCACTATTATCTAATACCAATGAAACCTCAGCAAGACCAAGCATTTTTCTATGCTTAGTCCCTGCGAAAATTACATCTTCCATTTTAGAACCTCTAAGGCTCTTTGCGCTTTGTTCTCCAAGTACCCATCTAACCGCATCAGATATGTTACTCTTACCGCTTCCATTTGGTCCAACTATTGTTGTTATACCACCATCGAATTCGATAATTGTTTTATCTGCAAACGATTTGAAGCCTTGTACTTCAATTCTTTTTAACTGCATTTATTACCCCTCTTATTACATTAAGCCGTATTGTCTACTGCTTCCTCTAAATGTGTTTGTACACATCTTCTTCCATAGGTTATATTCTTCCATATGTGATGGAATTATTTCTATGTGATATGAATCTTTAGATAATTTAATTACCCTTGCTATATCTAATTCTTCATAGTTTACGTTTATTAATTTACGTGATTCAAAAGTTACATATGTTTGTCCTAGCTTGTGAGATAACATCGCTTCATTATCCATATGTTTTTCCCCAGAATTAACATCTATTACTTCAAGTTTTATTTTAACTTCTTTGTATTTACCATCTTCTCTTTCTACTAATGTAGCGTTTTCCATTACATCAAAGAAATCTGGTATCATCTCACGAATGTATGTTGGAACTTTTACTGCATCTGCATCTCTTCCTTTAGTTGCTTTCTTTGGAAGTTCCATTATTATATTAGATACTTTAGTTAAATCTATCTTTTTAGAAGCTGGTTTATTTTCCTCTTTTTCTTTAGCTTCTTTCTTTATTTTCTTTTCTACTTTTTTCTTGTCTAATTTAACTGTTTCTTTTTCAAAAAGAAGTTCTTCTAAATCTATTATTTCATCAGAAACCACATATTCTTCCTCTTCTTCAACAAGAGCTACTTCTTCAGCTTCTACACCCAGATTTGCTTCTTGTTCTAAAGCTTCAGTAAGGTCAAGTACATGTTCTTCCTTCTTTTCTACCTTAGCATCTTTTTTCTTAGTTTCTCCAACTAAGCCAACAGATATGTCGTCTATGCTAATATCCATATCGCTTAGGTCAATTTCAAAAGCCACATCTTTGAATTTATTAAGCTCTACTTTAGGAAGTTCTTCATCTTCCACATAATCTTGTTTTGTTTCTTCTTCCACTTCTTCACGAGTTTCTTTTTTAGCTGTTTCTTTGTTTCCTAATAATTCAGCTATGCTTGGAACATTGTGTAGATATTGTCTTGAACTAAATATCTTTTTATTCTCACTTAACTCAGCAATTTTTGCTTTAGTTAATTTTTCTACCTTATCTTTTAATTCCTTAGTTAATGTATCTATAAATGCTGCATATTCTTTTTTATCTTTAATTAAATCATATGTTATATATGTATACATAGTAGTATCTGTTTCAAGAACGCTATCTGTTATATCTCCTGCAAAAGTATAAACGCACGCTTCATCTTCATACTCAAATACAAATACGTTTGCATTAAGTTCATTATCTTCGTTATTATCCCACACAGATACATTCTTAGAATATGTTACTATATTATCTAGTATCTTTTTAGTAGTGTTCTTTTTATCTATCCCCATTACAATGTTAGTTTTAGCTTTAAGATCTATTAAAGCTTCTTCTATTACATCATAACCAGATTCCTTAACATTTCCCATAACTAGATACATTTTTTCTAATTTGCTGTTACTGTGTTTTAACACTTCCTCTTTT
The DNA here is from genome assembly GCA_045637095.1 of Clostridia bacterium. Taxonomy (GTDB): domain Bacteria; phylum Bacillota; class Clostridia; order TANB77; family CAG-465; genus UMGS1649. Next base: position 19,348 of record JAZTYX010000054.1, on the reverse strand, counting down.
AGTGTATTTACACCATCTTTTTGAACTTTTAATTCTAATTTCATATACATTTACCCCTATTTATTTCTATTTATTTAAATACAACCATATAATATACCAAAAGCGTAGATTTGTAAAGGGTTTTAGGGAATTTTAAGACCTTAAAAAGCACAAAAAAAGAAGTAAATGATTATATACATTTACTTCTTTTTAACATTTTAAAGTATTACATCTAATCCGCTAACTTCATCACTCATTTTAGCTTCGAATGCAGCAATTCTTTTTTCAGTTTCGTATTGCTCAATTCTATTTAATGCAGCTAAATAAGTTTTTTCTTTAGCTAATAGTTCTTGATATTCTGGTCCAACATCTTCAAATGAACACATTGTAGTGTGTATTTCGTCGTGTTGAGCTTCTATTGCTTTTCTAACTGGTTCAATTAAATCCCCATCCTTAGCAACTCTTATACCATGATCTACCATGTAATTTACTGCTTCTGCAAAAAGTCTTTCACCTTTTAATGTTTTACCTTCAGAATCACAGTCACCTATAATTCCGATAACCTTGTTTACTTCATCGATTCCAGCTTTTTCGAAAACTGTATCAACTCTTGAGTCAACAAATGGTTCACCAAATGATTCTTGACCTTTGATAAATATGTCTACATTATTTTGTACTATTCTAACTTGCTCGATAGGTAGTTCAGAAACTGCCATTTTTAAAGCATGTCTGTCATAGTATTTTTTGAATGCCATTTGACACATATCTGGGTTTTCTGCATATGGTTTGAAGAATTCTGCATAGTCTCTTAGAACTTCGTGTTGAGTTCTATCTCCACAAGCACTTTCTTTTAACTCATTTATTGGTTCTCCCAAAAAAGTTTCAAGTTTTACATCTACTTCATCTCTGAATTCTACAGGTACATCAGCACATTCAACTATTTCATCATTTTTTTTTTCAATACCAAATAAGCTTTCTAAAGCTGAATTGGCATTATCTAGATCTGTTTTGAATAGTTCCCATTCTCTTTTGAAGAATCCGTCTGCTTCTGCTTTTGGCATTTCAGGTTCTGCTGAATCTAACATAAGTGGTTCATCTGCTTCGAATGGAGCCATGAACATTTCACCTAAAGATTGCATGTCTTCTTTGAATAGTCTGAATTCTCTTGCGAAGAATCCTTCTTCTCCTTCAACTTTATCTGCTTTTGGAGCACCTAACATTAATTGTTCGTTAGCACCAAATGCGTCTAGGAAGAATTCACCTACTTCTTGCATGTCAGCTAGGAATAATTCCCATTGTCTTTCAAAAAATCCTTTCATTTTTAACACCTCTTTTGTAGAAATTTGTAGAAATAATTTATAATAATTACTTATACTTCAATTATAGATATAAGGCTTTTCAAAATCAACTACAAACAAATAACATTTGTGTTACAAAATACATACTTTTGTGTTACACAAATGTTACAAAACCTTGTTTTAGAGCTAAATCATAGGATTTAGTCCATAAATCCACTCATGATATTTAATATTTCTTCTTCATCAGATAGTCCAACTACCTTTTTAACCATTTTTCCTTCTCTATATACTACTAATGTTGGTATAGATGATATGCTATGTTCTAATGCTAACCCTGGTGCTTCATCTACATTTACTTTTACTATACTAAATTCTAGTGTTCTAGATTCAGACATTTTCTTTAATACTTCCGCTTGCATACCACATGGTCCACACCAAGTTGCATAAAAATCTACAAGTGCTAATTTTTCTTTCTTTATTTCTTCTCTAAAGTTATTATCGTTTAATTCTTTCATAAGTTTCCTCCTAGCAAGTTATTCATCTTGCTGCCTGTTATTATATACTATTAAATCTTGAAAAGCAAATGTATTTATACCTGCTCCTTCCCATATGTATATATTGTTATATCCAAGTGACCATAGAATTTGAGCTGCACGTCTTACCCTTGAGCCAGTTGCACAATATAACATTATATTCTCCTCTTTATTAGCCACCATATTTACTATTTCCATTTGCAATCTATCTAACGGAATATTTACGCTTCCTTTTATCTTTAGCGTTGCATATTCCATTTCCGTTCTTACATCTATAAGAAGAATGTTTCCACTTTTAATCCTTCTATATGCTTCTTCTATAGGGAGAACTTTTAGCATATTTCTATTTCCGACATATCTTCTATTCATATTATTTCCACTAAACATTCTACGTATATTATTTAATGGATTATTTACTCTAGTATTGCCACTAAACATATTCCCAATTCTAGAAAGATCAAACAGATTGCTTATGTTAAATCCTCCGTTACTAGAAGCAGACCTATTATTAGTAGTATTGCCATTAGCGTTATTATTAGCATTCATTTCACCATTCATATTATTTACATCCCCTTTTTAATATATACATATGAATAAAGGGCTAAGTATATTCTACTTAGTTTGACAATTAAAGATATACTATATATAATTTAGTTGTATTTAGAAAGGTCAAATGAAATGGGAAAAAATAAAGGAAAAAACAGCATAATATTATATACATTGCTTATACTAGCTATTATATGTTTTTTAACATTATATATTTATACACTTAAAGTACGCTCACAGCATCCAATAGAGAACTGTTCTTCAATTTTAACTACTGTTGGTAATAACAGAATATTCAAAAAAGAAATTGAAAGAATTGAAATTAAACATGGCTATGATTACATTACAACATTAACTGAACCAGAAGATATTGAAGCTATATGCAATTTTGTAAAAAAAATGTCTGGATATAGACTTTCTTCTTATAATGCTCTTGTTACAACATTTGTATATAGTATTAGTTTTTACTCAACAAACGGCGATTTCTATTCGGTAGGAATTTCTCCTGGAGACTTTAGAATACGCAAAAAAACAGACGGCGACATCTATTTCTATAAATCAGATAAAATATATTATGATGATTTTAAGAAATTACTTAATAGAATAATGCAATAATGAATAACAGAGGAGCAATATGCTCCTCTGTTTATTGTTATTTTTTCTTATTTTAATTACTTATTATTTTGTGCTGCTTTAGCTCTTTTTCTTTCTTTTAATATCTGTCTTCTTACCTCAAACGTTTTAGCAACTAATACTTTTAATATTTCTGCAAATACCATAAAAATAATTGCATTTAGTATAGCTACTGCATATAATTGTGGTTTTAATTGTTCTAATTCTAATAATCCTGCAAGTGTTGGATTAAATATTACTAATAATTGTATTAATATTATACAAAATACACCTATTACTAATTGTTTGTTTGAGAATAGTCCAATCTTAAATATTGGTTTACTATCTGAACGTGCTACAAATACAAATAGTAACTCTGCAAAAGATAATGTTATAAACGATGCTGTTGTTGCAACACTAGCTCCATATGCATTATTTACAGTAAAGAATAATATTAGTATTATCATACTCTTTAAGAAAGCTGGCACAATTATTCTAGATATCAAGAACGGTGACATGAATTTTGCAGTTGCCTTTCTTGGTTTTTCTTTCATAGATTTTTCATCTGCTGGTTCAAATCCTAACGCCATTGCTGGTATTGCATCTGTTATTAGATTTATCCATAATAAATGTAATGGATTAAATACTGTCATATTAAATATCTTAGCTATAAATACTATAATTACTTCTGCTATATTAGAAGCTAATAGATATGCTATAACATTTTGTATATTTCTATATACTCTTCTTCCTTCTTTTACTGCTACAACTATCGATGCAAAGTTATCGTCTGTTAAAACCATACTTGCTACACTCTTAGATACTTCTGTACCTGTTATTCCCATTCCAACGCCTATATCTGCATTCTTAAGTGCCGGAGCATCATTTACTCCATCACCTGTCATAGCAACTGTCTTACCAAGCTTCTTCCAAGTCTTAACTATTCTAACTTTGTTTTCTGGACTTACTCTTGCATAAACACGTATGTTTTTAATTTTCTTTTCAAATTCTTCATCGCTCATAGCATCTAACTCTTGACCAGTTATTGCTTCTGAACCTGGAACTAATATCCCTATTTCTTCTGCTATTGCTCTAGCTGTTATTACGCTATCTCCTGTTATCATAATTGGAATCATGCCTGCAGAGAAACAATCTTTAACAGCTTGTTTTACTTCCGGTCTTGGTGGATCTATCATACCAACCATACCTTGGTAAATTAAATCTTTTTCTATTGTATCTGAAGATACTTCTTTTGGTAGCTTATCTACTTTCTTATATGCAAAACTTAATACTCTAAGCGCTCTACTAGCCATTTCAGAGTTAGTATCTAGTATTTCTTCTTTTAGCTTATCTGTCATGTCTACTAATTTTCCATTTATCATAGCCTTAGAACATCTATGTATTAAAGATTCTAATGCGCCTTTAGTGTGAACATAAAGCTCACCATCTATTTTGTTTACAGTAGTCATCATCTTTCTTTCAGAATCGAATGGAACTTCTGCTACTCTTTCATATCTAGTATCGTATATATCTTTGTTTCTACCAAACTTATTTGTCATTTCTACTAATGCTATTTCAGTAGGATCACCTAAGTATCCACCTGTAGAGCCATTAGTTTTTACATCATTAGATAATGTAATGTTATCTAAAAATCTCTTTAAGTTTTCATCATCATTTACTACTAAATGATCTACCTTTATTTTTTCGCCACCAAAATTAATTTCAGTAACTGTCATTTTATTTTGTGTAAGTGTTCCTGTTTTATCTGAACATATTACTTGTGTCGCTCCTAAAGTTTCTACTGAAGAAAGCTTACGTATAATACTATGTTCTTTTGCCATCTTTTGAACACCAATTGAAAGTATTATTGTTATTGATGCTGGTAATCCTTCTGGAATTGCCGCTACAGCTAGTGATACTGCAAGCATAAATATTTCAAGTGGTTTATTTCCTTGTATAAGTCCTAGTATAACCATCGCTAAACCTATTACAACAACTATTACACTTAACACCTTACTTATTTCATTCATCTTCTTTTGAAGTGGTGTAAGTTCTTCTTTGGTTTCAGCAAGTATTGTTGCTATTTTACCAAGCTCTGTTTTCATTCCAGTAGCTGTTACAACACCTTCTCCGCGGCCATATACTACGCTACTTCCAGAGTAAAGCATATTTCTTCTATCCGCTAGAGCTGTATCTTCATCTATCTTATCTGTAAATTTACTTACCGGTAAAGATTCTCCTGTAAGCGAAGCTTCTTCTACTCTTATTCCGTTACAAATAATAAGCCTCATATCTGCAGGAACAAAATCTCCCGCTTCTATTAAAACAACATCACCTACTACTAGTTCTTCTGTTTTAATATTCATTATTTTTCCGTGTCTTCTTACCTTAATATATGGAAGCGACATCTTCTTTAATGAATCTATAGCCTTATCTGCTTTTGCTTCTTGCACCACTCCAAGTACTGCATTCATTATTACAACTGCAAATATTATTATTGAATCTGTATAACTTTCGTTTTCTATTTTAGCTACTACTAAAGATATTACTGCTGCAATTAAAAGAACAATTATCATAATGTTTTTCATTTGCTCTATAAATCTTGTAAGTAGTGTTTTCTTTTTAGCTTCTTGTAATTTATTTAATCCGTTTGCTGCAAGTCTTTTTTCTGCCTGTTCAAAGCTTAAACCATCTGAACTTGTACCCAATTTATTAAAAACTTCATCAACCGAATACTTATATGCCTCTTTCATTAGTTTCCTCCTATTTACAATTTACAATGCTATCATAAAAATATATATTTTTAAACATATTATATTAAATTTAATATTTTTTACATATTATTGAACAAAAAATATTTATATGATATATTCCTATATATAGGAGAAAATTATGTACGAAAAAGAATTTGATAGATTTGGTTACATACTTGGCGAAAATGATTTAATAGAAACATGTATGGGTAGTCCAGATTATAACGGCTACGGTGGATATATAGACACTATTATTTCATTTGATGGTACAAAAGAAGATTTAGTAGATATATCTTCTCAGTACAGTGAAATGTTCAAAGAAATAGCTGCTTCAGATATTAGTTTCAGAGATAAAATTCTTACAGATGAACAAGGCAGAGCGCGTCATGATCTTGAACTTTCCGATACAGTAGATTTTGATAAGGTTATATCTAGCCTTTCAAATGATAACATTGAGTTAAATGAATATGAACTACGTGCTAAAAAATTCATGTTACTTGAATCCGCAAGATTACTTGAAACATATGGTGCAGACGCTTTAGCATTTGATGAAGCTAGAGTAAGAAAAGAAGTTAGACTTGGAGCTTATCCAGAAATGTATAGTCCATATGCTTCAGATGAAACCAAAGAAAAATATACTAAGCGAATTGAACTCGCAGACACTTATGGCGAAGCTTGTGTTAACTATATAGAAAACTATGAACTACTAAAAACTAGAGTTAACGTTCTTTTGGAAACAGCAACTCCAGAAGAAAGACAAGCATTACAAAGTGTTTTAACTAATTTTGCAAATATAGATCAAATGCTTGCTTCTAAAAGTGGAGACATTTATCCTCATCTTAAACAAGCTTTTGATACATACGAACTTGCTAATAGAACAATGCTTGAAGCAAGACTCAATAAAGATGGAGCTGAAACGATTAACAATCCAGAAGATGGTAGGCTTATGATAGTTCACTTTGTACCAGATCATAACAACCAACATGATCAAAGACAAAATGAACATTTTGAAACTGAAATTAACAATTGGATTCACGAAACAATAGAAGCTAAATACGGTAGACCTTTTGATGAATCACTTGACGCAGCAGAAGCACAAGATCTTAGAGAGCAATACATATATTCTAGAGAAAATCCTTGTGATTTAGATTCTAGAATACCATTAAAATGTAGATACACTAAACATTTAGGCACTGATGTAATTACTAAACCAACCACATCGCTTTCGTGTTCTATAGCTTCAGTGGACGCAATGAAACCACATTTGGGTAGAAACATTGCAATAGGATTTTCTGAAGTTCCAGCCGATGCAATACATAGTGTAAACAGAGGATATAACAACGCTCTTGATGAATTTGACTTTGAAAGAAATTCCGTACCATTTACAGAAGCTCTCGAAGGAACAAAAAACGGTAGAACAAACGAAACATTATTAGATTGGTCAAAAGTTAAACCTTCATATATTATGGTTATGAAAAACGGTGAAGAAATTGATCCAGACACTCTTGCTACTGCTAAAAGATATGCTGAAGATTTAGGATTACCTCTTAAAATATTTGATGCATATGAATTAGAAAGAGCTAAGTCTGCTCCAACCATTGAAGATGACGCACCAATAGAAGGCGCCTTCTCTAGTAAAGAGTTTGCAGAATTTGCTTATGCTCCACATGAACCAACTATGATGGACAAGGTAAAATCTTTCTTCAGAAATCACTTTATAAAAAAAGGAGGTCCTGAAAATGAACAACGTGTATAACAATGCATTTGCAGAAACTTTCTTTATAATTAATTGCTTACCTAAAGAAGATAAGCTAAAAATACCTGAAGACTTTATTAATATGCTTAAAGATAACATGAATAAAGAATATAAGGTAAATATCAACCCTAACTATAGCTTAGTAAATCAAAAACTTCTAACCGAAACTCAAGCTATATTAAAACAAATGTATTTAGAATTCTTTGCAACAGATTTGGAAAAAGAAGCAATTTACGAAAAGGAGAATTTAAGAGCGAAATTAGAAGAAAGCAGCAAAATAGGAATAGAAAGTTTGTTTAATGATGTTACATCATTTAATGTTGAACCTTCTACCCTACCAGCGATAACTAATAAAGATAATTGGTTTACTAAAATTAAAAATTGGATTAAATCATTATTTAGATAATAAATAAAAGAAATATAAAGTAAGTATAAAAAAGAACAGCAGTTGAATTTCAACTGCTGTTTTAATAACTTATCTTATAGATAATTTAGCTTTTAATTCTCTGCAAGCTTCAATATCATTGTTTTCAAGATATGTTAATAATCTTTTTCTCTTACCAACCATGATTAAAAGACCACGTCTAGAGTGTTCGTCTTTTTTGTGAGTTCTTAAGTGTTCTGTAAGTTCGTTAATTCTTTCTGTTAAAAGAGCTACTTGAACTTCTGTAGAACCAGTGTCACCTTCATGTTTTGCATAAGTAGAAAGTATTTCTTGCTTTCTTTCCTTAGTCATGACTTTTTCCTCCTTAATTAAATTCGCCTTAGTCCAAGAAATAATCTGAGGAAGTTATATCCTAGATTAAGGTACATTATTATTATAACACACTTGTCAAGTGGTTGTTATTTTATTAAACTATAATCTGTTGTTGTCCCTAAAACTGCCGGTGTATCTGACTTTAGACACACTACCGGTCTTATTCCGCGGTTAGATGCACTATATGTATCATAACTTAAATTTCCTGTACTACCTATTATTAATATATAATTTGCTGTAACAGCTCCTGGTGAAGCTAACCATGTTGTAGATAATTCTGAATTATTCCACACATACAATTTATCTCCTGTAGTTAATGCTTGAAGATATGTATTGGTAGACACTGATGCATCTTTTACGTAGTAGCCTGTAGTCGTACTTCTTACCGTTAAAGATATTTGTTTGTTGTATATAGTTGTATTGTTTGTTGCAGCTCTTTTAGCATTCCAACTTAGTACAAATAGTTCTGCTGTTGGTGTACCTATTGCACCTAATACATAATCTTTGTATGCTGCTGTTGTATTTTTTAGTCCTGTCCAATATGTTTCATCTAGAAAATATGATATACATTTTGCGTTTGTTCCAGATGTATACGATGACCATTCAGCTTTCCATTTTGTTTTTGCATCACTAGCAACTGTTGTTCCTGTTGGTACGCTTACCCAATTTATTTGCCCAACATTTTTAGATGTGCCATTTTCAAGAGTTACTGCAGATGATGTTATTGTCGCACCTGGTATTGTTGGCATTTTATTATATGCCAACTTTTCAGTAGCTATTAGATAAATATACCCATTGGTAGTATCCTCATACAACACATTCCATTTTTTAACGCCATTGTCTGATACATAATCTACTGTTTTACCGTAATCCTGCGCGCTAGTAATTAAAGCTCCCAAAGTAGATATTGCATTTGTTACTTTATGTGTAACTGTCTTTGTTGTTCCACCCTCTGTATAAGTTACCGTTATTGTATAATTGCCTTTTATTCCATTAGTATTTACTGGATATGTATATTTATCTGTTTCTGTTACTCTTGAACCAACTGTTATACTTGAATTTGTTGTTGTTATGCTTACTGTTGTATATGTTTTAGGTACTTTAACAGTAACTTTAACCGCATTCATTGTTGGTTCTATTTCACTTTGTTCAAAAGAAATTAGAGATAAATTAGATACTGTTAAGTTATCTCCATATTTATTTTTTAATTCTTGCGTTAAAGTGTAATATTCTTTTATTCTTGCATCAAAGCCATTTAGATAATACACCCTACCTGTTAGTTCAGAATACGCATATATATCTAATGTATCTTTGTGAACTCCATATAACGCATTGTCTACTCCAATAGCCGCAAGATTTATTTCTTTTAATGTAAGTTTATTTGATATTATTGTTTCTCCAGAAAATTGTTCTGCTAAAGTTGTTTGAGATATACCCGAAACATCAAATGTTATTTCATCCATTAAAATATTTGATAGGTTATCTCTTTTCTCTTTCATCAGATCTTGTACAATACTAATTTCGGATGTCCAAATAGCTAATTTAGAGTTTGTATAACTATTAGATATGGATGTTACTGTTACAGTTGCTAATATTCCTAGCACTGCAACTATAACAACAAGCATAGCCATTGTTATTCCTTTTTTTAATCTCATCTTCATCTACTCCTCTAATTCTGAAACTCTGTAGTATACTTTACTACCAAAAGTTTTGCCTTTTTCATAATACACATGACCTGTCTGTTCAGAATACAAATATCTATCATTTGCACCATTTTCTAAAAGGCCATCGTTTACTTCTTCTGCATCTATCTTTGTTAAGTCTACTACATATACATTAATGTTGCCACCTGTTATTATTTCACCTTCAAATTGAGATTCATCATAACCTGAAAGCGATGTAACATTCCATGTATATGGTGTAAAATCATTTCCAGAATTTCTTCTTATATAATTACTTGTAAGTATTTCAATTTGAGCTATTTCAGCTTGAAATCTAGCTTTTTGCGCACCTGTATGTATGTCTGTTCCTATAGTTATTGTTACTGCTGTAAGAATAGCCATTACCGCTACAATTATACTTAAAGTAATTAGAGTAACACCTCTTTTTTTCATATATCCTCCTCTATTCTATAGTTATACTATAGATGCTTTTTAATTCTTCTCCGCTTTTGTATATGCATATTCCCGCAAATTCTTGGTAATATGCCATTCCCATTTTCTTGCCTATGCTAAATTCATCTTCTAACCACATTTTATATGTAATTATTCCTTTAGTATAGCTAACATAGTTCTGTCCCGAAGCCTTATTAAATTCTGGTGTAATATTATTTTCTTTCAAATATTCATTTACTGCTTGCATAGAATATTCTTCTGCATTTATTATTGTTCCGCCTCTTTCTGTCCATAAAATTGAATATGTTGGAATTTCTAATATTATCTTTTTTCTATCTAACACATTTTTCTCTATTTCATCCATCATTTCCATTATATAAATAATAGATGAATGAGAACCTGCTGTTTTAGAAGCTACCGTTCTTGTTCCATAGGCTTGCAATATTATCTGATCTACAAAATATTCTATATCTATAATATTGTACGAATCAATAGCTTGCATTTTTACTAGTATTTTCTTGTTATTAGCATGCATTAATACAGCTAATTCTTTTATATATTGCTCTAACAAATCCTTATCTGACTTCTTAAATTTCTTAAAGTCTATTACAATTCCAGCAAGTTCATTTTCCATTACAAAATCTATTACCTGTTCTGCAACTATTTCCTTATTTTTATCGCTATGAACTAGGTCAGTAATTATATTTGTATCAAAACCTGTAGACTTATATCCATTATCTATTACAGCATATACATCTACATCTTTAGCATCTGGTAAAGTGTATTTTTTAGTTGTTAGCTTATTTGATGAATTAAGTTGTAACATCTCTATAGCTAACGCGTCTACTTTAGTCAAATCTGTTGTACTTGCCACCTTGTTTTCTACATGTGTAATTACAATCATATCTTTATCTGTTTTTATAAGATCTTTAACTTTTGGGATATACTCCACCTTATCTTTACTTATTCTTGCTATATACGATTTGCCATCTTTATCTGTTATTTTTACTGTAAGTAGTTTGTCTTTGCTCTCTTTATACACAGCTTCTGTTTCAAGTAGTGTTATTTTGTCTTTCTTTTCCACAACACCAACAACACATTTATTCTCCAAACTATACACTTCTACTCTATTTTTCTTTATTTTAACATCTTGTTCTGTGTAGTTATATATGTATACATCGTTTGTTTTAGCATCTTCAATATACTCATAGCCTAACTTTTCTGCCAAATTCTTTATGCTATATGCAGTTTCTGCTTCGTATTCTATAGTACCTGTGTCACCTTTTTTTATTTTTATTTTTTCATCCCATGTAGTAATTATTAAAGTTCTAGAAATTTTATCGTAAAAAACATGTTCGAAAAAATTTTCTTCTATGTCTTTTCTAGTAATATATCTTGTCCCTTTTATATTTACAACACCGTTTTTTAAGTTCAAGGTCTCGCCATTAACGATTATGTTTGTCTCTTTGTTATTTGGTTTTGTAATTAGCATAGATATACCAAGCGTTACAATGACATATACTGCTAATATTACTACATATATATAACTATTATTTATTTTTTCAATTACCCTTGTTTTCATAACCAAATTATACATTTAATTTTATAAATATACAATATCTTAAAAAAACTATTTATTTTTTTATATTAATAATATATAATATGGACATATAGGGTAATACATAATAAAGGAGGGATTATATATGTCACCTACTGCCATTTGGCTATTATTATGTGCTTTGTGCCTTGTAATTGAAATACTAACAGTGGGATTCTTATTCTTTTTCCCTGGTGTTGGAGCTTTCTTAACATTCCTTGTTAGTTTGTTCTGTGATTCTATTGCAGTACAAATAGGAGTGTTTATAGTTTCTACAACATTACTTGTCATATTTTTAAGACCAGTATTTGCAAAACTATTTAAGACAAAAGACCTGCCTACAAACTCAGACAGTTTAATAGGAAAAACTGGTATTGTATTAAAAGAAATAGTTGGTCCAGATAACATGGGACAAATTAAAGTCCAAGGTGAAATTTGGTCAGCAATATCTAGAGATAAGAAAACTTTCAAAGTTGATGAAACTGTTATAGTAGATTCAATCGACGGCGTAAAACTAGTAATTAAAGAATATACTGAATAAAGGAGGGTATTTTTATGTGGTATGTTTTAGGAGCCTTTTTACTACTTATGGTAATAGTAGCATTTTCTATTAAAGTAGTAAGACAAGCGGAAGTATATGTTATAGAGAGAGTTGGTAAATTCCACAAGGTTGCATCAGCTGGTCTTAACTTCATCTTCCCTTTTGTAGATAGAGTAAGAGCTATCGTAAATATGAAACAACAAACAATGGATGTTCCACCACAACAAGTTATCACAAAAGATAACGTAACTATTACAATAGATACAGTTGTGTTCTTTCAAATAATGGATCCAGTAAAATCTGTTTATGAAATTGAAAACCTTGGAAAAGGTATTCAATACTTAGCAATTACAACAATAAGAGATATTGTTGGTAAAATGGATCTAGATAGTACATTCAGTTCAAGAGATTTAATAAACGCTCAACTTCGTCAAGTGCTTGATGAAGCAACAGATAGATGGGGTTGTAAAGTAGATAGAGTTGAAATTAAAGACATCACTCCTCCAAAGGATGTTCGTGATGCCATGGAAAAACAAATGAATGCTGAAAGAAATAAAAGAGCTTTAATTCTTGAAGCTGAAGGTAGCCGTCAAGCAGCTATAACTCACGCCGAAGGACAAAAAGAAGCACAAATATTAGAAGCTGAAGCTGAAAAAGAATCTAGCATTAGACGTGCTCAAGGTTTAAGAGAAGCTAGAATGTTAGAAGCCGAAGGTACTTCAGCAGCAATAAAGAAAATAGCTGAAGCTAAAGCACAAGAAATAGAATTAGTTTATGGTGCAATCAATACTGCAAAACCAACTAAAGAACTTGTTGCTATTAAGTCTTTAGAATCAATGGAAAAAATCGCAGAAGGACCTGCAAACAAAGTATTTATTCCATTTGATACAAGCTCAGCATTTAGCGCTCTTGGTACTGCTAGAGAATTACTTAAATAACAAATTAACCTACTGCAAAACAGTAGGTTTTATTTTGTCTATTGCAAACTAATGTATATTATTGACCGTAATAATAGCTTGTAGTAAAATATATTCATTATCAGTTAAAACTTAAAACAAGGAGGAAAAATGAATAAAGAAAATACTAGACTATCCTTTATAGACATAGCTAAAGCTTTCGCTATAATATTTATAGTATTAGGTCACTCGGTTGCATATTCTGAGCATTGTAGCAATGTATTCAAGTTTGTATATAGCTTTCATGTTTATCTATTTTTCTTTTTATCTGGATATACATTTAGTACAAATAAAAAGATTAAAGACTTTATTACAAACAAATTCAAAAGAATAATGATACCCTATTATTTCTGGGCACTAGCTTTTTTAATACCATATGCATTACTTGGAAAATTTGTTGGTTCAACCTTAGATAAAGCAACTACTTTTAATCTAAAAGAAACAGTATTTAACATTATATACGCTTCTGGAGATGGACTTCAACAAAACAGACCGTTATGGTTTTTACCTGCGTTATTTAGTATGGTTTGTATATATTACTTATTAATAAAATTAACAAGCAAGAAAAAATCTCATTCAATTATACTTCTTGGTATAACGCTCATAGTTTCATTTCTTTGTTATAACTACTTAAACATCACACTGCCAATGTGTATAAACCAAGTATTAATACTAGGTCCCGTATTTTATATAGGTTACATATTTAATAAATTTAATTTGAAAGAATATATATTTAAGCATTGGTATTATATACTCATTTTAGCAATAGTAGGATGCATCTGTGCATTATCAAATATAACTGTTAGTTATAGAGTTCTAACATTAGGAAGTCTTCCACTTTCACTTTTAAGTGGAATAACATTATCTCTAACAGCTGTATATATAGCATATAAAATAGATAATAATAAATTGCTAGAGTATATAGGAAAAAATACAATGGGTATTTTAATATTCCATAAGTTGTTAATTGTATTATTTCAATCAAAACTAGGCATAGTATCTACACTTATGAAGAACAGTAATATATTTGTAGAAGTTTTAATTTCCTTCTTAGTATCTATACTAGCAATAGCTTTCTCTATTCTAGCTACTAAGATTGTAAAATTCTTCTTCCCTATACTTGTAGGAGAAACTGTTAAGAATATATTTATGAGAAAAGAAACGGAAAACACAAATAATTAAGAAATAATAAAAGAATTCTAAAAACAAGATAAATATAAAAAAATAAACTGTAAGTTTAACTTACAGTTTATTTTTACCTTGGTGATCTCGAGACGATTCGAACGTCCGACCCACGGCTTAGAAGGCCGTTGCTCTATCCAACTGAGCTACGAGACCACAATCGGTACTCATATATAATAACACACTTGTTAATTGGTGTCAAGTATAAAATTATTAAATTGTATAAAAAATGAGCAGGGTTTTTCACTCCTGCTCATCATCTGTATCACGTTTACCACCAAGTTGTCTACACCAAATACCAAAAGCTTGCCAAGCTTCACTTTGCTTAAGTTCAGCATACGTTGACCACTCATTGTAATCAAACTCGTTAAACATTTGGACCTTAAAGTATCTGAAGTATTCATCTTTCTTGTAAGTTCTTCTCATATTGCTATCGTATACATAGTCACCTTTTATTAAAATTGCATGGCCACATTTAGAGCACCAAGACTCCATAAAAATCCAAACAATTTTAACATCAGTACTAGCAATAATTCTTGCTAATTCATATGTTACGCTATAGCAATGATGATTAGACTCCTCTGTTCTGTACGCGTTATACCGCGTCTTGTTTGTAGCTTTAAGCTTTCTCCAATCTTTTTTGGTTACAACTTTGTAGTTATATAACCATGCTTTGGTAAAGAAATCAAAAAGTCTCTCGTAATACTCTTGGTTTGTATCCTTTTTGATTATTACCCTACGGAACCAATAGAAATACATAGCGCATACAAAAAGATTGTACGGGAAAGTTATCCAGAACAAAATGTTACCAACTGTTGCATTTACAAAGTTTAGAATCACAAGTGTTGCTGCACTCAAAACTAATGTTATGATGCCTGGATAAGATGTTGTTGCAAAAAGTGCAGAAATCCACATAGCAATATATTTATGCTTATGCATCTTTACACTTATCCGCTGCTCATCTTCTGTTAGTTTTTGAAACTCCGGTACGTGTTTTAGAATTACTTTTTTGTAAAAATTCATACTATCTCCTTTTTCACATCCGCACTTTTAAGTTAGGACTATATTTTTTTGTTACGAGAATTATTATACCACAAGTTAACATAAATTTCAACAAAATAACACCACACTTTGAGTATGGTGTTATTATTTAATTTTATATTAAATTCTTAAGTATGTTTAAGTAACTAATATCTGTTAAACCTGTTAAGTTTTTATTTGAGATCACATATGTTGTTTTAGCTACTATACCAATAGTGCTAATACTTTCTGACATCGTGTTTGAGGCATTTTTAATTTCTTGTGGTAAATTTACCGTGTCAGATATATTAATTGCTTCTAATGCCGTTTTTATTCCTTCTGTTAGGTATAATTTAGATGTTATGAAGTTTATGTTTGGATTATTGTTTAGATTAACATTTGCAAGAACTAAATCGTATGTTCCTTTTGTTATTCTTTTATTTAATTCATCCTTTGTTAGCTTCTCTACATTTATATTTACACCCAAAGCTGTAAGGTTATTCTTTATTGTATTAGCTATAGCTACCTTTTCTTCATCTTCTTTATTTACTATTAATGTTAGTTCTACTTTTTTCTTATCTTTAGTATAAACTTTATTTACCTTTGTATACCCATTTGAAAGAAGTAGATTCTCTGCCGCATAAATATCGTATTTATATTTTGATTTATCATAAACATATGGTAAATCTATTGTTTCTGCTAAAGACTGCATTGTGTCTTTTATTATACTATCTCTATTTATTCCATAAGCTAAAACTTTACGTATTTCATCTCTAGAAATCAATTCTGAATTTTGATTAAATAATAAGAATACGCTTTCTCCCGTCTTTACAGTAGAAACGTTATATTCATATTTACCTAATATATTTTGTACATTCTTTTGATTAGTTATTAATATGTTTATTTCCGCTTTTTTGTATGCTTCTACTCCGGCGTACATATCTTTATATCTTTTTACTATTATTCTTTTTGGTAATGTTCTATCTGCAGCTTTTGTTCTTTCGTATATTTTAGCCATTGCTGTTGCTTCAGCAGATACAACATAATCTTTATTTAATGTATTACCAACCGGCAATTCAAGATTATATACAAAGTATGGATCTTGTTCTTTTAGCGTAATAGTTAACGCACCTTCTCCCGCTACTATTTGTTCTATATTACTTACATTTGGATAATATACAGATTTCTCATCTACCATATATGATAGAATAATATTCTTTATACTTTCTGGTGTGTATTCTTTAGATTTTTTTATCTTTAATATATATTCTTTCTCATTTGTTTTTTCTATATTTTCTAGTACATCATATGTAAATGTATAATCTTCATTTATCTTAAGTAACATATATGATGTATAATGTTTTAATTCTTTTAAGACTATATTATTTGTATTCTCATCTCTTAAATCGTCTGTTGTAATTATTCCTAAAGTTAGTACTGATTCATTTTCTTCTTCCGCCCAAAAGTTCGGTATGAACGGTTCACCTTCATCTTTTAATATTGCTCTAGATATTATCACTATTAATATTATTAAAAGAATACAAGTAAAAGTATTGCGTCTTCTAATGCGCATTTCTTTTCTCACTTTAGGACTTATTTTTTTCTTATTCTTTTTTACAATCTTTTTAGTAGCAGCCTTTTTATTTTCTAGTTTCTTTTTATTTTCTACATCCGCAACCACTTTTTTTCTTATCTTCTTAATGTCACGGCGTTTTCTTGCGCTACTCTTTTTATATCTACCCTCGCTAATATATCTTTTTTCCATTTATTTCTCCGTTATATATTATGTGTGTATTCTATCACAAAAAGTGCAAAAAATACAGCCTAATTTTTAATTAGGCTGCATTTTCTTTTCTTTTTTTCTTTAGCAACATGAGAGATACCACAATGAAAAGCACAAATGCCACAATTGCAATAGGCAAAAGCTTGTACAATTTGTAGTAAATACACGATGTAAAGCCCGCTACGATAAATCCTAAGATTGCTCCGCCCATAACCTCATAAGGTTTATGTCCAGATTTAATATCCATCTCTTTTTTTATCTCTTCTGCATGTTCGGAGTTTTCTGCAAGTTTAGTCACAGTTTCACAGAGTTTCTGTACAGTATATCTTACACCCAGTGCGTCTCTTATGATTACCACTGCAAGAGCAGTAAATGCCATAGAGCACCAAACGCTAATATTAGCATTTTCTGAGTTTAAGATTTCCCGTATTGTATATATCCATGAAATAGTTGTTACACTTGTTACAAATCCTGTATGACTTGAAGGATAATTGCCATCTGATGTTATCTTCCTTAGGCTAAATTTCGTTTTGTTTACCATTGTGTTGAAAAGAAGTTTTAATGTTTGCGATAATACGCAAGTTGCCAATGCTGTTAAAGCTATATAGATTATTAGCTTCATACCGTCCTCCAATTATGAATTTAGTCTCGTTATTTCAAGCTCACATATTATACTATACATTATGTAATCTGTCAAGTTATCCTAATTCATACCAAAGTATGCTAAGAATACTAAAGCTTGCTGTTTCAGCTCTTAGAACTCTTTCTCCAAGACTTACTACATATGCATTTTTATTCTTTAAAAGTTCTTCTACTTCTTTCTCATCTAGTCCACCCTCTGGACCTACTATTACTGCTATATTATTAAACTCTTTTATTTCTTTTATTGCCTCTTTAAGACTATTTGTTACTGCTTCGTGACAAATTAATACAACATCAAATCTAGAATAATCTACCTTAAGCAAATTCTCTACATCTAACACTTCTACTTCGTCTGTTCTTCCACATTGTTCTACTGCCTCTTTAGCAATTTTATTTAGTCGCTCTACTTTCTTTGCTTTATCTTTTTCATCTAGTTTTACAACACAATTTTTAGAAAGCACTGGTAGTATTTCTTTAGCGCCAAGTTCTACTGCTTTTTGAGTTACATATTCCATCTTATCTGATTTAAGATATGCTTGTATTAAAGTAACATTTGTATTAGGTACACCTTTTTCTTCTAGGCTACCAACAACAACTCCAGTTACAAAATCTTTATCCATGTCAGTTATTTCAACTTCGTATTCATTTATATACACTCTATCTTTTACTCTATATCTTAATACATTAATGTGATGTGCTTCATCACCAAATATACTAATGTTGTTATCTACTTTTTTAATATTTTTTGAATCTACTATAAATCTTTTAGACATAATCCACCTACTTGTTATATACAATATATTTCTTTACATTTTCTTTTAATGCTTCTTTAATAAACTCTATTTCCTCTTTAGTATTATTTCCCTTTACTACAATGCCGGCTTGCATTTTATTTAAGTAATAGAAAATATACTTATCTGTTTCCATTACTTTGTATAGTTTGCTATATGGTATTGTGCTACTAGTAAATTCATCTACTGTACTTACCGCTTCTTTTGTAAAAGTTTGCTTTACCTTAGCATTTAAGTTTATCTTATCTGATTTTAGAAAAAGCTTAGTTACAAAATCTGATACGATATCTGTCCTTGTGCCTAATACAAGAATTACAAATATTATATTAGCTAATATTAAGTTTAGATTAAACGCTTCAAATCCAACTGCCCATAAAATTAATATATCGCACACAACAGTTACCCATACCATAATACTTACAAACTTGTCTAGTATCCTTGTGCTATATCTATTGTGTATTCTATTAAATTCTTTTAACAATTCTTCT